>NZ_JAENRY010000069.1 GCF_016612545.1 Streptomyces sp. MBT65 | reverse complement strand
CGTCGGGCATCGCGGTGGCGTCGGGCATACGAACCTCCAGGAGGTGCTGGGCATCGGTCGCGCGAGAGCCGCGCGGCCCGCCCGTCCCCTGCGGAGGCGGGCGTTTTGGAGCAGTCCTACGGGCGGGTACCGGGTACGGCGGAAGCCGGACAGACCGTCCGTGTGCGCGCTGTCAGGGACGGTCGCCGGTGCCGCCGTCGGTCGGCGCGGACGTCTGGTGGTGCCCGCCGGGGCGCGGGGCGCGTTCGGCGTCGTGGATGCTGTCGCGGGCGGCTGTGGCGACGGCCTCGGGGGTGATGCCGAACTCGGAGTACAGGCGCTCGTAGTCGGCGGAGGCGCCGTAGTGCTCCAGGCCGACGATCCGTCCGGCGTCGCCGACCACGTCGCGCCAGCCCTGTCCCACCGCGGCCTCGACGCTGACCCGGGCTCGTACGGACGGCGGGAGCACCTCGTCCTGGTAGGCCGGGGGCTGGGCGGCGAACCACTCCCGGCAGGGCATCGACACGACCCGCACAGGGAGACCGTCGGCCGCCAGCAGCCCGCTCGCCTCCAGGGCGATGTGCACCTCGGAGCCGGTCGCCACGAGGATGACGTCAGGCGTGGTGTCGTGTGCGGTGTCGGTGAGGACGTATCCGCCGCGGGCCGCGTCCCGGGCGGGAGCGCAGGCACCGTTGCCGCGGTCGAGGACGGGCACGTTCTGCCTGGTCAGGATCAGCGCGGCAGGGCGGTCCCGGTGTTCCAGGACGGTGCGCCAGCAGGCGGTGGTCTCGTTCGCGTCGGCGGGGCGGACCACGTCGAGGCCGGGGATGGCGCGCAGTGCGGCCAGGTGTTCCACGGGCTGGTGGGTGGGGCCGTCCTCGCCGAGGCCGATGGAGTCGTGGGTCCATACGTAGGTGGTGGGCAGTTTCATCAGTGCGGCCAGGCGGACGGCGGGGCGCATGTAGTCCGAGAAGGTCAGGAACGTGCCGCCGTAGGGGCGGGTCAGGCTCTGCAGGGCGATGCCGTTGAGGATCGCGCCCATGGCGTGCTCGCGGATGCCGAAGTGCAGGGTGCGGCCGTAGGGTCCGCCCTTCCAGTCCTTGGTCTGGCGGTCGGGGGGCACGAAGGACGGCTCGCCGTCCATGGTGGTGTTGTTGCTCCCGGCCAGGTCGGCCGAGCCGCCCCACAGTTCCGGCAGTACCGGGGCGAGCGCGCTGAGCACCTCGCCCGACGCGGCGCGGGTGGCCATCCCTTTGGGGTCGGCGGGGAAGGCGGGCAGGGCCTCGGTCCAGCCGTCCGGCAGCCGCTGCGCCTGAAGGCGGTCCAGCAGTTCAGCCCGCTCGGGATGGGCCGCCCGCCAGGCCCCGAACCCCTCGTCCCACGCGGCATGCGCCTGGCGCCCGCGGTCGGCGGCTTGGCGGGTGCGGGCCAGCACGGCGTCCTCTACGGCGAAGTGCTGCTCGGGGTCGAAGCCGAGCAGCCGCTTGGTCGCGGCGACCTCGTCCTCGCCCAGCGCGGAGCCGTGGGCCTTGCCGGTGTTCTGCTTGGTGGGCGCGGGCCAGCCGATCAGCGTGCGCATCATGATCAGCGAGGGCCGGCCGTCCTCGTCGCGCGCGGCGCGCACCGCGGCCAGCAGGGCGTCCACGTCCTCGACGTACTCGCCCGTGCGTGTCCAGTCGACGGTCTGCACGTGCCAGCCGTAGGCGGCGAAGCGGGCGGGTACGTCCTCGCTGAAGGAGACGTCGGTGTCGTCCTCGATCGAGATGTGGTTGGAGTCGTAGAAGACGACGAGGTTGCCCAGCTCCTGGTGCCCGGCGAGCGACGCGGCCTCGGCGGTGACGCCCTCCATCATGTCGCCGTCGGAGGCGATGACGTAGACCTGGTGGTCGAAGGGACTGCTGCCGGGGTCGGCGTCGGGGTCGAGCAGACCGCGCTCCCGCCGGGCCGCCATCGCCATGCCGACCGCACTGGCGAGCCCCTGGCCCAGCGGGCCGGTGGTGATCTCCACGCCACGGGTGTGCCGGTGTTCGGGGTGCCCGGGGGTGGCCGAACCCCAGGTGCGGTACGCCTCCAGGTCCGACAGCTCAAGGCCGTAGCCGGTCAGGTAGAGCTGGATGTAGAGGGTCAGGCTGGAGTGCCCGCAGGAGAGCACGAACCGGTCGCGGCCCAGCCACTGGTCGTCGGCCGGGTCGTGCCGCATGACGTTCTGGAACAGCAGATGCGCCAGCGGGGCGAGGCTCATCGCCGTGCCGGGATGCCCGTTGCCGACCTTCTGCACCGCGTCGGCCGCCAGCACCCGGACGGTGTCCACCGCCCGCACATCCATCGCGTCCCACCCCGCGCTGTCCGCCACGGGCATCGTCACGGACCGGCCCGATGAGGTCGTGTTGCCGGACTGCTCACTCGTCATGCCGTCGCTCCTCGGAAAGGCCGCTGGTCGGTTCTGCCGTCGTGGCTGCCCTTCGTGGGCGCGTGTCCGTCATTCGTGCGCGCTGGGCACCAGCAGGGGGTCGTGAGGAGCGTCGGGCTTGGCGGCGGCGAGTTGTTCGCCCAGCTCACCCAGCCGGTTGCGGCCGAGAGCGGAGCGGACCTGCGGGAACCACTCCTTCTCCTCTTCCTCGACGTGGTGCCGCACGTTCTCCATGAGGACGGTCATCTTGGCGTCGAAGCGCTCGTCCTCCGGGTCCAGGCCCGCCAGCTCAGACAGCATCCACAGCACGACGTGGTGCTCCTCGACGCTCTCCAGTACGTGATCGGTGGTGTCCGGCACGGCGGCACGGGCGGCGGGGTAGAAGATCTTCTCCTCGATCCAGGTGTGGACCGTCAGCTCCTCGATCACCTTGTCGGCGATCTTCCGCTTGGTCTTGTAGGCGCGGTCCCCGGCCTGCTCGAACTCCTTGAAGAGCTTCTCTACCGTCTGGTGATCTTCCTTCAGCAGCACAATCGCGTCCATGAGCCCGCCTTCGCCTAGTCCGGTATTCCGGGAGCCGATCGGCTCCCAGGGTCCGGCTACCCCCGGCATCGCGTCCGACCCACCTGAAGCGCACCTTTTGCCGGGTTCGGTGATGGTGTCATCGTCGATCTCCGGGGCACCCGTTCTGCACCAGCGCTCAGGAGACAGAACAGGTTCTCTTCCTGCTGTTTCTCCTGATCGCCCTCGTGCTGGGAATCGTCGGGGTGACCGCGAACGGCCTGGGCTACCTGCTGGTGATCGGCATCGCCGTTCTTGTGACGGCCTTGGCCCTCGTCGCCGTGCGCTGGTCCCGGCACTCCGGCAGCCGCCCGTTCGATAGCGGCGACAGCGCGGCAACCAGGGACTACGCGTCCAGGAGACCGGTGCGGAGCTTGGCCAGGATGCGGTTGAGCAGGCGGGAGATCTGCATCTGGGAGACGTTCAGCGCGCTGCCGATCTCGGCCTGGGTCAGCTCCTGCCCGAAGCGCATCTCGATGATGGCCCGCTCCCGCTCGTCGAGTTGACGGAGCAGCGGGCCGAGCGCGTTCAGGTCCTCGAACAGCTCCAGGGCCGGGTCGTCGAGGCCCATGGTGTCCGTGTACGTCGGCCCGCTTTCGCCGGTCTCGGTGTCGCCGCCCGGGGTGTCGATGGAGCCGGCGACATAGCCGTTGGCGGCCATGAGACCCTCGACGACCTCGCCCTCGGTCAGCCCGAGATGGGCGGCGAGTTCCTTCAAGGTGGGGCTGTGGCCGAGCGTGGTGGTGAGTGATTCCTTGCCTTTGGCGAGGTCGACGCGGAGCTCTTGCAGGCGTCGGGGTACGTGGACGGCCCAGGTGGTGTCGCGGAAGAAGCGCTTCATCTCGCCGGTGATGTAAGGAATCGCGAAGGAGGTGAACTCGACCTCGCGCGTCAGGTCGAAGCGGTCGATGGCCTTGATCAGACCGATCGTGCCGACCTGGACGACGTCCTCCATGTCGCCGCTGCCCCGGTTGCGGAACCGGCGGGCCGCGAACCTGACCAGGGACAGGTTCATCTCGATCAGGGTGTTGCGGACGTACTGATACTCGCCGGTGCCCTCTTCCAGCGAGGGCAGCCGGTCCAGGAACAGCCGGGACAGCACACGGGCATCCTTGGGGGCGACCTTGTCGGCGTCCTCGATCCACGGCAGTGCTTCGACGACGTTCACGGTGGGCGTCATGGCGCCGCCTCAGGTGCAACAGCAGGATGAACGCTTTCTGTGCGCTCCGACCGCATCCGTCTCGGCGAGGCCCCGCCAGTCCGTCGGGGGTTGGAACGCTCGGCACGGTGGTTTCCACCACACTACTCCTGGGCTCTCATCCGGCCGCCCGATGGAAAATCCGAATTCCCTGGAATCGCGGAAATACGCGCTCGAAATTCCAGGGCGTGAAGCGGGAAACGCGGGGCAGATGAAGGGGCGGAGGTTGATGAATCATGGTTCCCCTGCTTGTAGTTCTGCTCCTCGCGCTGATCCTTTTCGGCGCCGGTTTCGCTCTCAAGGCGCTGTGGTGGATCGCCGTCATCGTTCTGGTGGTCTGGGCGCTGGGCTTCGTGGTCCGGCCCGCCGGCAGCGGCGGCCGTAAGGGCCGCTGGTACCGCTGGTAAAAAGCGCAGCTCATGGGCCCCGTCGGCCACCGTCGACGGGGCCTTCGGCATGTCATGGCACACACTGATCCGCTGAATTCACCGATCTGGCCGGTAGAGGCGTATTTGCGGGGCAGGAGTATCCGTGCGGCCGGAGCGATCGGTGTTTCGCAGGGACACCCGCGGCCTCCAGCGCCTTCCGTTCCGGCCGCTTTTCGACGGGTGCACGCAGACCAAGGCATCTGGTGTCCGGAGAGACCGGACACCAGAAAGGGAAGGGCGCGACGACATGGCGGGACCGATACTTATCACCGGTGCGGGCAGCGGCTTTGGAAAAGAGGTGGCGCTACGGCTCGCCGCGGTCGGGCACGAGGTGATCGCGGGCGTGGAGATCATCGCCCAGGTCGGCGCGGTACGGGCCGAGGCCCGACAGCGGGGTGCGGAGCTGCGGGTCGAGAAACTGGACGTGGCCGACCCCGGCGACCGGGAGAACGCCTGGACCTGGGGCGTCGAGGTCCTCCTCAACAACGCCGGCGTCTCCGAAGGCGGCGCGACCGCCGACATCCCCGAGGAACGGCTGCGCCGCCAGTTCGAGGTGAACATCTTCGGCCCCGTCCTGCTCACCCAGGGCATCGCCCGGCAGATGGCGGCCCGCCGCAGCGGACGGATCGTCTTCATGTCCTCGGTCGCCGGACTCACCGTCGACCCGTTCACCGGCGCCTACGCGGGCTCCAAGCACGCGGTGGAGGCGTTCGCGGACGCGCTGGACCAGGAACTCGCCGAGTTCGGTGTCACGGTGGCCACGATCAACCCCGGCCCTTTCCTCACCGGCTTCAACGACACCATGTTCGAGACGTGGAAGGAATGGCGCGACAACCCCGCCGACCGTCTCTACGACTACACGGCACTCGCCTTCCCGCACGAGCAGTACGACCCCGAACCGGTCTACGAGCGGACCGTGCAGGTCCTGCTGGGCGAGGACCGCCGCTACCGGCACCTGCTCCCCACTGAACTGGAGCCGCAGGCCCGCGAACAGGTCGATGCCCTGTGGAACCGGCAGCTCAACGACGGGCACCGCCAGCCCCTCGTGCAAAAGGCTTACGACAGCAGCCCCGGAACGCGGGTCGGGTCCTGACTGTTCCACCGACGCCCGGCGTTCCGCCGGTGCGATCGGGAGTGGCGGCAGCGCGCCGACGGCAGGACGCGGTACATGAGCCGAGTGCTGGGGAGGCCAGATGTTCGAGGGTTTCGAGACGGCGCAGGTCGACGTCGGTGAGGCTTCCGTCTTCGTGCGTTTCGGGGGTGCTGGTCCGCCGGTGGTGCTGTTGCACGGTCATCCGCGTACATCGGCGACGTGGCACCGGGTCGCTCCGCTGCTCGTCCAAGCGGGTCACACTGTGGTCTGTCCTGACCTGCGGGGGTACGGGCGCTCCAGGGGTCCGCGCTTCACGGCGGACCACGTGGGTTATTCCAAGCGGGCGGTCGCTGGGGACGTGGTGGCCGTGATGCGCCGCCTCGGACATGACCGGTTCGCGCTGGTCGGGCACGACCGTGGGGGCGCTGTGGCGCTGCGCCTCACGCTCGACCATCCCGAGATCGTCTCGCGAGTGGCGTTCGTGGACTGTCTGCCGGTGACGGAGCATCTGTCGCGGATCACCGCCGAGTTCGCCACCCGGTGGTGGCACTGGTTCTTCTTCGCCCAGCCCGACATCCCCGAGCGAGTCATCACCGCCGATCCCGACAGTTGGTACTGCGGTGACCCCGAGGTGATGGGACGGGAGAACTACGACGAGTGGCGGCGGGCCACGCGCAATCCCGACGTCGTGCGGGCGATGCTTGAGGACTATCGCGCCGGCCTCACCGTCGACCGAGGGCAGGAGGAGGCCGATCGAACTGCCGGTACTCGTATCGCTTGTCCGGCACTGATCCTCTGGTCCCTTCAGGACGACCTGGAAGAACTGTACGGAGATCCGCGCGAGGTGTGGAGCCGGTGGGCCGACGATGTCCGGGGCCACGGCATCGACTCGGGACATCACGTCGCCGAACAGGCGCCCGAAGCGCTGGCATCCGCCCTCGGCGACTTCTTTCAGCGGGGGCCCGGACGGCCATGAGCAGTGGCCACCCGTGGTGCCCTCTCGCGAAAGTCCCCGGGGGCTCGCGGGGAGTGAAGGCACGGCCCGGTCTGCCCGACCCTGGACCTTGCCCGGGTCTGGCTGTGAGCGCCCGTCATGTCTTGGCCGATACGTCTGCCCAGGCGGCTGACGCGAACCCGCTACCACTTTGCCCCGGATCTGTCCGTCGCTGTACCGCACGCCCTCTGGACACGACGATCGCCTTCCTTGTGCCACGGTGTCAGTCCTGCACGAGCTGATCGGCCAGCCGACGTGCCTGGACCAGCAGTGCGCCGTGTGTGGCCAGTGCGTCGGGATCATCGCGGACGGTGCCGGGCAGCTTTCGGTGGAGTTCGTCGAGGCTGCGGCGGAGTTCGTCGACGGCGTCGCGCAGGGCCTTGTGGGCCGGCCGCTCAGTGTCGGTTTCCGCGAATCGGGTCTGGCCGTAGAGCCCGATCGCTTGGGAGGTATGGCGCAGGAAGTCGGCGTAGGGGCCGGTGAGTTGGAGGTCGGTGCGGGCCGCCTCGTCGTCGTGCGCGATCTCCAGCACGGTGCGGGTCACACCGGCGATGTGTACGGCGACCTGGTCCAGGACGGCCAGCGCGTCGTCGTACCCCTTGCCGGGCCGGGAGATGCCGCCCGCGCCGAGCCCGCGGTGATTGCCCCGCATGCTTTCACGGCTCCAGCCGATCGCGGAACGGGCCTGGTCGACCAGGCGTCCCAGCCGCAGCGCGCGCTCGTGCCAGACCCGGGCCGAGTGTTCCTCCCACTCACCGTCGGCGAGCGCCTCGGCCACCGTGGAGAGAATCCGTTCCGCTTCGTCGGCGGCGTCCTTGAGGGCGGCACGGGTGTCACGCAGATACACCGGGGGCCGGACCAGCGCGTTGACCGCAATGCCGACCACCGCGCCGAAGACCGCCTCCGCGATGCGTGCGCCTGAAGTGGCCAGGGAGACCTGGCCGTCCGTCAGGACGAACAGCGCGCCGGTGGCGGCGTAGATGCCCTGGCTGCCCAGGCGTTGCCACTGCGCCAGCAGCAGCACCGCCGGAAGCACCACGGTCATCGAGACCATCGTGCCGCCCAGCACCAACGCGACGGCTGTCGCCACCACCGTGCCCACCGCGATCGCCGCCAGCTGCTGTAGACCGTGCGCGAGTGACCGGTACACCGTCGACTCCACCAGCACGACTGCCATCCACGGAGCGATGAACGCTACCGGCGCCCGCAACCACCACCCGGCCACCGCCCACGCCAGACAGGCCGCCAGCGCCGCCTTGCCGGCCTGCACCGTCAGATCCCGTTCACGCCCCGGCTCCCGCCACGCCCGCCGCACCGCCGACACCGCCGTCGCGCCGTGACGACGAACCACCCCTCCCGCACCACCCGCCCACTCCATGACTCACCAAGTGCCCCGCCGGACACGGTGGATGCGTACCTGTGGCAATCTTCATCGGCGGACGGACGCCGCCGGCCCCTGTCCGGGGCGTCACGCGACCTGGCCCTTCATCGAAGCCCTGGGCACGCCGACGGCTCCCGTTCTGTGAGACAGAAGGGAGCCGTTGAGGTGGTGCGGGCGTGTGCCGTCGGTCGGTCAGGCGTGGCGGTGGGAGCGTCGGTTGCCGGTGACGAGGCGGTAGACGAGAAGCAGGATGAGGGAGCCGACGATCGCGGCGATCCAGGTGGAGAGGTCGAAGAACCCGTCGATGGAGTCGACGCCGAAGATCACCTTGCCGAGCCAGCCGCCGAGCAGACCGCCGACGATGCCGATGAGCATGGTGACGATGATGCCGCCGGGGTCCTTGCCCGGCATCAGCATCTTGGCGATGGCGCCTGCGAGCAGGCCGATGATGATCCACGCGATGATTCCCATGGTGTGTCTCCGCTTTCGTTTCTTCGGACAAAGGCTGTGTCAGCTCTTCGTGTGCGCCGAACAGGCCCGAACAAACGTCTCCCTTCTGGATCGCGGCATCGCCGGTTCCTGATGCGTCAGTTGGGCGTGGGGGCCGTCAGCGCTGGCCTTTGCGGTCGCGGTGAGTCAGTCGGCTCTGGAGGTGGGCGAGGGCACCGGTGCGATGCCCGTGGAGGGCGGCGCGTGCGGCGTTGGCGCCGGGGGCGCCGTGGACGCCTCCGCCCGGGTGCGCGGAGGCGGATGCGAGGTAGAGCCCGGGTACGGGTGTCTCGGGGCGGCCGGTGCCGGGTGTGGGGCGGAAGACGAGTTGCTGGTGCAGGGCGGTGGTGCCGCCGTTGATGGCGCCGCCGTGGAGGTTGGCGTTCATGCTCTCCAGCGTCGGCGGGGCGAGGATGCGCCGGGCTCTGATGAGGCCGCGGAAGCCGGGGGCGTAGCGCTCGACCTGTGTCTCGACACGGTCTGCCATGGCTTCCTGCTCCCGGGCGTCCCAGGAGCCGGTCAGTTTGTCGTCGCCGGCGTCGCCCCGCACGTGGTGCGGTACGTGTGTGTAGGCCCAGGCAGACTCGGTGCCCCGGGGGGAGCGGCTGGGGTCGGTGGTGGTCATCTGCCCGAAGAGGGCGAAGGGTTCGTCGGGGACGTGGCCCGTGGCGATCTGGGCGGCGAAGCGGGTGAGGGCGTCGACGCCCTCCGCGAGATGGACGGTTCCGGCCTCTGCGGCCTCCGGACAGGTCCAGGGCACCGGGCCGTTCAGTGCCCAGTCGACTTTGAAGGTGGCGAAGTCCCACTGGAAGCGTTTCAGGTCGGCGAGCAGCCTCCCGGGGAGGTGCTGTTCCGCGACGAGGGAGCCGTAGAGCGAGGGTGCGGACACGTCGGCGAGGACGGCTCTGCGGGCCACTACCGCTTCGCCGCTCGAGGTGCGGACGCCGACAGCCCGGCCGTTGCGGACGACGACCTCGGTGACCCGCTCCCCGCAGCGGATGGTCCCGCCGAGACGCGTCAGTCGGCGGACAAGCGCTGAGGTGAGCGCTCCGGCGCCGCCGACGGGGACGGGAAAGCCGTAGGTCTGGCCGAGCATGGACATGAGCCAGCCGAAGCCGCCGCTGCCCGCCGCCTCCGGCGCGAGATCCGCGTGCAGGGCGTTGCCCGCGAGCAGGAGCCTGCCGCCCTCCCCGCCGAACTCCTCCTCACCCATGCGCCGGACCGGCAGGAGCATCGTCCTGGCCAGCCGCAACCCGCCCGCCGCCCGCAGCCGCAGCGCCAGCCGGGCCCCGGCGCGGACCGGGGGGAACGGTGTGAACAGGGCGTCGAGGATGCCGGGCCGCAGCGTCTCCCAGACGTCCCGCAGCTCCTTCCACGCGGCTCCGTCCCCGGGGGCGAACGCCTCCAGGCTCGCAGCCGTCTCCTCCAGGTCCCGGCTGAGGACCGCGCAGCGGCCGTCCAGCAACGGGTGGGCCAGCACCTTCGGAGCGTGGCTCCAACTCAGCCCCTCCCGCTCCAGCCGCAGGCCGGCCAGGACCGGGGAGGCGGCGGCGAGAGGATAGAAGGCGCTGAAGAGGTCGCTGGTGAAGTCGGGGTCCACCCCACGGTCGTGCCGGACCGCTCCTCCGGGTTCGTCCTGGGCTTCCAGCACCTCCACGCTCCAGCCCGCGTCGGCCAGGAGGTTCGCGGCGACCAGCCCGTTGGGGCCGGCCCCGATCACTACTGCGTCCGGCATGACTCGCTCCCGGCTCGGTGGGTGGTGCCGCACCCGGTGGTGCGGCTGCCTCCAGCGCTCGGCGCTGGTTCAGGCCGTGTGCGGTCGGGGTCGCCCGGCAGCGGTGCGGGACGGACTCTCGTCGTCCTCGCACAGCTGGGCGAGACGGGCCAGCATCGTGCGGCTGCGCACCTGCTGCACGGCGTCCAGCAGAGGATTGTGCAGGAGTCCGCCCGCACCGCGGAGCGGGTGCTCGTCGAGGATGATCAGCGTCTGCTCACCCCAGGGCCGCAGTTCCATCGCGATCCTCGCGGTCCCCAGCGGCCCGCTGTTCGCCTCCAGTTCAAGGATGGCGGGCGGTTCGCTGCGGCGTACCACGGTCTGGTTGTGCAGGGTGAGCGGCCCGATCCTGATCTCGTAGCGGAGGGCCGCTCCCACCTCGGGCCACACCCCCTCGTCCAGCTCGGCCCGTGAGGTACCGACAACCCAGTCCCCGTAGCGCTCGACGTCGGACAGGATCTTCCAGACGTGCTCGGGAGACTTCTTGATCAAACGGTGTCGTACGGCCATAGGGTCCTCCGCCGTTCGAAATGTCTGGTTCCTTGCGCGTTCCCACCCTGGGCCCGGGTACGCACTCCGGTGCGGGGACGGCAGTGATGAAGTCCCCTGCGGTGCCACCGCGACTGTTCGCCCGATGTGTGTGTCAGCTGTCGTGTCGAGGGGCACTCGGGGGCGGTAGCCGGTGACGGTCAGGCTCGAATGCCGATCGCTTCGCGCATGGCGCCACCCCTCCCACCGATCGGAACCCCATGAGCAAGAAGAAGAACCCCGTGTCGGCCGCCGCGGAGAAGGTCGTGGAGAAAGTCCAGGACGTTGTTCGCGGCGGAAACGAGATTCCCGGTGCTCCGGGCACCCAGGCCCCGCCGGTGGAGGAGCCGACCGAGACGCGGGAGCCGCTCCCGCCCAAGCCCGACCAGCGCGGACCGGACCCCTACAGTCCGACCGGCCAGGAGACCGGAATTCCGCAGAAGTCGGTCGCGCAGGGCGGCGAGCGCCTCACCACCGCGCAGGGCGCGCGGCTGTACGACACCGACCACTCGTTGAAGGCCGGTCCGCGCGGCCCGGTGCTGCTCCAGGACCACCACCTGCGGGAGAAGATCACTCACTTCGATCACGAGCGCATCCCGGAGCGGGTGGTACACGCCCGTGGTGCCGCCGCTCATGGTGTGTTCCGGGGCTATGGCGCCGCCGAAGGGATCAGCAAGGCCGCTTTTCTCGGCGAGGGCGTCGAGACGCCGGTGTTCGTCCGCTTCTCCACCGTCCTGGGTTCGCGCGGATCGGCCGACACCGTGCGCGACACCCGGGGCTTCGCGACGAAGTTCTACACCGGCGAGGGCGTCTTCGATCTGGTCGGCAACAACATCCCGGTGTTCTTCATCCAGGACGCGCTGAAGTTCCCCGATGTCATCCACGCGGGCAAACCGCATCCGGACCGGGAGATCCCGCAGGCGCAGAGCGCGCACGACACGTTCTGGGACTTCGTCACCCTCCACACGGAGGCCACCCACCACACGCTGTGGAACATGTCCGACCGGGGCATCCCGCGTTCCTACCGGATGATGGAGGGCTTCGGTGTCCACACCTTCCGGCTCGTCAACGCCGAGGGCGCCACCACGCTGGTGAAGTTCCACTGGAAGCCGAAGCTGGGTGTGCACTCGCTGCTGTGGGAGGAAGCGCAGATCACCGCGGGCGTGGACCCCGACTTCCACCGGCGTGACCTCGCCGACGCGATCGAGGCCGGGGCGTTCCCCGAGTGGGAGCTGGGCGTGCAGACCTTCCCGGACACCGAGGAGCAGATGTTCGAGGGCATCGACCTGCTCGACCCGACGAAGCTCGTCCCCGAGGAACTGGCCCCGGTCCGCCCGATCGGCCTGATGACCCTGAACGCCAACCCGTCGAACTACTTCGCCGAGACCGAGCAGGTCGCCTTCCACGTCGGACATCTGGTGCCCGGCATCGACGTCACCGACGACCCGCTGCTCCAGGGACGTCTCTTCTCCTACCTCGACACCCAGATCAGCCGACTGGGCGGACCCAACTTCGGGCAGCTCCCGATCAACCGCACGCACGCGCCCGTCAACGACATGCTGCGGGACGGCATGCACCAGACAGCCGTCCACACCGGGGTGGCCCCCTACCACCCCAACTCCCTCGATGGCGGATGCCCGTTCCTCGCCGGCGCGGACACCGGGGCGTACATCGAGGTTCCCGTCGAGGTCCCCGCCGCCCGCAAGGTACGGGACGCGGCGGCCTCCTTCGACGACCACTTCAGCCAGGCCCGGCTGTTCTGGCTCAGCATGTCTCCCACCGAGCGCGAACACATCACCGCCGCCTACACCTTCGAGCTCGGCAAGTGCTGGGAGACGGCGATCAAGGAACGGGCACTGAAGGTGCTCGCCGACATCGACGCGGACCTCTGCGCACACGTCGCGGCCGGGCTGGGCCTTCCGGCGCCCGAGGCGAGCCTCGTGCCCGCGGTGGTCGAACCGAGCCCCGCCCTCTCGCAGCTCGGTGGGGACTGGCCGGTCGAGGGCCGGATCATCGGCATCGTCACCAGCGGTGCGGACGACCTGGACGGCGTACGTGAAGTGCGGCGCGCGGTCCTCGACGCCGGCATGGTTCCGCTGGTCATCGCACCGGCGGGCGGGGTGCTGGACCAGGACGGAGACCCGGTCACCGTCCAGCGCACCTTCGCGACCGCCCGCTCCACCGAGTTCGACGCGATTCTGGTGGCCGGGGCACCGGCTCCCGCCGCCGACGCCTACGGGGCCCGCGATGCCAAGGTCGACGACGACATGGCCGTCGTCACCGCCATCGATCCCCGTCTGCTGCTGATGGTCACCGAGGCGTACCGCCACGGCAAGGCCATCGGGGCCTGGGGCGAAGGAGTCGGCGCCCTGGAGGCGGCCGGGCTGCCCGAGGGGCCCGCCGGTGTGGTGTTCGGTACGACCGCGCCCGCCGTGTTGCAGGCAGTGACCCGTCTGCTCGGCGGACACCGTGCCTGGGGCCGCTTCACCCCTGCCCTGTGACCGGGACGGCCGACTACGAGCCCCTCGACGGCTCCCTCGCGTGACGCCCTGATCCCGATCCGACGCAGGGGCAGTTGCTTTCCTCGCCCCCTGGCCATGAACTCGGCCAGGGGGCGACGGGCAGCCGGGGCAGTCACCGCCCGGACCGGCTTACGTGAGAGCTTCTCGATCACGGGTACCCGGTGTTCATGAACGACATAACGCCGGAACCGGCCTTGCCGTCCGCTCGTGGTCGGATCTCGGCGGCGATCATCGCGTACCTGCGGAGTACGGGACCGCTTCCGCACAGCCGGGAGATTCTCACCGCCGCCCCGCTTGGAGACGATCTCCAGCTCGCCCTGTACCTCTGCTACGAGCTGCACTACCGGGGATTCGCGGACGTCGACGCCGACCGTGAGTGGGACCCCGACCTGCTCAGAGTCCGGGCGGCTCTGGAACGACCCTTTCTCGACACTCTCCGCGACGCCGCGACCGTCCACAAGCACACCGACGAGGCACTGGAGGAACTGCTCGTCGAACCCGTCGACGGCTCGGGCGTCAGCCACTTCCTGCGGGACGAGGGAGAACTGTGGCAGATACGCGAGTACGCGGCGCAGCGCTCGCTCTACCACCTCAAGGAGGCCGACCCGCACGCCTGGGTGCTGCCCCGGTTGTGGGGGCGGGCGAAGGCGGGCATGGCGGCCGTGGAGTTCGACGAGTTCGGCGCGGGCCGCGCGGACCGCGTGCACGCCCGTCTCTTCGCCGATCTCATGGCCGACCTCGACCTGGACACCGCCTACGGCCACTATCTCGACGCGGCAGGCCCCGAGGCCCTCGCCACCGTGAACCTGATGTCCCTCTTCGGCCTGCACCGCGCCCTGCGAGGCGCTCTGGTCGGCCATTTCGCCACCGTCGAGATCACCTCGTCCCCGGGTTCACGTCGCCTCGCCCAGGCCATGCGGCGCACCGGGGCCGGACCGGCCGCCGAGCACTTCTACGACGAGCACGTCGAGGCCGACGCCGTGCACGAACAGGTCGTACGCCGGGACGTCGTGGCGGGTCTGCTCGCAGAGGAGCCGCACCTCGACGGCGACGTCGCCTTCGGCGTGGACGCCACCACGTATCTCGAAGACCGCCTCGCCGAGCACCTCCTCGGCGCGTGGCGAGCGGGGGAGTCGTCGCTGCGCATGCCTGCCTGACCGCCGTTCCGATCACGAACAGGTTCTGCGGTATCCGCGAGAACCGGAGACGACACCCCATGACCACGGTCACTCTGCCCGGCGTCTACACCCCGCAGGACGACACCGACCTGCTCATCCGATGCCTGCGTGACGAAATCCTTCCCCCGCACGCCGAAGTCCTCGACGTCGGCACGGGAACAGGTGCCGTCGCCCTGGCGGCGGCCCGACTCGGCGCCCGCGTCACGGCGATCGACATCTCCTGGCGAGCGGCTCTCAACGCCAAGGTCAACGCGCTGCTGGCGCGTGTCGCGATCCGGGTCAGACGTGGCGACCTGCTGGCGCCCGTCTCGGGCAGGTCCTTCGACCTCATCCTCTCCAACCCGCCGTACGTGCCGGCTCCCACCGCCGCGTGCCCCCGGCGGGGCGTGGCGCGGGCCTGGGACGCGGGACACGACGGCCGCCTCGTACTGGACCGGATCTGCGAGGACGCCCCCGGACTGCTGAAGCCCGGAGGAGTGCTGCTCGTGGTCCAGTCCGCGCTGAGCGACCCGGAAGAGACGCTGCGCCGGTTGCGGGCGGCAGGCTTGGACGCCGGAATCGAGGAACACCGCAGCGTCGCCTTCGGCCCCGTCCTGCGCTCCCGCAGCGGCTGGCTGCGCGACCGCGGCCTGATCGAGGACGATGCCGAGAAGGAAGAGCTGGTGATCATTCGTGCTGTACGACTCTGATAAGCGACGCTGCCGCATAGTGGCCCGGCGCGCGGGACCCCTGCTGGTCGAGGGCCCGGTGGACGTCACGCTGGAGGACGGCACCACCGTGTCGTCCGACCGGTTCTGTGTCGCCCTGTGCACCTGCCGGCGGAGCCGCACCTACCCGTGGTGCGACACCAGTCACCGCCGGTCCGAGCCGCCTGGTCCGCACCTGTCCTGATCGGCTGGGTTTGTTCGCGGCTCGGACGTGTACGCGCAGTAGATGACCGAGTTGAAGATGGAGGCAGAACGGAAGTCACGACGTTCGCACCCGGAACAAGATCCCGTTGATCACTCTGCGGTGATCGCTCCGCGGGACCGTGCGCCGAACTCCTCGGCGTCGACGTCGTCAGTGCGCCGAGCGCGAGGCTCCGCCGAACAGCCGGGCAAAGGCCCCGAACGTCAGTGTCACGACGGTGGCGATCGCGCCGCCGATGCTGCGGACACGTCTGCGATGGCACGCAACATGAAGTCCTCCAGGGGATACGTCTTGAGGGCCTCGGCATCGGGTGCCCACGAGGTGCCGGGCACGCCAGGTGGGCGAGATTCTCCCGGTGCCCCCGGGGTACCCGGCAGTGATGAACACACCGAGCATGGAAGTGGCCGCGTCGAGTGGAGCGGCCCTCGGAGTCTTTCCGGCGGTCGTCGGCTTGATCCTCGTCGTCGGGCTGATCTGGGCCGTACGGCTCGGAATGAAGGCCCGTCGGCGGGAGTCCGCGCCGCCGCACCCGGAGGAGCAGCCCCGGCTGCCGGAGTCCGGGCCGACCGGCGAGATCCAGGAGATGCGCGAGCCCGACGAGGTACCGCGCGCGAAAGACGAGAGCGAGCGACTCACCCCGCACCAGCTGTCCGGCGGTGGGACGTCGGGAAGCAGGCGCAGCGAGGACCAGAAGCGCCGGCGTTGGGGCTCGGGTTCCGCCTGATCACGGGTTCCGTCTACAGCGACGAGGCGACATGCGTCCGCTCGCCAACTCCCCCGTCACGAGCGGCGTCACTCCGTCCGGCGGTGGTCTTCCTCGCTCCAGGCTCGGGTGTCACGGGGCGGGAGATACGGCTCTTCGCCCTTCGGGAGCCCTCCGGCCACGGCACGCTGGCGGGACAGCTCCGCGTCGAATTCGAGGCCCAGCAGAACCGCTATGTTGCTGATCCACAGCCAGATCAGGAAGACGATCACGCCGGCGAGCGTGCCGTACGTCTTGTTGTACGACGCGAAGTGGGCGACGTAGAACGCGAAGCCCGCCGAGGCGAGCATCCAGACGAGCAGGGCCAGCACGCTGCCCGGGGTGATCCAGCGGAAGCCTCGGCCCTTCACGTTCGGTGCCGCCCAGTACAGGATCGCGATCATCGCCATGACCAGGATGACCAGTCCCGGCCACTTCGCGATCGACCACACCCTCAGGGTGGCGTCCCCGATGCCGAGCGCCGAGCCGGCCGCGCGAGCGAGGCTGCCGGTGAACACCACGATGAGCGCGCTGATCACCGTCAGGACGAGCAGCACCACCGTGACGCCGACCCGGATCGGCAGCACCTTCCACACGGGGCGGCCCTCGGGCATGTCGTAGACGACGTTGGCGCTGCGGATGAACGCGGCGATGTAGCCGGAGGCCGACCAAACGGCGACGACGATGCCGACCACGGCCACGACGGAGCCGAGGCCGCCGGTGGTGTGGAGCTGGCGTACGGCGTCGCCGATGATGTTCCGGGCCGAACTCGGCGCCAGTTTCTCGATGTTGTCCAGGACCTGCTGGGTCGTCGACTTGCCGGCGATGCCGAGCAGGGAGACCAGGACCAGCAGCGCGGGGAAGAGCGAGAGAACCCCGTAGTACGTCAACGCGGCGGCCCGGTCGGCGAGTTCGTCGTTCTGGAACTCCTTGACCGTGCCCCTGAGCACCGCCCACCACGACCGCTTCGGCAGTTTGCTGGGCCTGTCGGGCGAGTTGCGCTCTACCCGCTGTCCGGGTCCGGGTGTCGTTGGCATACCACTGGGGTATCCCGCCGCGGCTCGACCATGCGCCGCCGCCGCTGTCGCCTTGGCCCTCCCGGCCGTTGAGGATTCCTGGCACAACCGGCGCCGCTCAGTCTGCCGGGTGGCCCGGAGTGATGGTGTGGGCGTCGTGGAGCGTCAGCAGAGGGGTGCGGCCGGTCGCGCGATTTTCCGCCGTCTCCGGCGCGAGCAGGAAACCGACGTGGTCGCCGCCGTCGACCCGGTTCTCCACCCGGCCCACGAACCAGGCGGGGGCCTCGTCGAGGATCAGTGATCCGCCCGGACCCGTGTGCCACGGGACGTCCGTGAACTTGTCGGTACGGTCGCCGGTCTCGCCGCCGAAGAGCCGGGCCAGCCGGTCCTGGTCGCGGCGGAGGAGATGCACCGTGAGGCGTTCGGCGCGCTCGGCGACCCGGTACGTCCGGTTGGCCCTGGACAGCCAGACCATGAACCGGGCGGGCGCGATCGAGCACTGCGAGGCGAATCCGACCAGGCAGCCGGCTCTCTCCCCGTCGGCCTCGGCGGTCACGACGTACATCGGGTAGTCGAGCAGGTCGGTGAAGGGATCGAGATCGGGCACGGTGTTCGGCTCCCGCCACAAGAGATCGGATGTCCGCCAAGCGTTCCCCGGTTCCGTGTGCCGATCGGCGCGCGACGCGCTGGGCGGTGCACGGACGCGGTACGACCGGACTCCCTGGGTACCCGGGACACCCACGCCCATTCGAGGCTACGAGGCCATCCAGCCATCTGTTCGAGGCCACGAGGCCGTCTAGGAGAGTCGTCGCGATGTCTGCCCAGTCCGAGCCCGAGTCCGTCCGGGACGAGCACGCAGTTCCTGAAGGGACGGACGTGAACGGCTCCGACCCCGGCCCGGTGGACGCCGTAGAGGAGTCCCGGAAGGCGCCGCAGCGGCCCCCGCCCGGAGATTCACGCGGCGGACGTGGACGGTCGTGGGTGACGGTCGGGTTCGCGCTGGGACTGGGGGCGAGTCTGGCGTGGCTGGCCGTGCAGACCGTCATGCGGGTCAGTTCGATGCTGACGCTGCTCCTGCTGGCCGTGTTCATCGCGATCAGTCTGGAACCGCTGGTCGTGTGGTTCACGCGCCGGGGGCTGCGGCGCGGCTGGGCCGTGGCGATCGTGCTGACCGGCTTCATCGTCGTACTCGGAGGATTTCTGGCCCTGGTCATTCCGCCCGTGGCCAAGGAGATCGGCGCGCTGGTGGACGCGGTGCCCGGCTGGCTGGAGCAGGTCCACAATCACCAGTCGACGATCGGTCGCCTGGAGGACCGCTACCACGTGGTCGAGAAGGCGAAGGAGCAGATCGGCTCGGGAAGCGGGGCGTCCGGCCTGGCGGGAGGTGTCCTGGGCGCGGGTCAGATCGTCTTGAGCACCGTCACGTCCACGGCGATCGTGATCACGGTGACTCTGTACTGCATGGCGGCACTGCCGACCATGAAGCAGTTCGGCTATCGCTTCGTGGCGGCCAGTCGCCGTGAGCGCGTCGAGGGCGTGGCCGAGGAAATCATGAGCCGCATCGGCAAGTTCATGCTCGGCAACCTCGTCACCTCCGGTATCGCGGGCGTGGCGACCTTCGGCTGGTGCGTGGCCACCGGTGTCCCGTACCCAGCCGCGCTGGGCGTCTTCACCGCCCTGATGGACCTGATCCCGATCGTCGGCTCCACCCTCGCAGGAATCGTCGTCAGCCTCGTCGCGCTCTCCCTGTCCCTGCCCATCGCGATCGCGACCGCGGTCTTCTACGTCGTCTTCCGCGTCGCCGAGGACTACCTCATCGTGCCCAGGGCCATGAAGTTCGCGGTCGACGTCCACCCGTTGGTCACCGTTCTCGCGGTGCTGGTCGGTGGGGCGCTCCTCGGCATCATCGGCGCCCTCGTCGCCATCCCGGCGGCTGTCGCCGTCGGCCTGGTCCTCGACGAGTACGTGTTTCCCAAGAAGCAACGCACATGACGCCGTACTCCATGCCCCCTGGGATGCCTCCGATGGTTGCCGGGATTCCGGGTGCCCGAGGACCCGAGGGGCGGCGTAGGGCTGGCCAGCGCGATGTCGAGGAGTTCGCCGTGGTGGGAGCGCCACAGGCCGAAGGCGCTGTTCGCATAGATC
Organism: Streptomyces sp. MBT65; assembly: GCF_016612545.1. GTDB lineage: Bacteria > Actinomycetota > Actinomycetes > Streptomycetales > Streptomycetaceae > Streptomyces. The sequence goes on along the minus strand of NZ_JAENRY010000069.1, from coordinate 29,883 downwards.
ACCGGGACGTTTGCCTTGCGGGCCGCGTCGATCAGTTCGGCCAGGACGGGCACGACGCGTCGGACCGACAGCACGAGGAGTTCGGCGCCCTCGTGGTCGTACGTGTTGATCACGTCGATGACTACGAGAGCGAGCCCTGTGGTTCTTCCCCCCGGGCGTGGTCTGTCCGCCGATCTGAGGAATAAGGGCAGGAGGCCGGTCAGTCCTCGCCTCGGACAATGTTCCCCTCCGCGCTCGTGCGCACCGTGGCGGGGGATCCGTTGCTGTCCACTGCGGGAACGCATGTGCGTACGCCTTTGCCGCGGCGGTGACGGGCCTTCGACCAGCCTGTCCTGGCCACCTTCAGGGCTTTCTGTTTGACGGTGCGCGCGGTCACGGCGGTTCAACTTCTCTCTGCGTCGGTCGAACTCTCGATGGGGTGTTCACCGGGTTCCCGTGGGCAACGGGCGTGAAACGCCGCGCCGTTCAGATGTCGCGCTTCTCCAACGGCCGTACGGCCGGGCCTTGGAGGATCTGTCCGTCTGGGGCGAAGCGGGAGCCGTGGCACGGACATTCCCACGCCTGCTCCGCGCTGTTGAAGGCGACAATGCAGCCGAGGTGGGTGCAACGGGCCGAGACCGCGTGGAGCTGGCCGTTCTCGTCGCGGTGAACGGCGCATTGCCTGCCGCCCGTCCGGATCACGAAACCCTCGCCGCGAGGGATGTCCTCCGGTGCCGGCGCCGGGCTTGTCAGGGCCGGTAGCCGGTCGCCGACGAAGTGCCGTGCCACGTGGGCCTGTTGCTTCAGGAACGACCCGCCTTCGCGGATCACGGAGGTCAGGCGGCGCGGATCGTAGAGGCCGCTCCACTCGCACTCGCGTCCGCGGACGAGGTCGCTGAGCAGGCCACCCGCCATGATGCCGCCGCTCAGCCCCCAGCCGCCGAAGCCGGTGGCGACGTAGGTGTGCCGGCTGCGGGCGTGGAGCGGTCCGACGAGGGGCACGGAGTCGGTGGAGTCATTGTCCTGCGTTGCCCAGCGGTGCGTGAGCGTGAGCCCGGGGAAGTGGCCCTCGGCCCAGGCGGACAGCCGGGCGAAGCGTTCCTCGACGTCGTTGGCACCGGGAGTGAAATGTTCCCCGGTGACGATCAGCAGGCGTTTGCCGTCGCCGTACGGTGCGCTGCGCACCGAGCGCGTGGCCTGCTCGGGGGTGATGTACATGCCGCGCGGGGCCAGGGCCTCGTCGACGGTGCCGGCCACCACCAGTTCCCGCCTCGGGGAGAGCCTGGTGAAGAGCAGGGCCCGGTCGAACACGGGGTAGTGCGTGGCCACCACGACCTCGCGGGCGCGCACCGACACTCCGGTGTCGGTCGTCAGCACGCAGGGTTCGCCCTCGCTGAGACCCACGACCCGCGTGTCCTCGTACACGGCACCACCGCACCGGCGCAGGTCGTCCGCGAGCGCCAGCAGGTACTTCCGGGGGTGGAACTGGGCCTGGCCCGTCACCCGGACCGCGCCGGCCACCGGGAAGGGAAGGTCGGTCTCCGTGACGAAATCGGCGGGCAGCCCCGCCTCCCGTGCGGCCTCCGCCTCGGCCCGCAGCTCCTCGACGCCTCGCGGGTCCTCGGCATAGGTGAAGGCCGCCGCCTCCTCCCACTCGCAGTCGATGTCCAACTCCTCGACGATCTCGGCGGCGTGGCGGATCGCGGCGGACTGCGAGCGCGCGTACAGCCTGGCGCCCTCGGGGCCGCGGGTGTGGCGGAGATGGTCGTAGACGAGCGTGTGCAGGGCGGTCAGCTTGGCTGTCGTGTGCGCGGTGACGCCAGCGGCGAGCCGTCCGGCCTCCAGTACGGCCACCTCGCGTCCCTGCCGGGTCAGTTCCCAGGCGGTGCTGAGTCCCGCGATGCCGGCGCCGATGACCGCGACGTCGACGGAGAGGTCATGTGACGGCGGGGGAGCGGGGGGTCCGGTGGGCGGTGTGGTCTCCAGCCAGTACGAGCCCTTGGTTTCTGCCTTGGAGTTCATGGTCGCCGAGTTCCCTCATGGCGATGGGATACGCGAAGTCGCACCGGGAGTCGTCCACACGGTGCTACTCGGCAGTATCGGCGCCCTTCCGGCGCCCGTCGCCGTCGGCTTCCTCGACGAGTACGTGTTTCCCAAGAAGGAACGGAGATGACGGCGTGATGCGCCAGGGATGTCCTCCGCCTTCGCCGCCTTCCGGGCGGGTTGGTGTGGCGAAAGCGAACAGCTGTGCGCTGCCCGCGATGTCGCGTAGGGCGGTAGTGCGTCCTTGACCCCGGCGCTTTTTGTCGTTGGACGGCGTCAACCTCCGGTAAGTGGACCGCCTCTCTCCTGGAGTGTCCAGGCGGCCGACCGTCCGGCTCAGCCACCGTCCTCTCGGCAAGCTCGTTGCTCACCCCTCCGACCGCGCCCCGCGCCAGTGCACCATCACGGTGACTTTGGTACGGGTCCGGGAAGCCGAGGCGCCGTGTCTGTAGTGCGTGCGATGGTCGGATACCGGCCCAATGGCCGGGCGACCATCGTCTTGGAGGGTGAGATCGACCTGTCTACAGCTCCCGCCGTCCAGGCGGCCCTGGCCACCTGCCGGGCCAACAAGGCGACGGCGGGGCTCGCTGGTTGAGCGGATGGGAACACCGTCAGTGCAGGATGCTGACCGCGCGGGCGATCACGAGGAGCGAGGTGAGGAGGGCGGTGACGCTCTCCACGCTCATCAGGAACTTGGCGCGGGTGGAGAGCGGCATGGTGTCCGTGGGGCTGAAGGCGGTGGAGTTGGTCACCGACACGTAGAGGTAGTCCATCAGTGTGGGTACCCAGTCGGCTGTTTTGCTGGAGCCGTCGGAGACTTCCTGGACGGCGCCGGCGTTCTCGTCCTGAGAGAAGCGAAAGTCGGCCAACGGCAGTGATTCGCGCGGTACTTGGGTCCGGCTGACGGGGCCGCCCCGGTCCAGCTCCCAGTAGGCCAGGCCGAAGACGATGATGTTGGTGAGCCAGATCTGCAACGAGGCCACCAACAGCTCCCGGCCGTCCTTGACTCCGGCGGACACCAGCTCATGGACCAGGATTCCGAGAGCGAAGAGGTTGCTGGCCCCGATCAAGGCGACGAGTGTCAGCGACAGCACGCGGAACGCCCGCGTCTGTCGCGTCAGCCGGCGCGGGTTGATCGCTATGAGGGGGATGAGCAGCACGCACTCCAGGGCGGGCAGGACGTAACGGGGGGCGATCAGGAGCTGCTGGGGCAGGAAGAGGTAGAGCGCGATGGCGACGAGTGTCGCTGCCACAGCCGGCAGCCGAGGTTCTCCGCGGCGTTCGTGCCGGGGGTGTCTGAAACGGGCTTCTTCACGTGATCGCGGCATGACTGGTCCTCCACCTCGTCCTCACCTGGGGCATGGAAAACGGCGCATCGGTCTGCGGAGGCCCGGGCCACTTCCACGGGGACGCCCGCGTGCGAGGACGTCCGGCAGTACCGGATCACTGTGCGCGCCGCTCTCCAGTTCGGGCAGACGACGCGCATCGGTGTTCTCAGTGATGTCCGTGTGCGCTGTCGGAGGCGCCGCCGAAGAGCCGGGCGACGGCGCGGAAGGGCAGCGTGACGACGGTGGCGATCGCGCTGCCGATCGACCGCAGCACGTCGGCGATGGCTTTGAGCATGGCGGAGTCCAATCGTTGAGAAGGGCGTCCCCGAGCGGGGAGCGCAATCCTGGGCCGGTCGGTCCGGCAGGGAGGGCGGCTGCCCGGCGCGGGTCGGATCGGTGGTTCAGGACCCGATGAGGGCCTTGCTGATCGCGTCGAGGAAGGCGTCGAGGTCCTTGGGTGTGCGGGAGGTGACCAGGGTGTAGCCGCCCTCGGTGTCGCTGACCACGGGCTCGTCGACCCAGGACGCGGCTCCGGCGTTGCGGATGTCGGTGCGCAGCGAGGCGTAGGACGTCAGCGTTTTGCCCCGGACGACGTCCGCTTCGACCAGGGCCCAGGGGCCGTGGCAGATGGCGGCGATGGGGCGGCCCGAGGTGGCGAACGCCTTGACGATGGCGAGGGCCTTGTCGTCGAGGCGGAGCTGGTCGGCGTTGAGGGTGCCGCCGGGGAGCAGCAGGAGCTGGTGGTCCCCGGGGTCCACCACGTCGAAGGTGGCGTCGGGCTTCACGGTTTCGCCGGGGTCCTTGTCGCCGACCAGGGTGCGGATGGGGTCGGCCGTCGCCGCGGCGACGGTGATGTCCGCTCCGTCCTCGCGCAGCCGTGCGAGCGGTACCAGCAGCTCGTCCTGTTCGACCCCGTAGTTGGTGACGAGCGCCAGTACACGGTGGCCGTTGAGGGGCCTGTCAGCCATGGGGATGCGCCTTTCTTCGTGGCGGGTCGCGAGACCAGGGGGCCGCGACGTATGCGACGGTCAGTGGCCGAGTGCCTTGGCTAGTTGCTGCTTGTTCATGGAGGAGCGGCCGTGGATGTTGCGCTTCCGGGCCTCCTCGTACAACTGGTCCCTGGTGGGACTCACCGGGCCTCGGTGCGAGCGCTCGCCTCCCCGCTGCGAGGCGGATTTCTTGTCCTGGGTGGAGACCTTGCCCGGCTGCTTCGCCTCGCCGGAGCGGGCCCGTTCCTTGTTGACCGTCCGCGCGGCGATCTCCTTCGCGCGCCCGGTGGACGCTCCCCGCTTCTCCGCACTGTCCTTGATGTGCTCGTACTGCCGTTCCCGCTTGGGGCTGGAACCTGCCGGCATGACCGCTCTCCTCACTTCGGGACCAACGTGGGGGGACGTACGTCCTCACTCCTCGGGTGCTCCGTACGGGGCGAGTCACACTCGCTTCCACCTCTTCCAGTGCACGCTGTCCCGCCGGGCCCCGCGACCGAGAGCGCACCGGGTGGCGGAGAGGGCCGGTGCGTGCGCTCCGGTGGGGACACGGAGGCCGCCGAGCTGACCGATGTCCAAGCTCAGACAGCCGGAGGAGCCGCGACTCCAGCACTTCCGCGGGGCGGCGCTGCGCAAGAGCGGCTATGCGCGCACACTTCCCGGAGAGGAGAGGACTACCGCACAGGAAGAGGGCCTTCATGATCACTCCAAAGCCCCAGGTTCTGCGCATCCTGCTGTCGCGTTACGCGGAAGCGCGCATCATGCAGTTCGAAAGCGACACCGCTGAGAACCGGCACAGACTGGACGACATGACCCACGCCCTGTGTGTCACCACCGGGGTGCACACCATTGAGCACGCCCTCGCCCTCGCGGATGACCTGCTCCAAGAACAGCGCCGGAGCGCAGAAGCTCCGGGCACCGGCCGCCCGGACACCGATCGGGCCTTCCCGGCTCCGGCCGCCTGAAAGGCTCACTAGCCCGGCGGCGTATCCGCTGCGCAGAGGCCGAGCCGGCTTCACGAGTACGTGCCTGCCCCGGCGACGCGACGGAGGCGTGTCCGCCGGTCGGTTCGGCCTTACGGCCCGGGGAAAGTCCTGGCTGCCGGGTATTGACCCGACCGACAGAAAAACGGGAAGGAACAGCTGTCAGCCGCGGGGCGGGCGGGTGACGGTGTCGAGGTAGAAGGCGTCGATGCTCTGGACGGCGTGCTCGAACTCGTCCAGGTTGACGGGCTTGCTCACGTAGGCGTTGGCATGGCTGCTGTACGCGCCGGCGACGTCGTCGGGGGCGGTGGAGGTGGTGAGCACGACGACGGGGATGGTCTGGAGGTTCTCGTCCGTCTTGAGGATCCGCAGGAGGTCGCGTCCGTTCATCCGGGGCATGTTCAGGTCCAGGACGATCAGGTCGGGGCGTGCGCTGGTGGCGCTGCGCAGATGTTCCAGTGCGGCGACTCCGTCGGTGACCTGGACCAGGTTGCGGGCGCCGCGTTCGCTGAGGGCTTCCTCGATGAGCAGGGCATCGGCCATGTCGTCTTCGACGAGGAGGACGTCGAAGGGCCGTGCGGGGGTGGTCATCATCGGATGCTCCAGGGGCGTTTCGTGAGAGTGGTTGAAGAGTCCTGGCCAGCGGCGCCGGGCACCTTGGCGGGTCAGGCCACAGGCGGCACCGATCTGCGGATAGCCGGCGCCCGCACGGGCCGCGGACACGGCCGCGTCCCGTTGGAGACGTTCGGCGGCCCGCTGGAGCTGGTCCAGCAGATGCAGCAGGGTCAGTGCCGATGCCGCCGGATCCCCCTGAGGTGCGGACGGGGCGTCGTCCCGCAGTTGAAGGGAGAGACGCCTGGCAAGTCGGTCGACCGCGGCGTCCGCGACGGCTGCCGTCTCCTCGGGGGTGGTCTGCAGAGCGAAGTCCTTGCCGGGCATGGCCCGCACCCTAGGCCCCCGGCCGGTCGTACGACAACAACGGTTGTCGCACACCCTTCCTCTACAGTGGCCGCGCCCCCCGTATGGTGCAGGCGGCTGTCACGGCGGAGGGGTACTCGGGATGAGCGGGAGCACGAGAGCGCGTGCGGGGGCGTTGTCCACCTGGACGACCCGGCGGTGGCTGCGCGTCGGGGCGGTGGTCTCGCTGACGGCCCTGGCCCTCCTCGGGGTGACGGGCGCGTGGATGCTCCAACGCACGGGATCGATCACCGAGAACCTGGTGAACGTGAAATCTCCGGCCCTGAGTACGGCACTGCAACTGGAATCGGCGCTGCTGAACCAGGAGACCGGCATCCGCGGCTACGGCCTCACCGGCACCGCCGACTTCCTCACCCCCTACCGGCAGGGGCTCGCCGACCAGACAACCAGCACCGAGCGCCTGACGCAGCTGCTCCACGATGACGCGGCCGGCCTGAAGGACCTCAAGGCCGTACGGGATGCGGCGGAGACCTGGCAGGCACGGGTCGCGCGCCCGATCTCCGCCACCCCCGCCGGAAGCCCCTCGCCGCTGGCCGCCGTACGCGCCGCGGAGGGAAAGACGGACTTCGACGCGCTCCGTGCCGCCCTGGCCGGCCAGCAGAAGCGGTTGCGGGCGGAGCGGACACAGGCCGCCGGAGACCTCTCGTCCACGATGCGGTTGCGCAACTGGGTCTTCGCCGCGATCGCGGTCGTCATCGCCGTACTGAGCGTGCTGGTCTTCGAGGGGCTGCGCCGTGGCATCACCACGCCCCTGGGGCAGCTCGGGGCGGATGCCCGGGCCATCGCCGGCGGTGACTTCGGCCATCCCATCGCCCCCACCGGGCCGGCGGACCTGCGTCGGCTCAGCGGTGAGATCGACTTCATGCGCCGGCGCCTGGTACGGGAGCTGGCGTTCACCGAAGAGGCGCGGGTGAGGCTCCACGCGCAGGCGGCCGACCTGCAACGCTCCAACGCCGAGCTGGAGCAGTTCGCGTACGTCGCCTCCCACGATCTGCAGGAGCCGCTGCGCAAGGTCTCCAGCTTCACCCAGCTCCTCCAGCGCCGTTACGGCGGTCAACTCGACGCCCGGGCCGACCAGTACATCGATTACGCGGTCGACGGCGCGAACCGCATGCAGGTCCTCATCAGCGACCTTCTCGACTTCTCCCGCGTCGGCCGCGTCCACCACGAACTCCAGAGCGTCGACCTCGATGCGGTACTGCGGCAGACCCTGTCCACTCTGAGCATGAGCATCGAGGAGAGCGGGGCGTCCATCACCCACGATCCGCTGCCCTCGCTGGTCGCCGACCCCACCCAGATGGGCATGCTCTGGCAGAACCTGATCGGCAACGCCGTCAAATTTCGCCACCCCGGCCGTCCGCCCGTCATCCACATCTCCGCCGCCGAGGACGGCGCACTGTGGCGGTTCACGGTGACCGACAACGGCATCGGCATCGGCCCCGAGTACGTCGACAAGGTGTTCGTGATCTTCCAGCGGCTGCACACCAAGGACGCCTACGACGGCAGCGGCATCGGCCTGGCCATGTGCAAGAAGATCGTCGAATTCCACGGCGGCACCATCGCCGTCGATCCCGATTATCAGGACGGCGCCCGGATCACCTTCACCCTCGCCAGTGAGCCCCCCAGGGCGATAGAACCATCAGCGATGCCCGAAGCGACCCGCGCCGACACGGAGCCAGGACCTTGACCACCCTCGCCACAGCCCCGCCCGGGATGCCCTCGCCGGACCCGGCGTACCGCATCCTTTTGGTCGAGGACGACGAGGCGGACGCCGTACTCGTCGACGAACTCCTCCACGACACCGGGCTGCGCTTCGAACTGTCCACGCGGACAACGCTCGCCGGAGCCCGCCGCGAACTCGCCTCCCGCGACATCGACTGCATCCTGCTCGACCTGCACCTTCCCGACGCCTCCGGCACCAAGGCGATCGCCGCCGTACGCGAACTCGCTCCGCACACCGCCGTGATCGTCCTCACTGGCCTGTCGGAGAAACAGGCGGGGGCCGAGGCCATGGCCGCCGGCGCCCAGGACTACCTGGTCAAAGGCAGCGTCGCAGCCGACCAGCTGCACCGGACCATCCGCTACGCCGTCTACCGCAGCCAGAGCGAACGTGCAGCCGCCGAGGCCCAGAAAGCCCGCCTGCGCGCCGAGGAGAACGCCCGCCTGGAACGGGGCCTGCTGCCTCAGCCCCTCCTCGATACGTCGACGGTCACCGTGACCGCCCGCTACCTGCCCGGCGCCGAACGAGCGCTGCTGGGCGGGGACTTCCTCGACGTCGTCGAAGGCGACGACGGCCTCCTGCACGCCGTGGTCGGCGACGTCAGCGGACACGGCCCGGACGCCGCCGCAGCCGGCGTCTGCCTCCGCATCGCCTGGCGCTCCCTCATCCTGGGCGGCCACCGCGGTCCCGGCCTCCTGCGCCTCATGGAACGCATCCTGGTCGCCGAATGCGGCCCCCGGCCCTTGTTCGCCACCTGCACCCTCCTCACCCTCGACCAGCAGGCTGCCACCGCCACCCTGTACCTGGCCGGCCACCACGCCCCGCTCCTCACGACCGCCGGCGGCACCCGCGAACTCGACGTAGAACACGGACGGGCTCTGGCCATCACCCAGAAGCCCGCCGCCTGGCCGGCCACGGTCATCCCGCTCCCGGCCGCCGCAGCCCTGACGCTCTACACCGACGGCCTCACCGAAGGACACAACGGCTCGCACACCGGGCGGCTCGGCGTCGAAGGACTCCTCGCCCTCATCCGCAACCTGTCGCCCAACGACGCAGCCGCCCACGTCGACCACATCATCAAAGAAGCCCAGGCACTGAACGCCGGACGTCACACCGACGACATCGCCGTCCTCCGACTCGACTGGGACACCGGGTAAGTTCCTGACGCCGCCGGAGACCGTGGCATGCGCGGGACTACGGGCGGCTCAGGGCTGCCATCACGTCGGTGACCAGGCGGATCACCCGCCGGACCACCCACCGCAGCGGTCGGCAGACCTCACCAGAGCACGCACGGGCCTGATGATCATGGCCTCGCGGAGCCATCCCTCTAAGGCTGTGGCCGACCGGAGCCCGTCTCCCGCAGGGCAATTACTGACGGGCTCCGGCCCCGTCCTCACAGCCGGTTCGCGATGAGGCGAACTCCCGCCCGCCTCACGGCCGCGAGGGCGACCTGATGACGGCCGTCCTCACCGGCCAAGAACGGCAGCCATCCCTGAAACGGTCCCAGACAACCCGCCGTCCGCGCCCCGACTTTGCCCGCGCCAGTCCAGGTAACTCGTCCATTCCTGTCCACCGCTGCCGGAAAGTCCGCCGGCCGGGCATACGACGTCATAGGGGTGAGGATGGGGAAGGACCGCTTCGAACCCCAGGCGTGGCGGTCATCCTGGCGGCGGAACTCGTCGGATCCCGCTCCACCTCCGACGCTGAGACGCGGGCAGCGAGTGGGCTTTGACGACCTGGACTACCAGCAACCGCGATGGGCACTGCTCCCTACGGGAGTTGACCGGAGTACATGGTGGCGCGCACCCTGCGCGTCCTGGCCGAACTGCCCCTCAACGGCAACGGCAAGACGGATCGCGGCGCCCTTGCCGCGCTGCTGTCGCGATAGCCGGGGCCTGTATGCCTTCCTCATCCCACCAATTCGACGACGCAGACCACGAGCTTCGCGGTGGCGTCCCGTCCTGCGCACGATCGCGGCGCTCGCCTGCCGACTGGAACAACCCTGGAACTCGTCGACCACACCCTGCTCATAGGTAGCCCGGCATGCACCGACTACGACGCCACCGCCACACCGCTGGTCGTGCACCGGAACCGCGAACACGGCGTGGGCGCGTGAGGCTATCGCGGCGAGGGCTGCGAACGGCGCCGACGGTAGGCCGCGGCGTTGGCCCGCCCGCCGCAGGTCTGCTTGTCGCACCAGCGGCGGCTGCCGGACCGGGAATGGTCGATGAAAAGTCGAGTGCACTCGGTGTCCACGCACGCCCGGATGCGACGGTAATCGGAGCCGCCGAGCAGGACGCACGCCTGATGGGCCACCGTGGCCCGTACCTGGTCGACGTCGCCGCGCCACACCGCGCGGCCCAACTCCTCCAGCACCGGCGTGACCTGCTTGCCGGCCGCTGTCCTGCTGATGAGCCGCAGGTCCCCGGCGCGGGGTTGCTGGTCCGACAGATCTGCGGACGCCGTGCGGTAGACGGCCTCACGCAACTTCCGCATCCGCTCGACATCGGCGTCATCGACCCGCCCGGCAACGTCCGCCAGCCCCGCCTGCTCGATCCACTGGGACAGATCCCGCGGGCCGACCAGCAGTTCGATCGGGTAGCTGCTGCGCCAAGTCAGCGTGGCGGCCAGGTCCAAGGCCGGATGACCGCTGACGAAAGTGAACTCCACCCCATCAGTGTCGCCCACGCAGGCATACATCGACAAGATCGTGGAATCAGACCCTTAACCGATAACGCTCGCGGAAATCCGGGGCCGGTTCCATACCGTGCCACGGCCCCCTGATGACGGGCAGGACCTCGATGGCCGCCACCGCCGCACCCGCCGCCGTCGCCACGCCCACGGCCTGTTACCTCGGCGTTGCGATACCGGCGCGTCTGGCCGACGAGGGAGCGCGCGTCGCACTCGTTCTGCTCGCCCTGGCCCGCGAACACAGCGCAAGCCTCGGCGGCCTCCTGGTCGCCGCGCTGATGGTGCCCCACGTGGTCGCGGCTCCCGTGGCCGGCGCCCTCGCCGACTGGGTCCGCCACCGCAAGCTCTTCCACGGCCTGGGCCTGGCCGCCTACGGCACCGGTCTGGCCGCGACGGCATGGGCGCTGGGCCGTCTCCCCACGCCCCTCGTCCTGCTCCTGGTCCTCGCGGCCGGCTGCTGCGCGCCCCTGGTCACCGGGGGACTCACCAGCCTGCTAGCCGAACTCCTCCCCGAGCGAGCCCTCACCCGCGCCTTCAGCATCGACTCCACCACCTACAACCTGGCAGGCATCCTCGGCCCCGCGCTGGCAGCGATTCTGGCCACCACGATCGGACCGGGCGCGGCTCTCTTCGCCCTCGGCACGGCCGCGCTGATCGGCGCCTGTGCTGTGACCCTGCTGCGGCTGCCTGTCCGCCCTCCCACCAAGGGCCGTACGACCGACGCACTACGGCCCGCCGTCCTCGCGGCCGGCGCGCGGGAAATCCTGAGCAACCCACCGCTGCGGTCCGTCACCTGGGCCAGCAGTATCGGCCAGATCGGCATCGGAGCCTTGCCCGTCATCACGGCGCTCCTGGCGACCGAACGTCATGCGGGCTGGGCGGCGGGCGGTCTGATGACCGCCTTCGCCGTCGGCGCCATGGCCGGCTCCCTCACCTACGCCGTCAAACCCTGGACCCGTACCCGGCCCGAACGAGTAGTGCTGCTGTGCCTGCCGCTGATCGCACTGCCTTTGGCCTTGGCCGCATGTGTCGCCGGAATGGCACTGACCACGGCGCTGTTCGCCACGGCGGGCTGGGCAACGGGTCCGCTGTTCAGCACCCTGCTCGCCGCACGCGAACGCTACGCGCCGCAGCCGTTGCGCACCCAGATCTTCACCCTCGGCGCCGGTCTGAAGAGCACGGCGGCCGCGGCGGGAGCAGCCGGGATCGGTGCCCTGGGCGCACTGGGTGCCGCACCGCTTCTGGGTATGGCAGCCGCCGCGCAGATCGTGGCGGCAGGGCTTGGTGTCGTCCTGCTGACGCACTCGCCGAGGAACGCACGGCGAGCGAGCGGAAGGCCGGACGGCAGCGTCGGGGACGGCACGTGCCAGGAACCCACCGCATCGGGAGAGCGCGCGTCCACCAGGGCGCGACGGCATTGACCGCCGACTGTCCCGGCCGGAAGAGAGAGGCCATACTGCAGTACCTGATCCAGCACAGCGCGACCCGCGCCGGCGCCTCCGGTACTGCGACCGCCCGCCTGACCCTGAGCGTCGGCGCCAACGGCCGGGCCTGCGGACTGGCCAGCGATCGCGGCAGCACGGCACACATGGTCTTCGGCTCCACCGACCAACAACTGGCCGTCGGCCAAACCGGTCTCCTGCTCGGTGCGGCCGACGACGCAAGCCTCCTGGTGCAGGTGGCGGCCGGCCTGCTCGCCGACTGCTATCAGCACTTCGGAGTCGTCGAGGCCGAACAGCTCACCCACGACGGCAAGATCAACCTGCCAGCCTGGGGACGCCGGTCTCACGAAATGATCAGTGCATGGGCGAAAGGCGTGGGCGTCGGCATTCATACCAACCCCTGAGGGTCCCGCTCGTGAGCCCACGAGTGTTTCTGTCGTCGCCCTGGCGCTCGGCCTCCACCAGGCAGGCGACGACCTGGATGCGGACTACATCCACATCCGCAAGAACCGGCTTCGCCTCAAGCACGTCACGTGCGGCTACCGCTGGCCACCCAGCAGGCCGACGGCTGTTCACAGGCCGGTGACGGGCTGCCCCGTGAGTGCTTGGGCGATCTGCCAGAGCTGTCCGCCGCGGGACGCCTTCACGAGAACGACGTCGCCGGGGCGGAGGATGGAGGCCAGGTATGCGGCGGCGGTGCCGTTGTCGCCGACCATCGCGATGTCCGGGACGCCTGCCGCGCCCGCCGCGAGGGCGAGTTGCTTGGCGAGTGTGTCGCCGACCGCTACGACGAGATCGACGCCGTTCTCGGCTGCCATGCGGCCGACCGCGCGGTGGGCTTCGACGGCTTCGTCGCCGAGCTCCAGCATTTCTCCGAGTACGGCGATCCTCCGGCCGCCTGCGGCCTGGGTCGTGTCGCCGTCTGCCTCGGTCATCAGGACTCTCCGTTGTTCAGGGGCGCGAAGGTGATCGCGCGGCCGGCGTAGGAAGGGGACAGGCGAGTCAGGGGGACTTGATCGTGCGTCTGGCCCCAGGCCGACGGGTCCCGGATGAAGATCGTCGGGTCGGGGCCGTTCTCGTAGCCGCGGAGGATGACGAGGTGGCCTCCGGAACGGCCGTCGTCGGGGAGCTGCTCGGTGACGGACACGATGACGGGTGCGTCATCGAGGTGGCCGAGCAGTTCTCCGACCGGTACGGGCTCTGCGGCCGATGGGACGCCGAGGTCGGTGGCCAGGCTCGCGATCCCTGCATGTAGTGCTCCACGCGGGGTCAGGACCTCTTGCTTGACCGCGAGTTTCAGCAGTTCCGTGACCGTGGGTGCCTCGCGCCCGTAGGCGAGCAGGATCATTCTCAGCGAGGCCAGGCCGCACGCGCGGTTGGACCATTCCACCCTGTCCCCGAGTGCCCAGCCTCCGTGCCGATCCCACTCCTCGGGGGCGATGAGCTGTCGGCACATGGGGACATCGTGGACGCGCGACACAGCGGGCGGGCTCCTACGGTGAGACGGCAGCCTCCCGGGTCAGCGTGGTGCTGGAAACGCGGGAGTGGGCAGGGGGACATCGTAGGGCGGTCGGGTCAACGCCTCATGCAGCATGGCCACTACGACGTCCGTGTGCGTGAGTCCGACCATCGCGGCGCCCACCACGAAGTTGCTGTCACGGGACATGCCCGGCGTGCTGTTGACCTCCAGCACGTACGGCTCGTCGTCCTCGGCGAGGATGAAGTCGACGCGCGCCGAACCACGCAACCCGAGTCCGTCCCACAGCGTCGTGGCGCACTCGGTGACCTTGGCCAGCACCTCCGGCGACAACTCGGCGGCCCGCACGACCACGGCGCCCCTGGAGTCCACGTCGAGCTTGGTGTCGGCGTCGTAGAACTCCGCCTCGGTCGCCTCGGTGGCCAGCGGAGGGAACACCACGACCGCGCCTTCAGGGAGTTCGAGGAGCCCCACGGTCAGCGGTACGCCGGTCAGATAGTCCTCGACCAGTACGGCATCGCCTTCTTCGCCGGCCGCGTCCGCCAACGCCCGGGGAAGATCGGCCTGTTCGCGTACCAGGCTCATGCCCACGCTGGAGCCGCCGAACGGTGGTTTGACCATCGCGGCGCGTCCGTTCCACTGCGTTGATCCGCCGGACCACACCCACCACCCGGGCGTGGGGACGCCGAGGCTCAGCATCACCCGCTTGCACAGGATCTTGTCGGCGGCCACCGCGGACGCCGCGACTCCGCTGCCGCAGTACGGCACGCGCAGGTAGTCGAGCAGGCCCTGGAGCCTCCCGTCCTCCCCGTATGGCCCGTGCAGGTTCGAGAGGGCGACGTCGTAGCCGGCCAACTCCGTGATGAAGCCCGGCTCGCACGGGTTCAGCACTTTCCAGCGGGCGCCGATGTCGTCGAGGGCCTCGGACAGGGCGGTCACGGAGCGCTGGTCCACGGGGCACTTCGAGTGGTAGAGCCGGTCCTCGGCTGACACCGGCCCGTGGACGAGGGCGACACCGAGTCCCTCGCGGTCGCGCTGCCAGTTGCGAAGGTTCTGGGCGGCCTCGCGCACCGCGAGGTCAGAGCTGGAGTCGAGGAACTGAGTCATGCGAGGACCCCTTCGAAGGTGTGGGTGACCGGACCGCCGACCCAGTGAGTCCGCTTCGGCCGGTCGGGATGTGGCCGGACCGTGAGCGGTTCCCCGGCGCGGTTGTGGACGGTGACAGCGTGCGGCGACACGAGTCCGCGCAGGGTGGCGATGACAACGGCCGCGACGGCTCCGCTCCCGCACGACAGGGTTTCCGCCTCGACGCCGCGCTCGTAGGTGCGGATCTTCAGCGCCTGGCGGCCGGCGGCTTGTACGAAGTTGACGTTCGTCCCCAGCGGGGCCAGGTCCGGGTGGTGGCGGACGAGGCGTCCGACGAGTACCGCGTCGATGGCATCCACGTCGTCCACGATGGCGACGACGTGTTCGGTGCCGGTGTGGGCGCTGTCGAACCAGGTGAGCTTGCCGTTGATGACGGTCTGCACGCGTCGGGGATGGACCGCGCCGATCTCGGCGGTGACCCACACGGAGTCGTCGCTAACGATCGCCTCGTGCATCACCCCGGCCATGCGCAGACTCATCTCGCGGAAGCCGTGGTCGTGGTGCGCGGCCCAGGCGGTACACCGCAGCGCGTTGCCGCACATCGTCGCGATCGAGCCGTCGGCGTTGAAGCAGCCGACTTCGAGGACGACCGGGCTGATGCTGATCAGGCTGCTGATGACAAGGCCGTCCGCGCCTACGCCGGTTCGCCTGGCACAGAGGCGCTCGGCCTCCTTCGACCAGTCCTTCTCACCGTCCGGCGCGGGGTCGGACAACAGGACGAAGTCGTTCCCCGCTCCGTGGATCTTGCGGAAGCGCATGGCGAAGCTCCTCGCTGGCGTGAGGTGGCAGTTCTGGTGGTGGCTGAATGGGGGCCGGGATCAGAGAAGTTCGACGGGCCGGTACGTGGTCGCAGACTCCTTCATGACCCACGGGGAGTGCCCGTCGAAGATCAGAACGCGGCGCCCTGCGGTGCCGGCGGACCTCATGTCGCAGACCCGCAGGTACAACCCGTCGAGGAACACGAAATCGCCTACGTGGACATCGCTTGGTTGCCTGTAACCGGGGATTGTGCCGAGGGGAGGAGGCACAGGGGTTGGCTCGGTGGTGCGGCGCTCGTACATTCAGCTCCTCCAGATGGCCAGGAGGATCGAACCGCCGAGCGCCAAGAGACTTGCCACGTAGGCGAGTTGCTGGTTGCGGGGACTCATGCGGCGCCGACCAGATGACCGCGTAGGCGCTCACGGACCGACGTAATGCCGATATCGGCCACGGGCACCCAGGCAGCTGTGCCGGTCTCGATCATCGTGGGGAGGACAGCTCCCGAGTGGGCCCGGAAGAGATACCTGAAGCCGACCCTGATGCGGGGGCCGTGCTCGGGCCTGGCCCTGGACACGTCGAGGAGGAAAGGGCCCTCGCCGCCGGGCTCCGTCCACACGTCGCGGATGCCGACCTCTTGGGCCAGGAGCCGCAAGGCCGCGCCGCTGAGCGAATCGTCCTGGGGCTCAGGCCGAGCCTCGGCGAGAGCGAAGCCACCTCCGTGCCGTAGGGACAGCACACGGTGGTGCTCGTCCACAACGACCGCTCCGGTCATCACCAGGGGACAGCGCATGTCGTGGAGGCAGGCTCCGCGCTGCGCGTGATCACGTGCAGCGTCGTACACGGGCATGAGCGACATCGTCTCGGCGGGGTGCTCGTGGATGTAGTGGGACAACTCCCGGACGATCTGGTCCTCCCGGATACTCACGGGGCACCGAGCCCATGACGCTGTGTGTAGATCCACAGGAGCCTTCGCGTGACGTCGGCAGCATCCCGGAGGTAGATGAAGGCGCCGAACGACGGTGTCTCCGCGGTCGGACGGTTCTGCAGGTCGAGAAGCCGGTACCCCGTACGGAACAACTCCCGTACGTCCTCGTCCTCGTCCGCCCCCAGATCCTCACCGAGCAGAAGGTTGAGGTGCCCGACGATCTCCGGCAGGGCGGTGTCCATGTCCTTGCGGGTGGAGGTGGCCATCTGCATGGAGAGGGCCGTCTCGGTGCTTTCCGAAATCGTCTCGACGTCGACGGGGAGAACTTCGGTTCCCGCGCTGTCGGTTGCTCTCGATGCCTTGCCGCTACTTGCCACAGTGATCACCGTCTCGCCCCTTCAATGCGCGTTTCCGGCCGTGCCAGTAACGCTAAGAAGGGCGACGGGAAGGGCTCTACGAGTGTGCCGGAACTTGCCCGGCATTCACCCCAGGGATTCGATGGCCGCCGTGATGATTTCTCGCGCTGCCGAGCCATAGACGGCAAGCTCGGCCAGATCCGTGAACGTCTGGGCATACATGGCAAGTTCCTGCTTCTGCGTGACGGCGAGATGGGCCGAGACGAGTTCGACGTGGACCGTGTGGTCGTCGTACAGGAAGAAACCCTCGACCGGCCAGAGGCCGGAACGGTCTGCGTCTTCAGGGATGATGCCGATACTCACCGAGGGCAGCGCCATAACGCTGAGCAGATAGCCGAGTTGGCCGGCCATCACCTCCGTCCCGCCTATGCGTTTTCGAAGCGCTCCCTCTTCCAGGAGGATCGCGAACGTGTGGTTGCCGTACACGATCTGCTGCTTTTTCACGCGCACCTTGACGGCCGCCGGCACGTCATCAATGAGGCCGCGGCGGTCGCGAATTGAGGTGAGCAGCGCGGTGATGTACGAGGCCGTCTGTATCGGGCCGGGAATGAGCCACGGCGAGTAGATACGGAAGCGCTGGGTGCGTTCCCACAGAGGGAGGACGGACTCCTGGGCCTGCTTCAGGCCGGTGCGCTCCATCCGGCGCCACTCGACGTACATGCCCTCGATGCCTCGGGCCGTCGAGACGAGATCCTCGGCCGCGCTCTCCGCGCCGCACGCAGCGGCCCACGCACGCAGGTCGCGCTCCGAGGGCGGACGCGTGCCGCTCTCGAAGCGCGAACACTTCGACTCGTGCCAGCCGAGGCTGCTGGCCAACGCTCGTTTGGTGAGCCCGGCTTCGAGCCGGATTTCGCTCAGGCGTTTGCCGAGAGCCCTGCGGGCTTCCTGAACGCTCGAAGATGGCGATGTCATGTCGCTGCGAAGGTGCTGTTCGGGTTGTCAGACCGGCTGGAACTCTGCGTGCGGTGTTGCCCGCGCCCACACGGCCTCGAAGGCCGACTCGCAGAGCTTGGCGACCGCCGGGTCGTCCGTGAGTTCCACCTCCATGTTCTCGCCCTCTCCGTCGAAGTGGTTGACGAGGACGAGGTTGGAGTCGAAGAGCCAGAAGTCGTTGCCCGGGAGTGCGAGGTCCGTGGCGCTTCGCCGGGAGAGCCAGCGGACGTCCTCGCCGGCGGCGATGTTGAGTCCGTCCGTCACGTCGTACTCGAAGCGGATGTACTCACTGACCGGAGTCGAGACGACGCGGGCCCGGCGGACCTCGACGCTTCGCGAGGTCGCCTCCGTGACGATGGCGTGCCAGTCGCCCCAGCGCTCGACCGGGTCGAGTGCGATGCCGGCCTTCCAGTCGATGAAGGCCGGGTCCGACTTCATGTAGGCGTCGCGCATCTCCAGATGGACAGCCGTCCGCTGGCAGGCGCGGAACAGCTCCTCAAACGTCGGGGTCCTCGTCAACCTTCTTCACCTCCAGGAAGAACTGCACCATGCGCCGGGGGATCTCCACCACCGACTCATGGCCGGGGATGTCCATCTGCCCGAGGCGCTCGATGTCCTCCACCTTCAGCCCCTGCACGAGGTAGCTGTCCTTCTCCTCGTCGAGGTAGATGGTGGGGGAGCCGCCACTGGGACTCTCCGGGTCCTTACCGAGCTTGCGCAGGGCCATGATGTCCTCCTCGGATGCCGGTAACGATCTCTGTGCCAGAGCTTGCCCGTGGGTGCGCCGTGGAGCCAGGAACTTGCCGAAACTTGCCAGGTGAGTACGGAAGTTGACGTTACGCGGCCGGGGGCGGGGCGACGAGCAGTGCGCTCGGTGCGGGCCTCGGGGATGGCCGGATCCGGTTGCTGCAGGCCCCAATTCACCAGTTCTGTCCTTCGACAGCGAATTTAGTCGTGTGCAGCTCGCTGACCTGGGCCGACTAGATTGGATGTCGACGAGTCTGCTCGTGCTGATGCCGTTCGAGGGGCTATGGTCACGCCACCGATGGCTCCTTGCTGCCTCCAAGTGCAGTTGCCCGCTCACCGGGGTGGCCGATTGTGCTACGTACCTCGCGCGGGGTGCGGCTCACGAGGCCATGGCGGTGAAGCCGCGCGTGCAGGCGGCCTTGATCACGCTTCGGTCTGCCGTGGGCACTCACGGGTCGCCTGATGCGGCTTCCGCGTTCTTGTCCTGCCTCACCGCTGCGGGGTGGAGTCACGTTTGTCCCGCAGAGAACAGTGGCCCTGGTCAGTCCCAGCAGCTGCCGCTAATCTCATTGCAGCCGTGAAGGCAACGGGTTAGACGCGGCGGCGACGGGGGCCTGCGAGAAGTGACGCTGAACACTAGCGGCCCGGAGGCCGCCGACGAACTTCGCTCGCTGCACGCCTGGTTGACGGATGTCGACGAGTTGAGAGGCCGAGTCGGGTGTAAAGAGAGCCCACCAGGGAAGGGCACGCTCGGTCCTTTGCTTGAGGCGCTGACGGTGGCTCTCGGTCCGGGCGCCGCGGCGACCGCGCTGGCCACGACGGTCATCGCCTGGCTGCGTACCCGGCGCAGTGAGATACGCATCAAGGTGTCGCTCCCTGACCGCCGTTCGCTGGAAGTCTCCGCCAGGAACGTGGCCGATCTCGACGCGGCAGCCCTACGGCAGCAGGTGGCCGACGTCGCGGCCCTGCTCGGCGCGCAGGGCCAGCAAGGAGACGCGACCTTGCGGATCGCCCCGCCCGAGCGCCGCGAGGAACGATGACCGATCTGGACGGCGCGGGCGTACAGGTTCTGCTGATCGCCACCGCGACGCACCAGGACGGCGGACTGCCCTCGGTACCCTCGGTCGCCGACAGCTTCAGAGATCTGCGGACGGCTCTGATCGAGCGTTGCGGGGTGCGCCCGGGGCATGTGACGGCGGTGCTCGACCCGGCCGACGCCCAGAGCATGGCCCTTGCCGTGGCCAGGGCGACGAAGCGCGCGGACACCGTTCTGCTGGTCTACTTCATCGGGCACGGTCTGCTCACCCCGGGCGGGGATCTGTACCTGGCCGCCGGCAACACCGCGGAGCTCGCTCCCGGCATGGCCGAGCACCAGGCGTACTCCTTCGCCGCCTTGCGGGAGGCGGTGCTGGCGAGCCGGGCGGCGTCCAAGGTCGTCGTACTGGACTGCTGTTTCTCCGGGCGCGCGTCGCTCGGCGGCACCTCATTAGTCACCGCTTTCAACGCGGCCCCCGGGAACGGGATGTATCTCCTCGGGTCGGCGGAGCTACTGGCCCGCGCTCCGGAGGACGCCGAACACACCACGTTCACCGGAGCGTTCCTGGAGCTGTTGGAGACCGGCGACGCCGAGGGGCAGCAGTCGCTGACCCTGGACGCGGCCTACTACGCCTTGGACAGGAAGCTGCGGGACAGACAGCAACCCGTGCCCCGCCGGGTGAGCGGAGATCTCTCCGGCAATCTCGTCATCGCGCCGAACCCGGCTTTTCGGACCCGCGCCTCGACACCGGTTCGGCAGCCGCCCGCTGACAGCGTCTGCCCCTACCCGGGGCTCGGCCCCTTCACGGTGGACCGGGCCGATGTCTTCGCCGGGCGGACAGCGATGACCGAGCGCCTTGTGGAGGCGACGGCGGCGGCTATCGGCGGACCCGGCCCCCTGATTCTCGTCGGGGCGTCCGGCTCCGGAAAGACCTCCCTGCTCAATGCCGGTCTGCTGGCCGGACTGCGCACCCACGGATTACCCGGCCTGCCCGGGTCGACCCGCTGGCCCAGCCGGCGTCTGACCCCCGGCAAGAACCCGCTCCGGAATCTCGCCGACGCGCTCGCGCCCGAGTCGTCCGACACCGCATACTCGCTGCTCGCGGACGGCCACGCGGCCGAACTCGTGGACCCGCTGCTGGACCGCCCGGGACAACGGCTGGTCATGGTCGTCGACCAGCTGGAGGAGCTGTTCACCCTCGGCGCGGACCCGGAGGAACAGACGGCGTTCCTGAGGGCGGTGACCGCGCTGGCCCAGCCTGGAGAAGGCCACGAGCCGCGGGCCCTGGTGGTCTTCGCACTGCGGGCGGACTTCTACGCCCAGGCAGTCGCACACCCCGAACTGCGGACCGTCCTGAGCGCGAGTCAGTTGCTGGTCGATCCGATGGACATCGGCGAACTCCACGCCTCGATCGAGGAACCGGCGGGCACCGCGCAGTTGGAACTCGAGGACGAGCTCGCCCCCCTCATCCTGAAGGAGCTCGGCAGGGCGACCGGCGGACGGTCCCCCGCAGAGGCGCTGCCCCTCCTGTCCCACGTGCTGCAGGAGACGTGGAGGGAGCGCGAGGGCCTACGTCTCACCGTCTCCGGCTACCTCGCCACCGGCGGCATCACGAAGGCCGTCGCGACCACCGCGGAGAAGGTCTACGGCCGGCTCAAGGCGGAAGGCCAGGAGGCCGTGCGTCTCATGCTGCCCCGGCTGGTCCGGGTGGGCGAGGACGCCGCCGACACCGCACAGCCCGTCGAGTGGCCCGTACTCCTGCACGGGGTGTCCGACGACGCGGTCGCACGGGACGCGATCAAACGGTTCGCCGACGCTCGCCTGCTCACCCTCGACCGAGACACGGTCCGGATCAGCCACGAAGCGCTGTTGCGCGCCTGGCCCCAGCTGGGGCAGTGGGTCGACGAGGATCGCGACCTGCTGCGCGCCCGTCAGCAGCTCGCCTCCGACGCGGCGGGCTGGGAGCAGTCCGAACGGGACTCCTCCCTCTTGTACCGAGGGAACCGGCTCGTCGCGATGCGGGAACGCACGGCTGCCCCGGGCGCCCCACCTCTCAGCTCGGTGTCCGCCGAGTTCATGGAGAGCTCCTGGCGCCAGCACACACGGGAGGGCCGCCGCCGCCGTGCCGCGTTCACCTTCTTCGTCGTCCTGGCCCTGCTGGCGACGACCGGTCTGGTCGGCGCGGGGATCTACTGGCGGCGGGCCGACCAGGCACAACAGCGCGACCTCGCCCGGTATCTGGCCGCCGAGGCCGAGGGCCAGCGCGAGCTCCACCCCGGGCTGGCCAAGCAGCTCAGCCTGCTCTCGTACCGGATCGACCACAAAGCCGGCCGCAGCGCCCTCCTCAACAGCCAGCGCACTCCAGGTGTGATCAACGGCGACGAACCGGCCTACGACCTCTCCTACAGCGCGAACGGTCGAGTGCTCGCCATCTCCACCGGCGACTCGATCGTCCTGCGTACCAGGAACGGCGACGGGCGGATCGGTGGAATTCTGTCCGGCCCGATCGCGGTGGCCGCCGACGGTACCGTGCTCGCCGCGGCCACCTACGACAGCGACGGCTCCGCCTCGGCGACCGTGCGGTTGTGGGACATCTCCGACCCCGGCCGACCGCGGAAGCTGGCCGCGCCCAAGACATCGGACGCCGTCACCGCGCTGGTCTTCGGCACAGACGGGAACACCCTCTTCGCCGGTACCTCGGCGGGCGAGATCCGCCGCTGGGACACCGGCGATCCGGCGGCACCGCACGCCCTGTCCCCGCTCCGGGGCAACGGTAAGCAGGTCGACTCCCTGGCCGTCTCCCCCAAGCGCGGTCTGCTCGCGAGCGCGAGCGTGGACGGGCGAGTACAGCTGTGGAAGGCAACCGGCGCCAAGCCTGTCGCCACGCTGCGCGGGGCACCGTACACGTCCTCCTACGACGAGCACATGCGGCCCCTGCACCGGATCGCCTTCGACAGTTCGGGCGGGCTACTGGCTGCACCGGCCGAGGAACCGAAGAAGACGGACACCTTCGCGTCCAGTGACGACCTGGCCCTGTGGACCCTCGACGACCCGCAGGCTCCCCGGCAGGTCGTGGCGGCCGACAAAGGCGTGTCGTCCGGCTCCAGCAGATGCTTCGACAGTGTGACCTCGATGGCGTTCGCCTCGAAGAGCAAACGGATCGTCGCGAGCTGCGGCGGCAGCTGGAAGGTCTGGATCTACACCTACGGAACCGACGCGGTCCTGCCAGGCGCGTCGAACACCGTCTACAGCTCGAACGGCGGTGTGGCCCTGTTCGCCCCCGGCAACGCCGAACAGCTGCTCCAGGCCACCGACCGCGGCGTCCAGGTCTGGGACCTCTCCAACGGGGCCCAGCCGGGGGCGCTGGGATTCATACCGCCGACGCCCGGCACCGGAAGTCAGCTCGCCCTCGCGATGTCCGGGAAAAAGCTGCTTCTCGCCTTCCAGGGTGTGGGCACGAACTGGCTGCGGGATCTCAATCTCCGGCATCTGAAGTCCAAGGCGCTGGTCTCGACGCACGCTCCCGACATGTTCTCGGGACAGGACATCGCCCTCAGCCCTGACGGCAAACTCCTCGCCGACACCGAGGTCTACAAGCAGGGCAAGCAGACATACGCCAATCTCTTTCTGCGCAGCACAGCCAGCCCGAAACAGAAGCTGAGCATGATCAACGTCAACAACGGTGTGGGAGCACTCGCCTTCAGCCCGACCAAGCCCCTCCTAGCCGTCTCCGACTACAACGGCCTCGTGGCCAGCAACCCCAAGCCCCAGGTCGTCCGGCTCTACAACATCGCCGACCCCCGGCATCCGCGGCACATCTCCACGATCGAGACGACCGGATACGGACTCGGCTTCACCCCGGACGGCAGATCGCTCGTCATGAACGAGTCCCCCCAGGGCACAAAGAAGGCGGACCGCCCCACCGCGGGCCCGCTGGTGCGCAGCTGGAACGTCACCGATCCCGCGCACCCGTCCGCGTCGTGGTCGGTGCGCCTGCCCACCGGCACCGACTTCGCTCATTTCGCGTTCCGGCCGGACGGAAAGCTCTTCGCGCTCTACGACGACACCGGAACGCTCCGGCTGTGGAACGTCCGCCGTGACCGCCTCGTCGGTTCCCCCGTCAAGGTGTCCATCGGCAGCCTCGGCGGCGCACTGGCGTTCAGCCCCGACGGGACCCGCATCGCCCTGATCGCGTACAACGAGGACAACGGGGACAACCCGTCCCGCCCCGAGGTCTGGGACGTGAGCGACTCGGCCTCACCCACCCGGCAGTTCTATATGCCGACCGCATCAGCCTTCTACTCACTGGCCTTCACCCCCGACAGCAAGATCCTCGCCGTGGTGCGCGCCTCCGCGGGCGTCGACCTGTGGGATGCCGATCCCCAGCACGTCATCACGGACCTCTGCAACGCGGTCGGCGACCCCATCTCCGAGCAGGACTGGAAGAAGTACCTGCCGGACCACCCCTATCAACCGCCATGCCAGTGACGTAGATCCTGCATTTCCAGTTCGACCGTCACCAATACAGTGCCGCCCTGCGCGCACCGAACGCGGTAATCCCGCTCCGATGAGATGTGATCCCCACACCGGTGAGCGCTACTGAAAACGAACGGGTGATGTCGGATGACGGCCGTACCGGAACCGCCTCCTCGAACCTGGCCGTCGCACAGGTCAGCAGGGGACGCCGCCGACGCATACCCGCGGCATCCCCGCACGACACATCGACGTACGACACCGCTCCGTCCTCTCCAGCCGGTACGGCCATACAACACCTCCAGCGTGCTCACCCCACACGACTAGGTTCACTGTCACAAAAGCCGAAAAGGCTTAGTTCGTTGTCAAAAGCCTCGAATGGATGTCAAAGGACAAGTTCGCCGGAGGCAGACACGGAAGATCCCGCAGGGACTGGAGTCCTGCGGCAGAGCATGTCAACGTACAACACCCTGCTCGGAGAGCCTTTCCGAGCCCATGGCCATGGAGGCGCCCCTGCTCCCGCACCATCCCGGCGAACCATCCCCTCCCGACTCGCCAGATCCCGTCTACTGGGTCACCCCGCGCCACTTGGCCGGCGACGACGGCATGCTCGCCGAGCGGATCGGCGACACCCTGGCCGAACTCGGCTGGCGCATGTGGCCCACTGCCCGCGACACCCTGCTCTACGTGAGTCCGGACGGGCTGCGCGGTGCGGAGTGGCTCCTCGCGGCCTATCCGTTCAAGCTGGGCGGGCTGTCCATAGCTTGGCAGTTGAGTGTCCGTCCGCATGCCGACGCCGCGATGGCGGAGTGGAACGCGTACTTCACCACCGGCGTTCCGTACGAGGTGCTCGCCGATCTCCTCATGGCGATCGACGCCCGTGAGGCGCCCGACCTCGCCTTCGAGGGAGCCGAGACGGTGATCAACGTACTCAGCGCGCAAGGCTGGGTCCGCGACGTGGATCGCCCTCGTACGACTGCTATCGATCCCGGACTCTCCTCCAGCGTCTCCCTCGAACCAGTGCCCCCGTTCATCCAGGACGCCGACCCACGCCCTGATCTGTTCGGTTGGCAGGCGTGGGCAGAGCCCGTTCTTGGCCTCCCGTACTTGTGGTGCGCCAGTTTCAGCGCCAGCGTTCCGCATGACCTGGTCGCTGTTTTCGCTTCCTCGCTCGCCTCGCCGGTCCCGGTGCCCCGCCGAGTGTTGCCCAAGAGCGCCGAGGGCCGGCTGACCATCCGTCGCCGCTGACGCGCCAAGTCCTGGGACCGACCTGCCTCATCGGTGCCCCTCTGCCTGTCCTAGGTAGAGGGGCACCGGCGTATGCACCGTCTCAGCGGATCTTGCGGGGCCGGTCGTCTCGGCTCGGAGCAGGCGAGACTGCCCGTCCGCTGCGCCTGGCGGCAGAAGGCGTGTGGTCGGGCATCGTGGTGGCGTCGGCGGGTAGATCGGCCATCCGGCGCAGCCGCCACACCAGCACGTCACTGATCGAGTCGGCGGTGCCCAACTCCCGTCGTCCGGCAGCCTCCGCCAACAGCGCCGCCGGATCGTGGCCGGCGCTTTCGGTGTCGGCGAGGGTGACCGCCAGGGCGTGCCAGCCCGGCTCGGCCAGGATCTGCTCGGCCAACTCGGGTACCGCCGCCCGCAGATGGGCGGCGTGCTTGTGTCGCAGGGGCTGCGACAGGCGTCGGCCATGTTGATGGAGCACGTTCATGGGGACACCGGCTGCGGCTCGGTAGGCCGTGCGCAGGTGTCCGGCGGCCTCGCGGGCTGCGGCGGCCTGTTGGGCGTGTTCCCTTTTGGCGTGCCAGTGGGCGGCGGCGGTGACGAGGAAGAACAGCATGTCGATCGCCATGGCGGTGGTGGCACCATCTTCGCCGCGGCCGAGGGCGGGGCCGCTGTGGACGAGGTCGCGGGCTGCCTGGCGCAGGGCACGGTCGTGTCCGCGCACGGCCTGGACGTGGGAGCGGGTGGCCCGCTCGAACACGAAGGCCGCCTCGCGCAGTTCGGCGCGGGTGTGGGCGGCGGAGGTCTTGGCGAGCGCGTCCAGAACCTCTCCGGCGGCGGCGATGTGCGCGGCCACCTGTGCGTCCTCACCGTGATCGATGACCAGCACCGCCTGCCACACGGCGGTGGCCGTCCGGCGCCGTGCCATTGCGGGCCCGCTCGGGGCGGGGGCGGAGGGCGTGGTGCCCGGGCCCTGGTCCGAGGTGCCGTCGGAGAAGCGCTTGCGGATGCGGGGCAGGGACAGGTCGGGGGCGAGGGTGGAACCGGCATAGTAGACCGGTTCCTTGTCCCCGTTGCGGTCGTCGGGCAGGGCGACCTTGTATCCCTGCAAGTCGCCGGACGGCAGCACCTTGGTGCGTACGAGCAGCCCGGCACCCTTGAGGCGGTCGAGGAACTCCTCCTCACTGCTCGCGCCGGCCACCGCGCGGCGCACGGTCTCGCGCAGCTCCTCGCGGGCGGTGCGGTCCCGGCCCTCGCGTTCGGCCTTGTGGCGTTCGGCGCTGGTCGGCCGCTTGGCGGCGGTGCCGTCCCCGGCCGGGACGCGGCGCAGTCCGTAGTCGACTTCGATGCGGCGGCACTCGGCCTGGGCGCGGCGGGCCTCGTTGTGCAGGCGGGGCCGTCGGCCGTCGTCGCGTACGAGGGTGGCGATGATGTGGATGTGGTCGTCGGCGTGCCGGACGGCCGCCCAGCGGCAGGCGGCTTCGTCGCCGTCGGGGGCGATGCCGGTGGTGGCGACCATGCGGCGGGCGATGGCTGCCCAGTCCTCGTCGGGCAGGATCGGGTCCTCGGGGGCGGCCCTCACGGACAGGTGCCATACGTGTTTCTCGGGTCGCTTGCCGGCGGGCAGGGCGGTGACGGGCTGGTCGAGCAGGTGCTGGAGCTGTTCGTAGGTGGCCTTCGGGTCGCGGCCGGGGTCGGGGGTGAGCGGGTCGAAGGCGGCCACCAGGTGCGGGTCGATGTGCTCCTCTTTGGTGCCGGGGCCGTAGAGGTAGCGGATCAGGCCGATGGTCTCGCTGCCGCGGTCATGGATGCTGGGGATCACGCAGGGGCACCACCGTCGCGGTGGGCGAGCAGAGCATCTGCGGCGTCCTCCATGCGGCGGGCGGCGTCTCCGACGGCCCCCGCAGCCGCGTCCAGGTGGGGTGCGTCGGCGCCGGAGTTGAGGGCCTTGGCGACCTGGTTGAACAGGCCGTGGATGCGGCCCAGGTGCCGGCGGGCGGCGAACAGCTCGTTGATGACTTCCCGTTCCGTCGCGATCTCGGCGGCGGTGCGGTTCAGGTCGCGGGCGGCCTTGTCGGCGGCGTAGGCGAGGAAGGCGGCATTGGACATCTGGCAGTGGGCGGCGGCGTCGGTGAATCGCTTGAACTCGGTGTCGTTCATACGGCAGCTGGGCTGCTTCAGTCGCTTGCGGGACTTCGGCAGACGGGCACGCTGACGTCTGGTCGACACGGACTCGGCCTCCCGCCTCCCTCCCTGCTGCGGTCCGCCCTCGGTCGCAGCCTGACTGCCCGGTGCCCCCTGGCGCCGGGCTGTTCCCGCCGCCCCCGGGGCGGGAATTCCGGAAGCATCGCTTCCG
Organism: Streptomyces sp. MBT65; assembly: GCF_016612545.1. Lineage (GTDB taxonomy): Bacteria > Actinomycetota > Actinomycetes > Streptomycetales > Streptomycetaceae > Streptomyces. The sequence goes on along the minus strand of NZ_JAENRY010000069.1, from coordinate 2,241 downwards.
GTACAACTTGCTGCGCTGTTCAGGCCGGTGGTCATCTCCCCTTCGGCTGTGGGGAGTTCGTAGTTCGGGTCGTGCATGGGCCGGTTCTCCGTGGGTGCTGTTACCGGGTGCTTCGCTGTGCGCAATCCCCGTGCCCCGGGCTTGTCTGCCCGGGGCACGGGGTGAGCTGGAAGGGCGGGGCGGTCGGTGTGTTTGCGGGTTTCAGGTGGTGGCGACGGCGGCTGTGCCGCGTTGCCTCTGGCGCTCGGAGGCGGCTTCGTCGCGTCCGTCGAGAGGCTCGGTCTCGGAGCCGTCGTGGGCGGCGGGATCTGGCCGGTCGGTGCGCTCGGCCTGAAGGTGGTCGCGCAGGGTGCGGGCGCGGTTCTGGCTGATCCTGAGTTCGTTGCGCAGGCGTTGTGCGGTCAGCTGGTCGCCGCTCCAACTGGCAGTCAGGCGCCGGGCCTCGTCGAGGACTTCGGCGTCGGTGCGCGTGCGGTCGGGAGCCGACTTTGTGGTGGAGGGGACCTGCCCGGTCGCACGGTGCGGGGCGGCTCCGGTCGACTCAACCGTGGTGGTCGACCGTCGCGGTCGGGTGGAGCGGGCTGCCTGGTCGGCCTCGGTCGGCTTGGCCACGGGCGTCTTGGCGGCTTTTGCGGGGGCCGACGCGGTCGGCGGCTCGGGGGCTGATAGGGCCTGGTCAGAGTTCGACCGTGCGGGCTGCTCGTCGGCCTGCCGACCAACCGCTTCGGCAGAGTCGGCCGACTCGGGGTGGTGGTGCAGCACCTTCGCCACGAGGTCCGACCCGAAGTAGATCGACCCGACCGGGAGCGAGGTCGCCAGGAGTACGAGGGCCCAGTTCGCCGGGTCCCAGTCGGTCAGTCGGCCCCACCGGGTCGGCATGGTGTGCAGGGCGGGGGTCAGGCCGTGCACGTAGTTCAGCAGGAGGCTGGCGATCGTGTAGGTCGCCAGGACCCGCAGGGCGAACTTCCGGTCGGCATCGGGCAGCACGAGTGTGGCGATCAGTGCGAGGGCCATCAGCCCGTCGACCACGATCGGGTAGAACAGGGCGGCGGTGGGGTCGGCGCCGATGGCGCGGGCGACGTCGGACAAGGCGTTCCACGAGACTCGGAAGGCCATGAGGACTACAGCCATCAGGCCGAGGACGAGGGTGGATCGTGCACCGCGGTTCGGGCGATGACTCTCAGCTCGTGCGTCGGCGTGGCGGCGGTAGAGAGCTCGGAGCCGGGTGAAGGGGGAGCGGTGGCTGTCGGAGCTGGGGGTGGATGCCGGAGCTATCGGGGTGGGGGAGGCCAAGTCAGATATCTCCAGGGTGGGCGCAGGCGGGCATGAGGTGAGGTCTCCGAGGAAGCCGTCCGGGCATGGCATTGGTGCTGCCGACGGGCGGTGAAGATGGGATTCGGGTGTGGCGGAGGGGCCGTTGGTCAGGCGCCGGCGCCGATACGGCAGCCGTCGGTCACGCGGCTTCCTGCCGGGCCAGCTCCGCCACGGCGAGGTCCACGCGGGTGGGGTGCGGTCTCATGCGGGGTGCGTTGCCCCGGGCGTGGCCGTCGAGTCCGAGGCGCCGGCTGCGGCAGGGCTCGCCCTTGATGGCGTGGCACCACCGGCACGGGACGCTGAGAGCGTCGGGCTGTCCGGCGGCGACGGCAGCCTCGCGGGCGGCACGCGCGGGCCGGTAGGGGGCGAGTGCCGCGCGGACGGCCGGCGGGATGGACGATCCGACGGCGGCGAGGCGGGCATCGATGTCCCGGTGCGGGCCCCCGGTGAGCTGTCGGTGCGAGGAGGGAGCGGCCATCCCGGTGGCGACGGCGTGCCGTGTGCCGAGGAGTTCGGTGCGCCAGGCGACGGGGTTGTCCGGATCGGCGACCGGGGTGGGATCGGTGTGCCGGTCCAGGCGGTCGCGACGGTAGGCGCGCCACTTGCGGGCGACGTCCACCGGGAGGATTGGATACGGGGAGGCCAGGACGTGGGCCCGTATCGTCTCGCGGACGTCCCAGCCGTGATCGGTGGCGAAGGGCACGTCGCTGAGCAGCTCCTGCCACTGGGCGATCTGGTCACGGGCATCGCCCGTGCCGGCGGGGATGGTGCGGGGATCGAGGCGGCCGATGTAGGCGAGGACGGCGGCGACTTCGCGTCGGTCCAAAGGCGGGTTACTCCGTTCCGGTGGGTTCGTCGAGGGCGGCGAGCAGGGCGGCCGTGTGCGCTTCGGTGCGGGTCATGCCGGTGGTCGAGGTGGGGGTGGGT
>NZ_JAENRY010000699.1 GCF_016612545.1 Streptomyces sp. MBT65 | reverse complement strand
TCGCCGGGGGTGATCGGGCAGGCGGCGCTGTGGGGGCAGGGGGCGGCGATGTGGAAACCGGCGGCGATCAGGCGGTCGCGGGCCTCGATGACGCGGGTGTAGCCGGCGGGGGTGCCGGCCTCGACGATCACGACGGCCTGGGCGGCGGACGCGGCGGCGTCGACGAGGGCGGTGCGGTCGGGGGCGGTGAGTTCGTTGAGGACGTAGGAGACGGTGATCAGGTCGGTGGGGTCGAGGGTGAGGGACGGGCCGATGCGTTCTCGTCGCCAACTGGTGTTGCGCAGGGCGGAGTTGGCGGCGGCGAGTTCCTTGCCCAGGGCGAGGGCGGGCTCGGCCCAGTCGAGGACGGTCACCGGGCGGTCGCCGGGCCAGACATCGGTGACGGCCCAGGTCGCGGAGCCGGTGCCGCCGCCGATGTCCGTGTGGGCGGTGGGGGTCCACTCGGGTACGGCGTCGGCGAACGCGTCCAGCGCGGAGCGTACGGCTTCGAACGTCGCCGGCATCCGATAGGCCGCGTAGGCCGCGACGTCCGCGCGGTCGCGCAGGATCGGGGCGTCCGTCGGGGTGGCCCCGCGGTAATTGGCGATCAGCCGTTCCACGGCACCGGTGGCCTGCCTGGGCGGAAGCCCGTCGAGGAGGGACGCGAGTGCGGTACGGAGGGTTTCAGCCGGGGCCACGGGGTCGTTCACCCGCCGATTCTAAGTTGCCCGGGGTTGCCGCCGACGCCCCTGGGGGCTCCGCCCCCAGACC
>NZ_JAENRY010000698.1 GCF_016612545.1 Streptomyces sp. MBT65 | reverse complement strand
AGGCAGTTGCCGTCGCCGGGGGTCAGGACGGCTCGGCCCGTGGGGGCCACGTAGGGAGACAGCGGGGCGGGCGGGGTCGTGCCGGGCTGCGCCGTCTTGGCCTTGCTCTTGCCGGTGCTCGTGCTCGTGGTCTTGCCGGTGACCGGCTTCTTCCCCTTGCCGGTCTTGTCTGTTTTGCCGCCGCTGGTACCGGACTTGGGCGGCCCGCTCTTCTTCGGCTGCTGTTTCTTGGGGGCCGGGGTCGGTGTGGACACGGCGGGCGCCGGAGTGTGGGTCTGCCCGCCGGCCGGGAGGGAGGCGGTCGGGCCGTCGGGGTTGGGCTAGCGGGGCGGGGTGGTGGCGAAGGTGGTACGCAGGGACTGTTCGGGGGTCGGGGCGCTGTCGTGGACGTCGCTGGACAGACCCGGCAGCGCGGCGGTGGCCGACACCTGGTCGGCCGCGGCCTGTATCTGCGCGGTGACGGCGGCGACGACCCGCCCGTTGCGCCGCGTGACCTCCTTCTCGGCCTCGGTCACGCGGCCCTGGGCGATGGTCTCCTGGCGCCTGGCGTCCCGCAGGTTCCGCTCCTGGAGGAGCACGTCCGCCGCGTCCTGCCGGGCCTCCTCCACGGCCTCCTCGTGCTTCCCCTCCTCCTCGCGGATACGGGTCGGGCCCACCTCGACGATGTGCTCCGCCCGGTCCAACTCGGTCCGTTCGGCCGTGAGTTGGGTGGTGGCCTGGCGGATCGCGTCGTTCGCGTCGGCGATCGCCGGGA
>NZ_JAENRY010000697.1 GCF_016612545.1 Streptomyces sp. MBT65 | reverse complement strand
CCGCGCCGCCGTGATCACAGGGTGCGCAACAGCACAGCCGGCTGTTCCACGCAGTCCGCCACATACCGCAGGAAACCGCCCGCCGTACCGCCGTCGCACACCCGGTGGTCGAAGGTGAGCGAGAGCTGGACGACCCGCCGGACCGCCAACTCGCCCTCGTGCACCCAGGGTTTGGGGACGATACGGCCGACGCCGAGCATGGCCGCCTCGGGGTGGTTGATGATCGGCGTGGACCCGTCGACGCCGAACACCCCGTAGTTGTTGAGTGTGAAGGTGCCGCCGGTGAGGTCCCCGGGGGTCAGTGTCCCGGTCCGGGCCGCCTCGGTGAGCCGGGCGAACTCCGTGCTCAGCGCCTCCGCGTCCCGCGTGTGCGCGTCCCGTACGACGGGCACGACGAGCCCGCGGTCGGTCTGCGCCGCGAAGCCGAGGTGGATCCGGTCGAACCGGACGACCTCCCTCGCGGCCGTGTCCACGCTGGAGTTGAGCTCGGGGAACCGGGTCAGCGCGGCCGTGCAGATGCGGGCGAGGAGCGCCAGTACGGAGATCTTGGGCCCGGCGCCGGCGTTCATGGCCGCGCGGGCGCGCATCAGCTCCGTCGCGTCGGCGTCCACCCAGCAGGTCGCGTCGGGGATCTCGCGGCGGCTGCGGGAGAGCTTGTCGGCCACGGCGCCCCGGATGCCGCGGAGGGGGGTGCGGGTGACTCCGTCGGTGGGGGTCGCGGGCGCGGCCTTCGAGGCGGGGAGCGTGGCCTTGGGGT
>NZ_JAENRY010000696.1 GCF_016612545.1 Streptomyces sp. MBT65 | reverse complement strand
CGGATCCCCAAGGGCCCGCGGATCATCGACTTCGGTATCGCCTGGGCGACCGGGGCCTCGACGCTCACGCACGTCGGTACGGCGGTCGGTTCGCCCGGGTTCCTCGCGCCCGAGCAGGTGCGGGGGGCGGCGGTGACACCGGCCACCGACGTGTTCTCGCTCGGGGCCACGCTCGCGTACGCCTCGACCTCCGACTCGCCCTTCGGGCACGGCAGTTCAGAAGTGATGCTGTACCGCGTGGTGCACGAGGAGGCGCAGCTGCACGGGGTGCCGGACGCGCTCGCTCCGCTGGTGCGGGCGTGTCTGGCGAAGGACCCCGAGGAGCGGCCCAGCACCCTCCAACTCTCCCTGCGGCTCAAGGAGATCGCCGCGCGTGAGGCCCAGGGCCTGGCCGACGTACGGCCGCCCTCGCCGCGCGCCGCGGAGGCGGACCGGCCCACCGGACGGCTCACCGACAGCTATCCGGAGCAGCAGCGCACCCAGGGCGGGCGGCGGCCGCAGAGTCCGCAGGGCACCCCGGCGCCGCGTGGTGCGGCTCCGCCGCCGTCCCGGGGTGGTGGCAGTCCCTCTCGTGGAGGTGGTGGCACTCCGTCGCGTGGGGGCGGTGGCGGTGGTGTGCCTTCGCGGCCGGGATCGGCGCGGCCGGCTCCGTCGGGGCGTAACACCACCCGCTCCGGGAGCGGCAGTCGGCCCGCTCCTCGTAGCGGTGCCGGGCGGCCCGGTCCGCGGAACACGGGGGCGGGGCGGCGGCCCGCCAATCCGCGGTTGCTGCGGCAGCGGTT
>NZ_JAENRY010000695.1 GCF_016612545.1 Streptomyces sp. MBT65 | reverse complement strand
CGCCGCCGGTGACCTCGAAGCCCTCCGCGCCGCCCTCGCCCCCGACGTGGAGTGGACGGAGATGGCCGGCTTCCCCCTCGCCGGCACATACCGCACCCCCACCGGGGTCACCTCCAACGTGATGGAGAAGCTCGGCCGGGACTGGGACGACTGGACCGCCCACGACGACACCTACGTCGTCGACGGCGAGAACGTCGTCGTCCTGGCCCGCTACACCGCCGTCAACAAGTCCACCGGCAAGTCGATCGACGTCCGTGTCGCGCACCACTTCGTCGTACGCGGTGGACTCATCGTGCGCTTCGAGCAGTTCGTCGACACCGCACTCGTCCGCGACGCCATGGCCGTCTGACCGCACCACCCAGCCCCTTAGAGAGCAGGAGAAGTTCGTGTCCGCTGCCGACAACAAGGCGCTCGTCATCGCGTTTTACGAGCAGGCGTTCAACGACTATCAGCCTGAGCAGGCCGCCGCCGCGCATCTCGGCGAGAGCTACACCCAGCACAACCCGGAGGCCCAGGACAGTCCGCAGGCGTTCGTGGGCTACGTCCACTGGCTGCGTGGACAGTTCCCCGACCTGCGCCTGGACATCAAGCGGGCTGTCGCCGAAGGGGACTTGGTCGTCACCCACAGCAATCTGCACCTCAAGCCCGGCGACCGCGGCATGGCCGTCGCGGATATCTGGCGCGTAGCCGACGGGAAGATCGTCGAGCACTGGGACGTGATCCAGGAGGTGCCCGAGAAGAGCGCCAACGACAACACCATGTTCTGAGAGGGCGGTATGTGACGTG
>NZ_JAENRY010000694.1 GCF_016612545.1 Streptomyces sp. MBT65 | reverse complement strand
CGCCGGACGGGCTGAGTAATGCCGACCGGCGTGAAAGGGCCGCCGTTATGGAGATGTCAGCGCTACGGAGCCCTCAGCACTGCTGAGCAGTCAGCGTTCGAGGAAGACCCGCCCTCCGACCTCCACCCAGCCCCCCGGCTGCGGAGCCGTAAGTATCTGAGAACCCGCGCCCTGCATGATGTTGAGGGCCCTGCCCAGCTGGTCGGTCAGGAGCAGCGCTGCCGCGCCTGTCGCCTCGTCCTCGTGGATGCCGTCGTCTCGGCCCGGGAAGGCGCGGGCGCGGACGCGGCCGGCTGCCTCGTCCTCCCAAGCCCAGGCGTAGATCCACTCGCCGGGTGGGGGAACGGGGAGGGCGTCGACCTCGGCGGCCGACGCGTACTGGCGCAGGGTGCGGGGCGGGGCCCACTCCGGGAGGGCCTCGATCCAGCTGAACTCGCCGTCCAGGCGGGCGCCAACTATGCCTGCGGGGGTGACCAGTTCGGGTATGTCCAGGAGCCAGGCCGTGCCGACGCAGGGGTGGCCGGCGAAGGGCAGGCGGGTGGTGGGGGTGTAGATGTCGATGACTCCGCGCTCGGGGTCGTCGACGAACACCGTCTCGCTGAAACCGAGTTTCCCGGCGAACACCTGTCGCTCGTCCGGGTCCGGCATGACGGAACCCTCGCGGACGACGCCGAGTTCGTTGCCGTATCCGCCGCTGGGACCGCAGAAGACACGCAGTACGTCGTAGTCAGTCACGGGGGCATTCAAACATCGCGCGGGCGGCGAGGTCATCCCGGACGGGGGCTCCGC
>NZ_JAENRY010000693.1 GCF_016612545.1 Streptomyces sp. MBT65 | reverse complement strand
GGCTGCTGCCACTGGGACTCCACTCGGGTCAGCGCCTCCAGCTCGCCGTAGTCGAGGAAGATCCCCCGGCAGTTGCTGCACTGTTCGATCTGGACACCGTTGCGGTTGTACGTGTGCATCGGCGCATGGCACTTCGGACACTGCATGCTCGGCTCAACTCCTCGGCCGTTGGTACGTCTTCGTGTTTCCCCAGGACAGACTCCGTCCGACCCCGGTCGGTTGCAGCCTACTTCGCGAATCCGGGCGTCAACTCGGGCGGGACGGAACCCATTCGGGCACAGGCGTCGACGACCGCTCCCTCCACCTCGTCCAGTGGACGCTCCGCCGCGACCGCCTTGACGATCGCCAGGGCCGCCGTCTGCACGGTGAGGGCGCGGGCCGGGACGTCCAGGGCGGGCCAGGGGTCGCCGTCGGCGGGGACGGCCGGGCCGCCCGCGGCGCGGTACGCGGTCAGGAAGCGGGTCCACTCGTCGGGCGGGAGCAGCCCGCAGGCGTACCAGGCCGCCGGGCGGGCCAAATCCCAACCCGGAACTCCTACGCCCAGGTCGTCGACGTCGATCAGGAGCCAGGGGCCGTCGGGGGCCGGGTGCCGGACGAGCTGGCCGAGGTGGAGGTCGCCGTGGCAGAGGGTGGTCGTGTCGGGCTGGAGCGCCTCCGCGCGGGCCCAGGCGGGGACGGTTTTCCAGGCGGCCAGGACCGGGGCTGCTGCGGGGTGGTCGGCGGCTGCCTCGCGGAGTCGGGTGATCGCGCGGACCGCCTTGAGGGGGCCTCGCATGGGTGGGAGCGGGGT
>NZ_JAENRY010000692.1 GCF_016612545.1 Streptomyces sp. MBT65 | reverse complement strand
GCCGCCCCCGACGACGTGGTCTGGCGCGGCCAGTCCGCCGACCGTTTCTTCGGCCAGGACGACACCTTCGGCCAGCTCGCCGACGCGGTCGGGGCCGGCAAGGACATGGTCGACGAACGCGGCAGCGCGGAGCTGCGGATCGAGGCGGCGCGCGCGCTGATCTCGCTCGCGGACCGGTTCCAGTTCGACCGGCACATCTCCTCGCTGCTGTCCCGCGCGATCGTCGAAGCCGCACGGGACGAGATCGACGCCACGGTCGAGCGGGGCATCACCCGCCTCGCCTCCGGCGAACGCGTCCCCTACGACCTCGGCCTCCAACTCGCCCTGCTCACCGTCGCGATGAAGACGTACGACGAGTCGCGCGCGAACGACGCCATGATCCGCCTCGGCGCCGCCCACCCGGGCGAGCGAGCCCTCCGGGAACTCGCGGACGCCACCGGAAGCTCCCTCTGGCTGCTGTAGCGGCCATCGCTCGCCCACCGGTCCGACCGGTCAGGGACGGGGCGGCTTTCCGTTCCCGTACAGCCAGTCCCTCCAGATTTCGCTGAAGTCGCGTCCCGGTGCCATCCGTTCCACGTACGCCGTGAAGTCCGCCGTGTTCGCGTTGCCGTGGCGGTGCGTGGCCGCCCAGCCCTGGATGATGTCGTAGAAGCGTGCGTCGCCGACCGTGCGGCGGATCTTGTGGAGGACCATCGCGCCGCGTTCGTAGACGGGGCTGTCGGAGATGTGGGCGGCCACGCACCGCCACGGCAACGCGAACACGGCGGACTTCACGGCGTACGTGGAACGG
>NZ_JAENRY010000691.1 GCF_016612545.1 Streptomyces sp. MBT65 | reverse complement strand
TCCCCGCCCCGGCCGGCACCCTCGACCCCGCCGCCCTCGACGAGGCCCTCACCGCGCTGCCCGGCCCGCGCGGCTCCGTCCTGGTCGCCGCCACCGCCGGCACCACCGACGCCGGACTCATCGACCCGCTCCCCGAGATCGCCGGCCTGTGCGCCGCCCACGGCGCCCGCCTCCACATCGACGCCGCCTACGGTGGAGGCCTCGTCTTCAGCGACCGCCACCGCGACAAACTCGCCAGCCTCGACCGCGCCCACACCGTCACCCTCGACCTGCACAAACTCGGCTGGCAGCCCGTCGCCGCCGGACTCCTCGCCGTCCGCCACCCCCGCGACCTCGCCGCCCTCACCCAGCGCGCCGACTACCTCAACGCCGACGACGACACCGAAGCCGGCCTGCCCGACCTCCTCGGCCGCTCGATGCGCACCACCCGACGCCCCGACGTCCTCAAGCTCGCCGTCACCCTGAAAACCCTCGGCCGCACCGGACTCGGCACCCTCGTCGACCAAGTCTGCGCCCGCGCACGGGAGTTCGCCGCGCTCGTCCGCGACCATCCCGGCTTCGAGCTCTACGACCGTCCCGTCATCAGCACGGTCCTGTTCCGGCCCGCCGGAGCCACCGACGACGCCGTGGCCGCCGTACGCCGCCAACTCCTCACCGACGGACGGGCCGTGCTCGGCCGGGCCGCGCTCGACGACCGGCTCTGGCTCAAGGTCACCCTCCTCAACCCCCACACCCGGCCCGACGACCTGGCCGCCCTCCTGAAACTGGTGGAAGGAAACACCCCCCGATGAGC
>NZ_JAENRY010000690.1 GCF_016612545.1 Streptomyces sp. MBT65 | reverse complement strand
CCCCCTCTCCTTCCCCGCCCCGCCCCTCCCTCGCCGTCGAAGGCTGTGGGATGGCGATTCTGATGCCCGTGGAAGTCGCCTTCGGCTTCGTGTCCGCCCTGATGGTGGGGATGGGCGGGAGCATCTTGGCGGCGACGGCGTGGCTGGGTGTGCTCATCGTCGCGGCGCTCGCGGCGGGCGTCGCCTTCTTCCGGCGCGGGTACTCGGTCGGCGGGTCCGCGCACGTCCTGTCCGCCGCCGTGTACCTGGGCCTCATGGTGACGATCCTGGGCTACAGGTAGTCCTCCAGGCGCCCCACCGTCAGCCCCCGCTCCTGGATGCCGCGCAGCAGTCTTGCCGTGCTGTCGGCCGGGCCCACCTGGACGATGTCGCCGGGGGTGAGGCGGTGCTCGCCTCGGGCGTAGGTCAGGGTGCCGGTGGTCGTGGAGGCCCGCCAGAGGACCAGGGCGGAGATGCCGCAGTCGGCCGCGGCTCGGCGGGTCGTCGTGTCGTACGTGCCGTAAGGGGGCCGGAGGAGGCGGGAGTTGAGGCGGGGATGACGGCCGCAGATCTCGGTGTGCTGGGTGGCATAGGGCAGGCCGGCGAAGTGGCCGTGCTCCGGGGCCGTGGGGAACACCGTTACCGGGAGGCGCAGTTCGCGGACCAGGTCGGCGAACCTCGGGTCCCTCGGCTCTTGTCGCGCGCCGGTGCCCCGGTCGTCGTAGGTCAGGAAGACGACCCTGTCGCGGGTGCGGACGTGGTCCACGACGGGTGGGAGGCCCGGGCCCGCCGAGCGGGCGGCGGGGAGGAGGGAGG
>NZ_JAENRY010000068.1 GCF_016612545.1 Streptomyces sp. MBT65 | reverse complement strand
GGCGGTTACCGCCGACCTGCTCCCCACCCCCGACACCACCACGGCCCAACTCCGCCTCCCCGCCCGCCTGCAGCTCCCCGACGGCCGCCACCCGGTCACCCTCCCGAAGACGGCCAACCCCCTCGCGTACGCGATCGTCCGCGACGGCACACTGCTCCGCCTGGAGGGCCCGGCGTACGAGGCCGGGGGCGGGCGGCGATTCCTGGACACGGTCGCGGACAATCGTCAAGTACGGCGGGTGCGGCGGAAGTTGGGCCGCTAGAGCTCGACGGGCAGGGGGCCTATGCGACCTGCCCCGACACCGCATCTGGATAGCGGTCGGTCTCTCCCACCCGGGAGAAGAACGACGGTGCGTCGACCGGGACTTCCGCCATCGCCCATGAAGGGTTGCCCGAGACCAGGAGCCCCTCACCGCTGGGGGAGTCCAGCAGGAACATGTAGTCCAGGTCCTCGGTAATGCCGTACTTCCGCGCCAGGAGCTCGGTTTCGGCGGGAGCCGAGGGCCTTCGGACGGTGAGCCCCCTCATCAGCGATCTGAGGAACATGACCTGGACGTTGCCCGCGCTCAGCTCGATGCGGGGGCGGGGCTTGAGGGCGAGGTCGGAGTCGCTGCGCAGGAGCAGGGTGCGATGAGTACGGGAGTACTCCCACACTTTGAAGAGCCGCTCGGGCTCACTGAACTGCATGGTGTCCTTCCGGGAGTTGAGGCAACGGGGGCTCAGGCGAAGGGATTCAGCACGTCCAGGACCCGTTCCCCGCCCGAGTACCACTTGATGGATTCCCACGTGCGGTTCCCCATCCTGACCGACCGTTCCACCACACTCATCTCCCACGCGGTACCCATTCCAGGACCGGGCAGTGTCTGGCCAAGTCCGATGCCGTACCCGCGTCCGTCCAGCACCGCGCTCTTGAAGGCCCCGGAGATCTCGGCAGCCGTGCCGCCGGCGCCCGGCATCCCGTCCAGTGTGACGGACAGGGCCACGCCGTCGTCCGACGCGCTGCTCATCACCCTGAACATCCAGTCCGGGACGCCCGCAGAATCCCTGGCGCCGTAGGCCGGGCCGTTGAACGTGTGCGCCTGCGTGTCACCTGCTTCCCGCAGCCCCTTCGCCAGTTCGTCGGAGTGTTCCTCGACGCCAAGGACGACGCTGTCCTTGCAGTTGTGGACCAGCACCGCCGTGGCCCCGGCCAACGCATAGTACGTATGCGTACCGGAGACGGTCAGGTTGTTCACCGTCGCCGTCTGCGTCCACGCCCGTACCGCCTTGACCTGGATGTACGTTCCGGCCGACGTCTGAAGCCAGTCGCCCGAGCGGAGTTCGCTCGCCTTCGCCCAGCGGTGGTCCTTCGGGAGCCAGATCGGGTGGCCGTCGGTGGCGGTGAGGGACTTGCCGTTGGTGAGGGTGAGGCGGACCAGGTGCTTGGTGCCGTGGCCCTGGATCGTGGCCGTGACCGTGCGGGACGCCGTCGTGCCGAGGACCGGGTCCGTCGATCTCACCCTGTCGCCGGGGCGCAGGTCCTTGATCGCCTTGGTCTTGCCGTTGGCCAGGAGCACCCGTGTGCCGGGCGTGAAGCTGTTGCACTTGCCGCCCGACTCGACCGCGTCCTCGCCCGCATCCGACGCCTTGCCCGCGTCCTTCTCACCGGTCTTCGCCGCCGACTTCTCCGACGCCTTCGCCGCGGATTTCTCCGTGGCCTTGGCCGCCTTCTCCTCGGCCGTCTTCACGACCTTCTTCTCGACGGCCTTGGCCGCGGTCTTGGCGGCTGTCTTCTCCGCCGTCTTCACCGCCGCCTGTTCCGCGCCGCGTGCCAGCACCCCGCCGCCGAACCGCATTCCGCCGCGGGCCGCGGCCAGGGCCACGCCCCCTTCCCCGAAGGTCGCGACCGTGATGATGATCGTCGCCGCCGCCATCAGGCAGGAGCCGAGTGCCGGGTGGGTGGCGCAGCTGACGATGTCGGCGAGGCCCGAGTACTCGTAGGCCACGTGCGCGACCGTCTTGGTGGCGGACCAGGCCGCGTGCTTGACCTGGGACCAGCCCCAGAACTGGCCGTTGGGGTCCTCCTTGGTGACCGGGCTGTTGTCCGCGTAGGCGTAGCCGCCCAGTTGGAGCAGGTCGGAGAAGTCCATCACCGGGTCGATCGACGTGAAGCGCCCGGTGACAGGGTCGTAGTCGCGTGCGCCCAGATGGATCAGGCCCGTGCTCGACTCGTCCGCGCCGCCGATGTACGTACGGGAGCCCGCCCAGCCCGTCAACGCCCCGTCGAGGTCGCCGCGCAGGTTGCCCCAGGCGTCGTAGGACCGGGTCTGGACCGCCATTCCGGAGGCCAGTTTGATCTGGACGGTGGCCGTGCCCTGGGGGTTGGTGACCTGGGCGACCAGGGTGTGCGCGCTGGTGGCGCTGGAGGTGTAGCGGACGACGGTGGGGGCGCCGGCCTGGCCGTAGCTGCGCATCGCCCTGGTGGCGGTGGAGGTCTGGGAGCCCATGACCTCGGTCTCGCCGAGGTAGAGGGTGGTCCAGCCGCCGGTGGTCTTGGAGATGCGGTTGCCGTCGGCGTCGTAGAGATACGACGTGCTCGCGGCGAGGGTGAACTTCTGGGTGTCGGCGCTCGCCGTGCACGCGGCCAGGGTCAGGTCGGCGCTGACGGTGGCGCTCGCCACGTTCAGGCAGAGCTTGGAGGTCGTGTTGTAGAAGGTGCCGTCCGCGCGGAGAACGAAGGACTGGGTGGTGGCGTCCGGTACGCAGGTCTTCAGCGTGATCGTCGAGCCGCTCGTCGTTCCCGACGCCGTGGCGCATTTGCCCAGGACCGTCAGTTTGCCGCCGTTGGCGCTGAACCTCTGTCCGGCCGTGCCGTTGCAGGTGTAGATCTGGATGACGTTGCCGTCGACGGTGTGGCCGCCGGCGTCGTCCATGCACAGCCCGCCGGGCCCGGTGATCGCGCCCGATCCGGCGCCGAACCCGGAGACGGACTTCAGCAGGCCCTCACCGTCGTAGACGAAGGACTGGGTGTCGCCGTTGATGGTGCGGGTCTGGGTGCGGCCGGAGTCGTCGAAGACCGCCGAGTTGGCCTCGGTGACGGTCTTCGTGCCGGAGTCGGCCGCGGTGACCGTCTTCTGCGTCCAGCCCGTCAACGTGTCCGGCTGGCCGGTGTCCCCGTAGGCGTACGAAGTCGAGCCGTCCAGCGCGGTGTTGAGGGCGCCGGTGGAGGTGCGCTGGGTGCTGTGGTCGGTGAGCGTGGAGCGGTTGCCGAGGTCGTCGTAGCGGTACGACTGCCAGTACGGGAGGCTGCCGTAGGCCGCCGTGCCGGTGGCGATGGTGGAGGTGGAGGGGGCGCCGCCGAGCGTGCCGGAGGCGGTCGCCGAGGAGTCGGTCGCCTTCCAGGTGGCGCCGGAGGAGTCCGTGCAGGACTTCGCCGTGGCGCCGGTCCAGGCCTCGACGAGCTGGCCGCGGGCATCGTAGGTGAAGCACTGGTTGTCCCACGTGGTGGTGCCCGAGGTGGTCGAACCCGTCGCCACCAGGCTGGTGTTGCCGGTCTGGTCGTAGGCGTAGGCGGACTGGGAGACAAGGCCGTTCGCCGTCTGGGTGGCCGCGTACGAGTGCAGCAGCAGGCCGGTGGAGTCGTCGTAGAGGGCGCTTGTCCACACCCGGTAGGGGTTCTTGCCGCTGGTGGAGCGGGTGATCTGGCCGTACGGGTTGTAGACCGCGCCGGTGGTGTACCAGTCCCAGCCGGAGGTGGAGACGGGCAGGTCCTGGCTGTTGTAGCGGGTGATGACCTTCTCGGCGGTGGTCATTCCGCCGGGGGTGGCGGGGAGCGTGGTGGTGAGCGGCTTGCCGGTGCGGGTGTAGGTGTACGACCAGTGGTACGAGCCCGAGAGGTTGTCCGTGCTGCCGCTGACCGCCGGGACCGTGACCGTCTTGCCGGTCAGCTGCCCGTCCTCGGTGTAGCCGGTGGCCTCGCTGACGATGTCGCCGGTGGTGGCGCCGAGCACGGTGTGGCGGATCGACTTGGCGGGCAGGCCGATGCCGTTGGTGGCGGTGTCGTAGATCCACTCGTCGGTCGGGAACGCGTCGGAGCCGACGGTGAGGGTGCTCTTGCGGCCGAGCGGGTCGTAGCCGAAGTGCAGGATCTTGCCGGTGGCGTCCTTGGTCTGGATGACGTGGTCGGCGTCGTCGTACCAGGTCTGGCTGGTGCCGGAGTCCGGGTCGGTGCTGAGGCGCACGCGGTGCCGGGAGTCGTACGTCCAGGTCCAGAGGTGGCCCGACTTGTCCTTGACCTGGGTGCGGTTGCCGAGCGCGTCGTAGGTGGTCTCGGTGTACGTGTTCGCGCTGCGGTCGGCGTTGGTGTAGGTGATCGCCTTGACCGCGCGGCCCAGCGCGTCGCCGATGGTCTTCGTGGCGGTGCCGCCGGTGGGCGGGACGACGGTGACGGAGGCGTCGGTGTCGCTGTAGGTGGTGGTGGCGGTGGCGAAGTCCGCGTTGTGGTGCAGGGTCGTCGAGGTGAGCGGGCGGCCGAGGCCGTCGTAGGTCGCCCTGGTCGAGTTGGGGATCGACTGCTGGCTGGTCGGGATGTACGGCGTGGTGGCCGGCAGGCCGAGGACGTAGTAGCCGTTGTCGTTGCGGACGGGGGCGCCGTGGTCGTTGTAGCGGACCGAGGTGACCAGGCGGCCGAGGCCGGTGGCGTCCGGTGCCTGGGTCTGCACGGTGCGGCCCATGCCGTCGTAGAAGGTGACGGACTGGGTGTAACTCCCGTTGTCCTTCAGGCTCTTGGTGATGACCCGGGTCGGGGTGCGGGTGCCCAGCGCGTAGCTGATCTGCGTGGAGGGAAGGGCGTCGGCGTCGCCGGGCCGCCAGCCCTTCACGAGGCGGCCGAGGAGGTCGTACTCGTAGCGGGTCTTGTTGCCGTTGGGGTCGGTGGTGAGCGTCGTCAGGCCGCGGGCCGGGTCGATCGTGGTGATCGTCGCCTGCGACTTGGCGTTGGTGATGGTGGTGCCGGTGATGACGTACGGGCTGCTGCCGGGGTTGTACGTGGTCCGGGTGACGTTCTTCCCTGCGTCGGTGACCTTGTTTGCGCGGCCGTAGACGTCGTACTCGGTGAGGGAGCCGGTGATCGTGCCGGTGCCCTCACCGTTGAGGGACTTCTCGCTGGTGGCGTCGCCGGCGTCGTTGTAGCCGGTGGTGACGTCGGAGCTGACCGCGGCGGTGGCCGCGCTCGACACGTCGTCGCAGTCGGTCGCGGTGGTCAACGCCCGCTTGGGCAGGCCGTAGAGGTTCGTCGACGCCCTGTTGTCGAAGGTGGTGACGGTGCAGGTCTTGTCGCCGACCGTGGGGGTGGTGTCACCCGGGCTCGCCAACGTGACGACCGCGACCTCGCTCTGCCTCGGCAGGCCGTCGTCGTCCATGTCCGTCGTGGTGCGGGTGCCGCGCCACTTGCCGTTGTAGGCGGTCAGGTCGTCGACTCGCTTGACGTACGACCGCCTCGCCACGAGGTCGCTGTCGCCGGTGCGCTTGCGTGTGGCGGTGACCGTGCTCGGGCCGGGCAGGGTGATCGCCCTGCTGTGTGCGGCCGCCGCGGCCTCGCTGGAGACGTAGGTGACGGTCTCGGCGGCCTGGCCCGCGTTCTCGTCGGCGTCGTCGGCGGAGAGGGTGGCGCCGGTGTCGTCCTTGAGGGTCGTGCCCGAGCCGCGCAGGTAGTACGTGGTCGTCTTCGAGCGGGTGGCGGCGGGGCCGTCGGGGTCGCCGACCCTGGTGGTGACGGAGGCGTAGCCGCGCCAGTCGCTGTGGGTGCGCTGCGAGGGCTTGGTGAACTCGGCGTCGGTCTTGGCCCAGTAGCCGCCGCCCCCGTACTCGTACGTCGTGACGACGTCGGGTGAGGCGAGGGCGGTCGTGGTGACGACCGTGTCCTGCTCGGTGACCTTGGCGACGGTGTACTTGTTGAACCATGCCAGCGGCGGGTTCTCCAAGCTCTCGTCGGGCGACCAGTGCACGGGGTAGCAGGCGGCCGTGTTGTCGGAGACGTCGGTGGTCGCCGGGGCGTAGGTGCAGCCCTTGTTGTAGTCGACGACCGTCTTCTTGCCGTTCTCGTCCGTGATCCCGGTGATGCGCGGGTGCCAGTACGTCAGCTCGATGTCGGCGCTGTTCGCGCGGACCCGGTTGGGGTAGGCGGTGCCGTCGAAGACGACCGCCGGCAGGGTCTGGCCCGGGGCGTCGTCGGGGTCGGTGGTGTCGGTGTCGTAGGCGCCGTGCTGGACGGAGGACAGCCACAGGCCCGGGGAGGTCTGGTACCAGCCGGAGTTGAAGGCGTGGTTGAGGGTCCACTCGTCGATCGGGTACAGGGTGCCGGTGCCGTCGCGGTGGGCCCAGGTGACGACCTTCTCCAGGCGCTTGCGGGTCCAGAAGGACGGGAAGGTCGGGCACTGCTTGGCGGTGTCCGACTTGCAGTTGAGGGTGGCCGGGGTGTCGTACCAGACGCGGTACTTCTCCGGGTCGCTCGACGTGAAGTTGTCGGCGTCGCACTTGCTCGCGGACGCGGCGAGGCAGCGCTCGTCGGTCTGGAACTGCACCTTGGCGGCCGGGACCGCGCCGAGGTCGTCCTTGTTCAGGCCGTACTCGATGGTCAGCGGGTAGGAGCCGCGCTGGTACTTGACGTTCTTCTTGGTCGACTTGTTCTTGGCGTAGTAGTTGTCCTCCTGCTGGTAGGTGATCACCATGGCGTTGCCGTGCAGGTCGACGACCTCGTCGAGCTGCCAGGACCAGGCCTGGGTGCAGGAGGAGTCCTTGAAGGCGTCCGCGTGGCACGGCTCCTTCGGGTCGTTGCCGAAGACGGGGACGGTGGAGACGGAGTCGGTGTCCGCGTGGCCGTTGCCGACCTTGTCCAGGCCGAAGTAGTACTTGGTGCCGTCGCGGGTGGTGGCGATCCAGTACTCGCCCTTGTCGGCGGTGTCGCCGCCGTCGCCGTTGTCGGCACCGGTCTTGTGCTCGATCTTGGTGCCGTCGTCGGAACGCGGGTGCCACTCACCGCTGGTGTCGTCACGGACCAGTTCGACGGTCGTGCCGCCGAGGCTCATCACCGCGTTCTGGCTGGCCCAGCACAGGTCGCCGGTCTTCTTTTTCTTGCCCTTGTTGTTGGCGTCGTCGCCGTCCTGGTCCTGGCCGCAGCCGCGGTACGAGCGCTCGATGTGCCCGGTGTCGTAGGACCAGCCCTCGCCGATCCAGGAGGTCTGCGGGTTGGCGGTGGACGTCTTGCCGTCCACGGCCTGGGAGTTGTACGAGAATGCGATGCTCGGCGTGGGGCCCGCGGAGACCGGCGGGGTGTCGACGGCGTACGTGTACGCGAAGCCGCCCGAGGACGATCCGGCGGCCCAACTGCCCGCCGAGGAAAGGGGGGTGGCCCGGAAGGAGCCGCCGGCGCCGTTGCCGGAGTCGGTCACGCCGAGGACGCCGCCGGCCCCGGAGGACGCGGCGGCGGTGACGGCCTTCGCGGCGGAGCCGTGGTAGACCGCCGACTGCGCACTGCCCTTGTCCAGGGCGGCCGTCGCGTCGGCGCTGGTGGTGCCGGTCGCGGTGTCGGCGTCCATCGGGGTGGACAGGTCGACGGTGGCCTCGACCTTGGTGGCGCCCAGGTCGGTGGTCTCGTTGCCGTCGGCGTCCGTGGTCGTGGTGTCGGCGCGCAGGTCGGCCGAGTTGTCCAGCGGCTCCGGGGTGGCGCACTCCTCGTTGTCCGGGTCGGTGAGGAAGCACTCGGGGTAGCGGACCAGTTGGAGCCGGTCGGACCACTGGGCGCCGAAGTAGTTCTTGAAGTCGGTGTAGTCGACCTGGAGTCGGGCCGGCGCCGGGGTGGTGTCGTTTGTGGTGACCTGCATGAGCAGGCCGTTGACGCCGGCGGCGGCCGTGTCCGTCTGGCTCAGCACATCAACTGACCAGGTACCGACAGGCTGTTGGGTCGTGTCGTCGGAGGCGGCGCCGATCTTCACCGGCACTCCGCCGTCGACCTGGATCAGCCCGTCCGCAGCGGCGGCCAGCTTCTCCGGGGTGATGTCCGCGGTGCCGTCGGGACCGGCGGCCGGGATGGCGGTACTGCCGTCCGGGGGGTCGGTGTCGTCCTGCGCGGCGTCGATCGCGTACTGCCGGGCGTACCCGGACAGGGACTGGTCGGCGCCGTCCACCGGGTCGGTGGCCGGTACGTCCACCATCGCGGCGACGTCGTCGTCCGGCGGCGGCTCGGCGAAGGCCTGGCCCTCCAGGGCCCCGACCGACAGCGCGAGGGAGAGCAGCAGGACGACACCGGGCACGGCTCTGCGACGCCAGGCTCTGCGACGCGGACGCGCGCTCGGACGTGAGCGACGGAACACGGAAGGACCCCCCGGTGACCCCGGCCGGGCAGTCACCCCGGCCGTGAAGACGCGATGGAGAAACAGAGAAGGAAAACAGCCCGGATTATTGGCCGCCCTTTGCCATCAGCGCTAGATCATTTGACTTTATGTGGGCTTGATCACTGATCAGAACATGACAAGTCTGCCCAACTCCGGGCGGCATAAGGGGCGTTGAGCCCGGAAGGGGACGCTCCGCCGACCGTACCCGACCGAATGGGGCTTGCCCGGCGCACACCGGCGCTCCATGATCTGCACGTCCTCCCCACACCCCGGCACCGACCACCGGGCGAGCGGGCGGAGGGTCGTCCGCATGCGGCCACGTCAGGTCGCCGACGTCATGTCGCCACCGTCAGAGGGGAAACGGTTCGGTGTCCTCCGCTTCTTGGCCGAACAGGCTGAGCCCACGTCACATGCGCCTGCTCGCCGGGCTGTTGGCGCTGATCCTGGCCGCCGGAACCGCCTGGGTACTGCTCCCCGACCACGACTCCGGCG
This sequence comes from Streptomyces sp. MBT65, assembly GCF_016612545.1. Classification (GTDB taxonomy): domain Bacteria; phylum Actinomycetota; class Actinomycetes; order Streptomycetales; family Streptomycetaceae; genus Streptomyces. Next base: position 40,823 of record NZ_JAENRY010000068.1, on the reverse strand, counting down.
GCTCCACGGCGAAGAGCGGCGACACGAAACCCCACCCCCGTACGGAGACCGAGGCCCGAGCCCTGGCCAGGAGTTCCGGCAAGCGCGTCGAGATCGTCACGGCCCGCACCGCGACGACCACCACCTGGGCCAACCCCGACCACACGCTGACCACCCGCATCCATGTCTCACCGGTGCGCGCCAAGGTCGGCGGCACCTGGCGGGCCGTCGACCCGACACTGCGCCGCACGGCGAACGGCGACTGGACCACGAAGGCCACGACGACGCCGGTGGTGTTCTCGGGCGGTGGCAAGGCCAAGTCGGCGGCCGGCAAGGCGAGTTACGTACATCCGGCGGCGTACCGCGCGAACGCGACGACGGCGGGCACGAAGACGGCGAACGCCACGACGGCCAACACGACGACGCAGGCCGCGGACACCGCCGAAGACACCGCCACCACCCTCGTCACCCTCACCACCGCCGGCCACACGATCAACCTCACCTGGCCCGGCACCCTCCCCGCCCCCGAGGTCGAGAGCAACGAGGCCCTGTACCGCGAGGTGCTGCCCGGCGTCGACCTCGTCCTCGCGGCGAACGACGGCGGCTTCTCCGAGGTCCTGGTCGTCAAGTCGGCCCAGGCGGCGGCCAATCCGGCGCTCAAGACCATCTCGTACGGCCTGTCCTCACCGGACCTGACGATGAAGCTGGACTCGCGCAGCGGCTCCATCCACGCCTACGACGCCGACGGCAACGACGTGGCGGCCACCCCGACCCTCCTGATGTGGGACTCGGCCGGCAAGGAAGCCACCACCGACAACCTCACCCACGGGGACGGCGGCCAGGACGACCCCGACCCGACCCCGACCGCCACGGACACCGCGAGCGACGCACCGCAGCCGGCGGACCCCGACGACGCCGCCCGCGAACGTGGCGCCGACGACCAGAACGCCGACACCGACTTCGGTACGGCGTCCGCCGCGCCCACCGCCACCACCGAGACCGACGGCGACGCGACCGCGAGCCCCACGGCGGCTTCGGCCGACCCCGTGGCGACCCAGCCGGCGGGCGACGAGGACGCCGTGGTCACCCCGGAAACCACCGCCATCGACGGCGAGTTCCCGGGCCTGAGCGGTCCCCAGCCCGGCACCCACTCCGCCCGCACGGACCCGAAACTGGCCGCCGACGGCACGATCACCATCACGCCGGACCAGGATCTGCTGACCGGTTCGGGCACCACGTACCCGGTCTTCATCGACCCCAGCACCAACACCGACGCGGGCAACTGGACCACCGCCTACAAGCGCGGCACCTGGGCCACCGCCACGTTCTTCAACGGGCGCGGCTTCAACAAGGGCACCAACGAGGCCCGCGCCGGCTACGAGTCGGACACCTTCGGCAGCAGCCGTTCCTTCTTCACGATGGCGTGGCCGAACGCGGTGCGCACGACCTCCATCAAGGAGGCCACGCTCAACATGAAGGAGACGTACTCCTGGTCCTGCACCAAGAGGGACGTCGAGGTCTGGCGCACCGGTGACATCGACAAGAAGACCAGCTGGAGCAACCAGCCCGGCTGGAACGCCCGCCAGGAAACCAAGTCGTACGCCAAGGGCTACAAGAAGAGCTGCGCGGCCGGGAACACGACCTTCAACGTGAAGGAGGCCGCCAAGTACGCGGCCGACAACAGCCTGAACCACTGGACGCTGGGCATTCAGGCGAGCAACGAGGACGACCAGTACGCCTGGAAGAAGTTCCAGGCCACGAACGACAACGCGGGCCCGAACGTCGACGTCACCTTCAACACCACGCCGAACAAGCCGGCCAAGCTCAAGATGAGCCCGGGCAAGTGCACCACCACCGCGCCCTACGTCACCATCGGCGCCAACGACCAGATCACCTTCTCCGCGGCCGTCTCGGACCCGGACGGCAAGGACGACCTGGACATCGTGCACCTGTACCTGAAGAACGACACGACGGGCACGGTCTACAACCGTGAGGCGAGCGCCTCCGGAAAGACCACGGCGAGCGTCCTGTTCGACAGCGGCGGCCTCAAGGACGGCACGTACCACTGGAACATGTACGTCAAGGACGACTATCCGGCGCAGTCCCCGACCAGTTACAGCTGCTACTTCAAACTCGACACGGTCGCCCCGAAGACCCCCACGGTGACCTCCGCCGACTTCGACGAGGCGGACGACGACAACGACAGCGGCGAGGACCAGTGGTCCAAGGCCACCTTCGGCCAGTCCGGCTGCATGACGTTCTTCAACTGGCCCGGGGAGAAGGTCACTTCGTACGCGTACAGCTGGAACAGCACGGCATACGACAAGACGACCAAGCTCAGCGACCACAACAGCTGCACCACCAAGGCGGGCGAGGTGATCACCGGCACCTCCTTCACGTCGGTCGTCTCCGTCACCCCGCCGCTCGCCGGACCGGCGATCCTCTACGTCAAGGCGGTCGACGCGGCCGGCAACGAGTCGGTGACCCCGAACGCGTACAAGATCTTCGTCAGCCCCAAGGACCGTGACGAGGCCACGGCCGACCTCACCGGTGACGACAAGCCGGACCTGCTGACCATCACCACGGCCACGGACGACGACGGCGTCACCAGCTACGGCCTGCGCGACTACCCCTCGGGCACCAAGGGCGACCTGTTCGTCGGCATGAGCCCGTCCTACGGCGAGACCACCAAGAACACGGCCTACTCCGACGGCTGCACGACCACCGCCGTGGACTGGAAGGACGCGCTCATCACGCACGGGGGCGACTACTACCCCGGCGACGGCCTCCAGGATCTGGTCGCCCGCATGAACGACGGCACGCTCTACGTCTACCCGGGCGACGGCTTCGGCGGCTTCAACACCTGCGCCCGGATGCCGGTCCTGCTGCCCACCACGGGCACGGACACCGGCGGGGCGAACGTCACCGTCCCGGCCGCGTCCGCCTTCGACCAGATCCTCTCCGCCGGGGACATCACGGGAGACGGGCAGCCGGAACTCTTCATGACCTCCGGCACCCAGTACTGGGCGTTCACCGGCTACACCGGCGGCTCGTTCGCCGGTGCCACGCTGCTGAACACCGGTTCCGCGTGGACGACCCGTGACGTGGTCGCGGTCGCCGACATCAGCGGCGACGGGATCGCCGACATGCTCTACCGCACCACCGACTCCGGCCGGCTGATCCTGCGCAAGGGCAAGGCCAACGCGGCGGCCACCGGCGTCGACATCCTCTCCCTCGCCAACTCCGCGGCGGGCGCGGGCGGCGCCGACACCGAGTACGCGGCCAGCGGCTGGACCGCCACCGCCGTACCCCGCTTCTTCGCCATCCCGGACGTCACCGGCGACACGGTCCCCGACCTGTGGGCCCACATGAGCGACGGCAGCGTCCGCCTCTACGCCGGCGGCAAGACCGCGATGGGCACCTACACGACGGTGGTCGGCAACTGGACGGGGAAACTGGCGTTCGGCTGACCGGGGCGGATCGAGGAAGCGGGGCTGTTCGTTCAGTCCCGCCTGCTCAGTCCTGGTGTACGACGTTCGAGCCCGCCCCGCCCGAGAGCTTGTCGTGGCCCGGGCCACCGTAGAGCTTGTCGTTGCCGGCCTCGCCGTAGAGGAAGTCGTTGCCGCTGTTGCCGTACAGGATGTCGTTGCCCGCGTTGCCGTGCAGGACGTCGTCGCCGGTGCCGCCGCGGATGGTGTCGTTGCCGGCGTCGCCGTTCAGGGTCTGCTTGCCGGCGCCGCCGTAGAGGTGGTCGTTGCCCGGGCCCGCGTCCACCCAGCTGTCGACGCCGTCGGCGTACACCGTGTCGTTGCCCGCGTAGGTCAACGCCCGGGAGCGGGCGCCGAGTCGGACCGTGTCGTTGCCCGCGTCGCCGAAGACGATGGCGTCGGTGCCGACCACGATGGAGTCGTTCCCGTCCTCGCCGTCGATCTCGTTGCCGTCGAACTGGCCGGTGTCGACCGCCTTGTCGTTGCCCGAACCCAGCATCAGCAGCGCCGAGTTGAGGGCCTGGCCGGTGGCGTTGTCGTAGCTGATGGAGTCGTCGCGGTCGCCCAGGGACATCAGGATGACGGCGAACGGCCGGTCGGCCGACCCGCCCATGGCCTGGCAGGAGATCTTGGTGAGGTCCGAGGCGGTGGGGTGGGTGCAGGGGACGCCGGCCGCGATGCTGACGGGGACCACGTCGTCGATGACGTAGGTGATGCTGTCGCCGCCGTCCGTCGAAGTCGCCTTGGCAGTCACCTTGTTGACCTGTCCGGGCGCCGCCTTGTAGACGAGCCGGTTGTCGTTGGTCTTCGTGACCGTCGCCGGTGCGGTCGCGGCTCCGGCGCTGGTGGGCAGGGCGACCGTCATGGCCAGCCCGGCGCCGACGGCCAGGCCGAGAGCCGAGGCGGCGCGCAGGGCCCTGCGGCTGATACGGGGAGCGGGCATGGCACAACCTCCGTGTGAAGCAGGGGATTCCGACATTCACGAGTGACCGCCGGTGCGGGGAGAGGGTTGTGCCCCGGTTTGCGGAGTTCACGGTTCCGTCGGGCAGTGTTCAGTCGCCCCGACCGATGCCGAGCCAGGCGCCGTACAGGCCGCCCATCGCGACGACGACGATCGCGAGGGAGTTCGGGGGGACGCCGATGAGCAGCAGGACGATGCCGGTTGCCAGGACGGCGAGGAAGGCGAGCAGGTCGAGGGTGCGGGGGTGTGTGCGCTTGGGCGCGGGCATGGTCGTTCCTCGTTTCTCCGTGGGTGGGGTGCTGCGAACAGCCTGCGCAGGACGGCGATTTGTCCTCAACCGCGATGTGGAAGTGCCTGACCATGGGCCCTGCGGTGCCGGACAATGCCCTTTGTCCGTGGACATATGGGCATCGGGACCGGGGGACAGATGACCGAGCAGCAGTTACCCCGTCGGGCCGGCCGGAAGTTCGGCCCGGTGCGCGCGGACACGGAGGAGTACACGGCCCTCGCCACGTTCCTGCGGAAGCGGGTGGAGGCTGCGGGGATCACGGTTCAGGCGCTGGCCGACGCGGGCGTGACCGGTCTGAGCAAGTCCGCGATCAGTGAGCGGCTGGCGGGGGCGAAGCTCGACGCCGGGTTCGTCACGGCGGTCGTCGAGGCGTGCACGGCCGCGCCCGGACTACGGCCGAGTCGCCAACGCCTGCTCGCCGAGGGTCTCGATCTGCTGGCCAGGGCGGAGAAACGGCGTACTCCGGTCAGCAGAAGTGTGGCGGTGTCCGCCCAGGCCAGAACGATCGAGCTGTACGAACAGTTGGCGTCCCTCAACCAGGTCCGGTACGAGTCCGAACTGGCCCTGCGCGACGCCACCGCCCTCGCGTCCGTGCTGTCCGTGTGGGTGGTCGTCCTCGCCGACGAGGTGGAACACCTCACCCGGGAACGGGAGTTGACCATGACAGCGGTCCCGCCCGACCTGCCGCGTCTCCGGAGCATCGACTCGGAACTGACCCGCACGATCGAACGCCGCGACCGCACCAGCGCACGGCTGGCCCGCACCGAGCGCGACCGCCAACTGGCCACCGCACTCTTCGCGGAGGCCATGACCCGAACCCGGGCGATTCGTCGCGAGCGGGGGACCGCGCGGCTTCCGGCGCCGGGCGCGGAGGAAGTCGCCCCGCAGAGCGGCTACGGCGACGACGTGGACGCGGCCCTGGAACGGGCCGAGGCGGTCGGCCAGGCGATCGCCGACCGTCTGCGCGGTGCCGTGACCGCATTGGACGACGGTGCGGAGACGCTCGCGCTGTCCAGCGCGGACAATGCGGACAACGGCTCGACCAGCACGGACGGCACGGACAACCCGCTGTGGTGGGACATGTTGGGCGAGGTGCCGACGAGCGCGTTCACCTGGGCCGAGGAGACGGCGGTCGCGCTGCTGGCCACGCGGGACCCGGCGGACCCGGCCTTCGACGCACTCGTACAGAACCGTCGTCCACATGAGGTCATGCTGCTGGCGGACCGGCTCCTGGCGCATCGATGGGCGGAGGGTTCCGTACGGCTGCGGGCCGTGCTGGCGCTCTCCTTGCCGACGGAGGAGCTCGCGCGACTGGTTCTGGCGCTGACCACGAGGTCCGGTCCCATGCGGCGGGCCGAGCAGGGTGCGCAGATGCTGCTGGCAGCCGCGCTGCGGCGCACACCGAGCGACGTGCTCTCCCTGGCCGTGCATCTGGCCGGTGTCGGTGACGAACTGCCGAGGATGGTGCGATCAGGAATCACCGCGTTCGTCCGACGACCACGGGCGGATGTCACGGACTACCTGCGGGAGCAACTCGACCAGGGCCGCCGCCTGAGCGTGCACAACAACTTCGTGATCCACGCCGTCGTCCGCGAGTGGCCGACCGAGGAGATCCTCGCCCTGGTGGACGAGTTGTGGGACGGGGACGGCCAGGAGAGCGACTTCGGCTGGCTGCTCTTCGGCGCGCTGCCCCGACCCCCGTTCGCCCAGACCGAGTTGCTGCTGCACCTGTGGACCAAGGTGCCTCGCGTGTATTTCGGCGAGATGTTGTCGGGCGTGTACCAAGGCGAGTGGAAGGAGCTGGCCGACGCCGTGGCGGCCCTGCACCGGGAGTGGCCGCCGCCCCTCGACCGCGCCGCTCGGGAACTGGCCGCGGAAGTGATGCCTCTGATCATCCGCAGGGAGTCACTGGAGGGACTCGACCTGATCGCCAGAGGGATCGCCGTGCACCAGCTCTCCCCGGAGCTGGTCTTCGAGCCCTACCGAGCCCTGCTCACCCCGGAGTTCATGAACCGCCCCGAGACCGAGACCTGAGGCCCCACCCCCCTCACACCCGAACTCCGCCCACACCACCTTCCCGAAGTCCCGTTCCCGCACCCCCCACTTGTCCGAGAGCGCCGCCACAAGCAGCAACCCCCGCCCACCCTCATCCGTACCGCCGGGATGGTCGCCGACGCGCGGAACCCCACCCCCGCTGTCATGCACCTCCGCATGCAACACCCGCCCGTCGCACCGCAGCACCAGCCGGAACTGACGCCCCGGCGGCACCCCGTGCACCAGTGCGTTGGTCGCCAACTCGCTTACGCAGAGCAGTACATCCGCACCGCGCGAGGTCCCGGCGAGCCCCCACGCGGTCAGAAACGCGTGAGCGAAATCCCTGGCGGCGGGAACGGACCGGCGTTCGCGCCGGAAGAACTTCTCACTCAGGTTCACGGGACAAGAGTTGCGCAACGTCACTACCGTTGACAGGGCGTGAGCCCGGGATCCGTTTTTGTACGGGTGGAGTACGGGTTCGCGCGGGGTCCGAAACGGGTGGATGTGGGGAGCACCACAGAATGAACTCCAAGAAGAACCGCTCGGCGATGCGGCTACTGGGCTCACAGGTGAAAGCAGCCCGCATGGCCGCCGGGCTGACACAACGCCAGCTCGCCGAGCGGGCGATGGTCGACGAGGAGACGATCGCGTCGGTGGAGCAGGGCAGGCGCCGGCTGATGCCCACGCTCGCGCGGACGCTGGACGGGATCCTCGACACGAAGGGGACGTTCGAGGCGGGAGTCGAAAACCTGCCGGAGATCGACCAATTCCCGCTCTACGCCGAGGAGTACATGCTGCACGAGCGCGAGGCCATCGCCTTGTCCTGGTACGACAACGCGGTCATCCCGGGCTTGCTCCAGACCACGGAGTACGCCCGCGCGGTCCTGGCGGAACGCATCCCGGCGTACGACGAGGACGAGATCGCGGCGAAGCTGGCGGGCCGAATCGAGCGCCAGGAGATCCTGCAGCGCAAGAACCCGCCGACGATGAGCTTCGTGATCTGGGAGCCGGTGCTGCACCTCGGCATCGGCACACCGGAGGCCCGCCGCGAACAGCTCGCTTTTCTGCGCGAGTGCGCCGAACTCCCGGGCCTGGCACTCCAGATCCTGCCGATGAACACGGCCGCGCACGCTGGTCTCGACGGCCCCTTCACACTCCTGGAGACACCGGACCACCAGCAGCTCGCCTACACAGAAGGACAGCGCGGCAGCCAGTGGGTCGCGGACCTCGACGAGGTATCCAGGCTGGCGCGCAAGTATGCAATGCTGCGGTCACAGGCCCTGTCACCACAGGAGTCCAGGGGCCTGCTGGACCGTCTGCTAGGAGATCAATGAGCACCGCACTTCAGTGGTTCAAGTCGAGCTACAGCGGCAGCGAAGGCGGCCAGTGCCTCGAAGTCGCCTACGCCTGGCGGAAGTCGAGCCACAGCGGCAGTGAGGGCGGCGCCTGCGTCGAGGTCGCCACCTGCCCCCACACCATCCACATCCGCGACTCCAAGAACCCCGAAGCCGGCGGCCCCACCCTCCAACTCACCCCCACCACCTGGGCCGCGTTCACCACCACCCTCTAGTCGGTCCCCCGCTGTCAGTGCTCGCCTCTACAGTTTCTGGCATGGCGACCCTTCCCAATCCGCTGCCGAAGCTGGCGGCCGACCCGAGCGGCAGTTCGCTCGGGCTTGTGCTCCCTCCCGGGAGTCTGATCGACGTGACGGACGAAGGCCCGTCGGACGAACCGCTGTTGTGGCGCGCGGACGGACCGGCGGGGCCCGGTGACTACGACACGCTCCAGGTCGCCCGCCGGACCGCCGGGCTGCTCCCCGTGCTGGTGGACGTCGGCGGAGACCAAGGCGGCCTGGCGGACTGGCAGTTGATGCCCGACGAGGTGTCGTACCCCGGGGACCATGACGCCGAAGAGGTCCTGGAGGAGTTCTGGGAGGAGTGCGCGGCCGACGAACTCTTCGGCGAGCAGGCGACGGACGCCGAAGAGGACGAGACGATCTCCCCGTACGGCCCCGAGTGGCCGGGCCTCGCGCCCGCCACGTCAACGGAACGGGAGTCGGCCGTCGACCCCGACGCCCGCGCCGCCGAGATCGCCGACTCCCTTACGGAGAGCGGCTCCTGGCTCAAGGAACCGCGCCTCGCCCTGGTCCCGGCCCGCCGCAGCGCGGACATCCCGGCGGCGATCGGCTGGTCCGGTGCGGTCAACTACGAGGGTGACGTGGCCCGGCTGTGTGCCGTCCTGCGTTCCTGGGAGGACCGCTTCGGCATACGCGTCGTGGCGCTCACCTTCGACCAGTTGGTGCTGTCGGTCGCGGCCCCGCCCACGACCCAGGCCGAGGCCGAGGCGGTCGCCGCCGAGCACTTCGCCTTCTGCCCCGACAACATCACGCAGGGCCACCACGAGACGCTGCGCGCGTACGCCCAGCAGGAGGTGCTCAACCAGCAGGTGTGGTCCTTCTGGTGGGACTGACCTGAACTCCGCTCCCCGCTCAGTTCAGCAACGTCATCCCCTCCGGCGCCTCGATCCCGAACTCCTCCTCCAGCACCCGCCGCACCTCCCCCTCGTCCGTCAACTCCCGCACGCTCACCCCGCCGTCGACCCGCGTCTCGGTCAACAGGCGCCCGTGCAGCAGGAGATGGCGGTCGAGGGTGACGCGCTGGACGAAGAGGCGCTGGGTGAAGGGGGAGCGCGGGTTCGTGGCGATGTGCCAGTTGATGACGTCGAAGTCGACGTGCTCGAAGGGGTCCAGGGTGAAGACGTACTGCGCCTGCCAGGCCCCGCTGACGTACGTCTCCAGCGCCCACAGCTCCAACGGCCCCCGATGCGCGGGCACCTGGACGAACCGGTGCCTGCGCCCCGCGCCCTCGAACTCCCCGCCGAGCGCCAACGGCACCGGTTCCAGCAGCGCCCCGATCGCCCCGAACCCGACGTCGGCCAGATACGGCCGCGGGTCGCCGGGCACCTCGACGAGCAGCGTCATATGGGTGCGCGGGCGGCTCTCGATCCGGTCCGTGCCCACGACCACCCGCGCCGTCAGCAGGGTCACCCCGAAGCCCAGCGCCCGCAGCGCGACGGCCAGCAGCGTGTTCTGCTCGTAGCAGTAGCCGCCGCGCGGGCTGTGCAGCAACTTGGCCGTCAGGTCCGGCAGTTCGAGGGAGGGAGCCGTCCGCCGCAGGGCGTCCAGGTTCTCGAACAGGATGCCCCGCATATGCGCGAGATGCACACCCCGCAGCGTCTCCGCGTCGGGCCGCCGCTCCCCCTCCCAACCGATGTGCGCGAGGTAGTCGTCGAGGTCGAAGCCATCACTGTCGGACATGCCTCCAGCCTAGGCAACGCACCGCGACACCCCGCGCCGCACCGCACCGCACGGCTCACTGCTGCGTCGCCGGCTCCAGCGCCTCCACCGCCGCTGCCGCCGCCGACGAGTCGGGGCCGTAGAAGATGTCGATGTCGACCTCCTCGCCGCCCATCGTCAGGGTGTCCCACGCGCCGCTGAGGACGAGCATGCGCAGGGTCCTGGACTCCAGCGTCCCGAGCCGCTCCAGGATCGCCTCGTCGTCCGGCATACCGGGCAGGCGGGGCGCCAACCTGTCCCGAATCGCCGCCATGCGTGCCAGCAGGGTCGCCGTGTCCGCCTCGCGGTCGGGTTCCTCCTCGATGCCGTCGATGCCGTGGTCGATGATGTCCTTGATCGCCCAGGTGACGCCCTGGTCGTCGGTGGTGACCATCGCCTTCCAGGCCCGGCTCTTGTGCCGGTACTGGAGCATCGACATGGCCGCTTCGTGCCGTAGGAAGTCGGCGTCGCGGAACGGGCGGCCGTTCCAGGCGCTGTTGAGGGAGCGGGCCAGCGAGATCGCCGACGCCAGGCCGCTGTTGAGGCCCCGGCCCGGCCAGAAGTGGATGGAGTTCGCCGCGTCGCCGAGCAGGAAGCCGTAGGTGCCGGGCGAGTTGACGGTCGGGGGCAGCAACTCGGCGGAGAAACGCGGGCGTTGCACCATGTCCAGGCGGAAGCTGGTGACCGCGGACAGGTCCTGGGACTTGACGTCGAAGAGCCGCAGCCCCTCGTGCACCCGCTTCCACAAGGGGGAACCCTTGATCAGCGCGGGCAGGAACAGCGTGCCGTGGGTCGCGCACTGGAAGTCGCCGTGCTCGTCGCGGTTCATCAGACACGGGCGGGAGGCGATGCACTCCTCGAAGACCCGGCGGACCGGGTCGATGCCGATGACCTCCGCCAACTCGGCGTCCGTCAGCCGCATGTTGAGGAAGCCCTCGCCGCGCAACGAGTTGAGCAGGAAACGGTTCTGAGCGACCGTCAGGAGGATGGCCATGGGGTCCGGCAGTTCCGACTTGACGCGCAGGCCGAGGACGACGTCCCGCAGGTGGACGCCGTCGAGGGAGTAGATCGACTCGTCGGCCTTGCCGAAGCGGGCGGCGAAGTGCTCGCGCGTGCGCGACCGGCCGCCGTCGCAGATGGCGAGCACATGCTGCGAGGCGAGTTCGTCGCGCTGTTCCGCCGGGTCGAACTTGGCGGGGATCAGCCGAATGCGGTCCCGCTTCTCGTTCGCCAGCTCCAGCAGTTTGTCCTCGATGTAGGCGATCCGCATGTTGCGCGGGTGGTGGTCGCCGATCGAGTCCGGGCCCGAGGGCCACATCTCCGTGTAGTTCTCAGGGTCGAAGAGCCGGTCCTGCACGTACTGCGGCCAGGCGAGGTACTGCCGGCTCTGCACGGTCACCACCTGCTGCCGCCGTACGTTGCCCTCGTCCGCGCTCTTCCAGACGACGGTACGGCCCCGCCGACGCCAACGGCCCTCGTAGAGCGTGATCTTGACCTGGGCGCCGAGGAAGTGCTCCAGGAGCAGCGCCATGGACAGCCCGACCGGACCGCCGCCGACGACGGTGACCCGCAGCAGGGAGCCCTCGTCGGCCTCCTCCGGGTGGGTCACGGAGCGGGGCAGGTTGAGGGCCATGAGGGTCTGCATGGCGTCCGCGACCTCGAAGCGGAACTCCTGGTCCCCGATGGTGATCCCGTCCCCGGGCTGGAGCAGCCGGGACTCCACCTCCTCCCCGTTGACCTGCGTGCCGTTGCTGCTGCCGCAGTCGCTCAGGACGTAACCCTGGTCCTGGTCGAAGACGATCTCCGCATGGAAACGCGAGACGCTCGGGCTGGCGATGACGACCGTGTTCCCCGCGTTGCGTCCGAAGGTGACGCGGGTGTCGACGATCGGGATGCGCTCTCCCGCCAGCAGACCTTCACGTCCGACGAGCACCGGTGCCATGGCATTCCCTCCCAGGAATCAACTCGGCGCACTTCCAGGGGTGTTCACCGGCAACAGGGAACCCCGGTCACCATAAGCGCACTACCCCGGGAACGAATCCCCCAGTCAGGCCGCCCGCTCCCGCAGTCCCCTCCCCAGCCTCCTGAGCCCCTCCCCGATCTCCTCCGGCGTCTGCGTCACGAAGCACAGTCGCATCGTCGCGCGGTCGGGCTCCCCGGCGTAGAAGGGCGCACCCGGGACATAGGCCACGTCCTGCCGCACCACCCGCGACAGCAGTTCCGTCGTGTCGTACGACTCCGGGAGCCGTGCCCACAGGAACATGCCGCCCTCGGGACGCTCCCAACTCGACTCCTCGGGGAGGGCGTTGGCAAGACCCGCGAGCATGGCATCGCGCCGTTCCCGGTAGACGGCCGCCACCCGCGCCACATGCGCGTCGAGGTCGTTGTCCGCCAAGTACCGTGCGGCGGCGAGCTGGTTGACGGTCGGGGTGTGCAGATCGGCCGCCTGTTTGGCGACGACACAGGCCCGCAGCAGGGCGGCCGGCGCCCGCAGCCACCCGAGCCTGAGCCCCGGGGCCATCACCTTGGAGAAGGAGCCGAGCAGGACCGTACGGTCGGCCGCACCCTCCTGCGCGGCGATCCACGGCAACCGCTCGCCCTCGAAGCGGAGTTCGCCGTAGGGATCGTCCTCCACGATCCACAGCCCGCGCCGCGCGGCGATCGCGGCGACGGCGGCCCGGCGGTCGGCGGGCAGGGTGCGGCCGGTGGGGTTCTGGAAGGTCGGCACGGTGTAGAGCAGCTTGGGCCGCTCCCGGACGACGAGTTCCTCCAGGGCCTCGGGGTCGACCCCGGCCGCGTCCCCCGGCACGGCGACGACCCGCGCGCCGGCGAACGCGAAGACCTGAAGTGCCGCCAGATAACAGGGACTTTCGACGAGGACGACGTCCCCGGGTTCCAGCAGCGCGGTCGCGAGCAGCGAGAGCGCCTGCTGCGAACCGGTGGTGACGAGGAGGTCGTCGGCGGCGGTGGGCAGTCCGCGCGCCGAGGTGCGCTCGGCGAGGGCGGTACGGAGCACCGGCTCGCCCTCGGTCGTCGCGTACTGGAGCGCCCGGGCGGGCGTCTCTGTGAGGACCGCCTGGTACGCGGCCGCGATGCCGGTGGCGTCGAAGAGTTCGGGGGCCGGCAGCCCGCCCGCGAAGTTGATCACCTCGGGGCGGGCGGTGACGGCGAGGATGTCCCGCACCGGCGAACCCCCGATCGCACGGGCGCGCGCGGCGAGCGGCGGGAGGACGGCAGGGACGGGGGCGGGTTCGGTGACGGTCATGCGGAACAGCGTAGGAAGGTACGTGCCGCCTACAAGCAGGTTTCCGCGATCCGGACGGGCACCCGTCGCGGGCGGCCGATGTCAGGCCGTCGTGCCGGTCGCCCCGTACACGTTGATGTCGTCGTCCGTCACGTCGTTGATGTCCCGGTAGGTGATCTTCTCGATGTCGTCGAGGCTGTCGAAGTACGCCTGCTCGACCACCGGCGGCGCGGGCGCCGGGCCGGGGTGCCACTGGTGGGCGGGGACCACACCGGGCTCGTCCAGGGTCAGCCCCGGGGTCTCGGTGAAGAACCGCTCGACCTCGTCCTTCGTACGGAACACGAAGGTGAACCCCCGCTCGGTGTACGTCCGTTGGACCGCGCGGGTCGGGATCGGATGCATCTCGTCGGTGAGGTGGCTGAGCACGAGATGGCTCCCGGACGGCAGCACGTCCACCAGCTCGCGCACCAGCGTGTACGCCTCCTCGTCCTCCACGAAGTGCAGGATCGCCACCAGGAGCAGCGCGATCGGCTCGTTGAAGTCGAGGGTCTTGGAGGCCTGTTCGAGGATGTCGGCCGGGCGGCGCAGGTCCGCGTCGATGTAGTCGGTACGGCCCTCGGGGCTGCTGGTGAGCAGGGCGCGGGCGTGCGCGAGCACCACCGGGTCGTTGTCGACGTAGACGATCCGCGACTCGGGGGCGACGCCCTGGGCGATCTGGTGGACGTTCTCAGCGGTGGGCAGCCCGGTGCCGATGTCGAGGAACTGGCGCACCCCGTGCTCCTGCGTCAGCCGGGTCACGGCGCGGCGCATGAAGTCCCGGTTGTGCCGGACGTCGAGATAGCCGCGCGGGTTGGCGGCGAGCGCGGCGGCGGCGGCCTGGCGGTCGACGGGGTAGTTGTCCTTGCCGCCGAGGAAGACGTCGTAGACACGGGCCGGGTGGGCCTTGCTGGTGTCGATCCTCCTTCTCAGCTCGGCGGGGTCTTGGCTGAGGGCGTCACCGGGCATGGGCGTCTCCCAGGAGAGTGGGTCGTTCAACGGACAACCAGAGCAGTGGTCAACAACCTAACTCCCGTGGGGACTTGGTGGTGCCCAAGTCCCGGGGGACGTCCCGCGTCGTGCCCGGAAGGGCGGACATCCCCGCAGGTCAGCGCGGGCGGGACGGTCCGGACGTCCCGAATCCGATGACAGCCGTAGCGCTCACGCGGTACGACCACCCAAGCTGCACCCGATGACGCGCTTCGCTTCCGCAGGAGGAACCCATGCCCGCCCGCGCCACCCGATCCCGCACCCGCGTCCGCGTCCTGGCCGCGACCACGGCCGTCCTCGCCGCGCTGCTGCTCTCGGGGTGCAAGGACGGCATGGGCGTACGCGACGAGGGCCCGTCGGGCGTGAGCCCCACGTCGGTGTCGACGGGGTCCACGCCCTGACGGGCCGGTTGGCACAGAACGATGAGGGTTACAGCTTGTTAACGGTTGAGATGTGTACACGTCAGCCGAGGGCGGGAGCAATTGGCGCCCACCTGCCCGTTTTGTTAACGCCACCGGCAAAGATTCCGCCTTGACCTTTCACGAATGCGATCGCGACGCAACCGCATGACCTTTCTCGTCAAGGGTCATTCCCTCAAATTTGAGTCATCTATGGAGGTTCTATGCCTGGCGTGAACTTGCCTTCACAGGTTCTTGACCTTTGATCTCGCTACTCGCGGCGCAGGGGGCGTCGCAGTGTGAACACAGGAGCTGTGATGAAACACAGGCTCAGACGCACGGCGTTGACGATCGCCGCCGTGCTGGCCGCCGAAACAGCGCTGGTGTCGTTGGCGACGGGGGCAGCCTTCGCTGCCGATTCCGGTACGACGACGGAAGCGACAGCGGCATCGGACACTACCAAGTCGATGGCGTCGGCAGCGGATTCGGTGTCGTCGGCGTTGCTGATGGCACGCCTGCAGGACCGGAAGATCGAGGTCCTGTCGCAGCGGACGGCTGACTCGACGACCTACGCCCTACCCAGCGGTGAACTGCAGACCTCCACCTATGCGGGCCCGATCCGGCAGAAGGTCGGCAATACCTGGCAGGACATCGACACATCATTGTCGGACACGGGGACAGCGCTGGAGCCGGAGGTGGCCGCGGCGGACATCACCGTCTCGGACGGCGGTGACACCGATCTGGCGAGCGTGTCCAAGGGAAGCAAGTCGTTCGGGCTGGGCTGGACGTCGAAGCTCCCGACCCCGACGGTCAAGGACGACACCGCCTCCTACGACCTGGGCGACGACCAGACACTGTCGGTGACCGCACTGGCCCAGGGCTTCAGCGAGAACATCGTTCTGGACTCCGCCCCGGACGGAACGCCCGAGTACCGCATCCCGCTGAACCTGGACGGACTGAAGCTGTCGGTGGCCGGCTCCGGGCACCTGCTGCTGAAGGACACGGACGGCAAGCTGGTCGCCGAGGCACCCGCCCCGATGATGTGGGACTCCAGCAAGGACGACGCCTCGGGTGAATCGAAGCACCAGGCGAAGGTCGACGCGTTGGTCGAGACCGCCGACGACGGAACCCAGACCCTCGTCCTCACCCCGGACGCCGACTACTTCACTCAGGACCTGACCTACCCGGTCACCGTCGATCCCACTTCCACCCTGGCTGTCACCACGGACACCTGGGTGGCCACCAACTACACCGACTCGCAGGTCTCCTCGACCGAGTTGAAGTCGGGGACGTACGACGCGGGTACCACCAAGGCCCGCTCCTATCTGAAGTTCGACGTGTCGGCGTTCAAGGGCAAGCACATCACCGACACCAACCTGGCGCTGTACTCGTACTACTCCTCGACCTGTGCCACTTCGGGAGCCGGTACGCAGGTGCGGCGGATCACCTCCACGTGGTCGTCGTCGGACATCACCTGGGCCGCCCAGCCGTCGACCACCGCGACCGGGGCGGTGACCAACACCGCCGCGAAGGGGTACAGCAGCTCCTGTCCCGCCGGCACGATGAACTTCGACATCGACGACATCGTGCAGGCATGGGCGGACGGTTCGTCGAACTACGGTCTGCGGATCGCCGGTGCGAGCGAGACCGACTCCACGACTTGGCGCCGGTTCCGTTCCGCCAACTATGCCTCCGGTGACAGCTCCGTCGAACCGCATCTCACGGTCACCTACAACTCGTACCCGTCAACGCCGAGTTCACCGGCGATCGCGCCCTCCCAGGTCAACGCCTACAGCGGCAAGCGATACATCACGACCTACACCCCGACCCTGTCGGCGAAGGTGACCGACCCGGACGGGTCCAGCACCAAGGCCCAGTTCGAGGTCACCAACGACCCCGCGTACACCAGCGAGGCCACGTACTCGTACACGGTGACCAGTTCCAGCGTCCCTTCCGGCAGTACGGCGAAGCTGACCGTTCCCAGCGCGAGTGCCCTGCCCGCGCAGCACATGCGGATGCGGGTGCGTGCCTACGACGGCACCGACTACGGAGCCTGGTCGTCGTACATCTATTTCGTGCCGAACGTCGCCAAGCCCGCCACCCCGACGGTCACCTGTGGCACGTACGAGCAGGACAGCTGGACTGCCAGGGCGGCATCCGCCGACACCTGCACGATCGACACCTCCTCGTCCGACGGTGCCGGCTACTACTGGGGGCTGGACGACAGCAGCCTGCCGAGGAAGCAGCTCGACACCACCAACGGCAACGGTGGTGACCCGGCGACGGTCAGCATCGATCCGGCAAACGGCTGGCACACCCTGTACGTCCGTACGGTCGACTCCGGCGGAAACCTTTCCTCAGCCACCACCGCCTACAGCTTCGGCGTCGGCGCGGACGGCGCGGCCATCACCTCGCCCGCTGACGGCGACACCACGGCCCGCCGCCTGACCCTGGCCGCCAAGGGACTGACCTCCTACACCGGGGTCACCTGGCAGTACCGGCGCGGCGAGACCGACGACTGGCACACCGTGCCGGTGGGCGATGTCACCGCCTCCGGTGACGCCGTCTCCTCCTGGCCGGTCGCCGTCACCTCCGGCACTGCGACCAAACTGGTCTGGAACACGGTCAGTTCGCTCTCCGAGGACGGCTCGATCCAGCTGCGCGCCGCCTTCACCGACGGCACCACCACCGGGCACTCCCAGACTGTCGAGGTCACCCTGGACCGGGACGCGGGCACCGCGCCGACCGCCGCCGTCGGACCGGGCGAGGTCAACGAACTCACCGGCGACTACACCCTGGATGCCACCGACGCGTCCGGGTTCGGCGGGAGCGTGGAGCGCACCTACTCCTCGCGCGCCAACGACACCGACGAGGAGGGCCAGGCACAGATCTTCGGTCCGGGCTGGGTCTCCTCCGTCTCGGCCGCGGCGAGCGACTACACACAAATCCGCAAGACCTCCGCCACGTCTGTCGAACTCCTCTCCGGCGATGGCGGCGCGACCGCCTTCACCCTGAAGTCGGACGGCAGTTGGGCACCGGAGACCGGCGCCGAGGACCTGACCCTGACCGGCGCTCTGTCGGGCTCGAAGTTCACCCTGACCGACACCGACGCCGACACCACGGTGTTCGCGAAGGCCGCCGACGCGGCCACCACCTGGACGCTGTCCTCGTCCGCGACCGCAGTCGACGACACGACGGTCACCACCGTTTCCGAGACCGTCGCCTCGGGCGCTGAGACGCTGGCTCGTCCCAAGTACGTGATCTCGCCGACCAGCGCCGTCAAGGCGGCCGCCTGCCAGGCCGATCCCACCACCAAGGGCTGCCGGGTGCTGGAGTTCGTGTACGCGGACACCACCACGGCCACCAATTCCGCGCTCGGTGACTACAAGGGGCAGGTCAAGGCGGTCAAGCTGTGGGCCACCGACCCCGGTGCCTCGGCCGCGACCGCCGAGACCCTCGTTTCGTACGCCTACGGAGCGTCCGGCAAGCTGCGCCAGGTCTGGGACCCGCGGATCAGCCCCACGCTGAAGACGGAGTACGCCTACGACTCCGACGGCCGCGTCGCCACCCTCACCGAACCGGGTGAGCTGCCCTGGACGTTCACCTACGGCAAGGTCGGCTCGGCGCTGACCTCCGGGTCCGGCATGTTGCTCAGCGCCTCCCGCCAGGCCCTGGCCGAGGGCACCGCCGGCACCACTTCCGGCACGGCGACCACCACGGTCGTCTACGACGTCCCGCTGTCCGGCTCCACCGCCCCTCACCAGATGGACGCCGACACGGTCGCCACCTGGGCCCAGAACGAGGCCCCGACGGACGCCACCGCGATCTTCCCGGCCGACAGCACCCCTTCCTCCACCACCGGCGGTGACCTCGCCTCCGACTCCTACGACCGGGCGACCATCGCCTACATCAACTCCAACGGCGAGGAGATCGACACCGCGAGCCCCGACGGCTCGATCAGCACAACCGAGTACGACGAGTACGGCAACGTCACCGCCGAACTCACCGCGGCAAACCGCAAGTTGGCCCTCGGCACGTCGGCCGGAGCCGTCGACGAACTGGCCGAACTCGGCCTGACCGGCCTGTCCACCGCCGATCGCGCCCAGCAGCTGGCCGCCATCTCGCAGTACTCGGCCGACGGCACCCGCCTCACCGACGAGTACGGCCCGCTCCACCAGATCGCTCTCACCGAGGAACTGGCAGGCTCCACCACCGACTCCACCCTGGCCGCCGGTACGGTTCTCCCGGCCCGCGCCCACACCTCGTACACCTACGACGAAGGGCGGCCGGACACAGCCGCAGTCTCAGGTCTCGTGACATCCATCGCGAGCGGGGCGGCCGTCGCCGGCTACGCCACCGACGCCGACACCAAGGAGTCGACAGCCACGTACGACTGGGCCACCGGCCAGCAGAAGGCCACGACCGGCGGAGACCCCGGCACCACCGTCAGCACGTACGACGCCGTCGGCCGGGTGGCCACCACCCGCACCGCAGGATCCTCCGGGTCTGACGCGGGCACTCTCGCGTACACCTACTACAGCGCGGACGCCACGGGCACCTGCGCCTCCGCCGAATGGGCCGGGCTGCTCTGCAAGACCTCGCCCGCGGCCACGATCACCAATGGTGGGGACAACCCCGACGAGGCAGTTACCACCGTCTACACCTACAACCGCTGGGGTCAGATCTCCGCCAAGGCCGAAACCGCGAACGACGTGACGCGGACGACCACCTACACGACGGACAGCGCGGGTCGCGTGACCAGGACAGCGGTCACCGGCGGCATCGGTGAGGGCACCCCCATCACCACGTTCACCTACGACGAGACCACCGGACAGCCCGCCACCCAGACCGCGAACAGCCAGACCATCGCCCACACCTACGACGCCCTGGGCCGGCAGATCTCTTACGACGACGGCGCGGGCAACACCACAACCACGTCGTACGACGTCCTGGACCGGACGGTGAAGACCACCGACTCGGCTCCGTCGACCAAGACCTACACCTACAACACCGCGGGCGACCTGAAAACTCTCACCGACTCGGTAGCGGGTACCTTCACCGGCACCTACGACGCCGACGGCACCCTCACCGCCGAGACGCTGCCCGGCGACTACACCCTGACCCTCACCATCAACCCGGCCGGACAGCAGACCGACCGCGTGTACGCGGCCTCGGACGGCACCACCGTCGCCTCCGACACCGCGGACTTCGCAGTCACCGGCAAGCAGGCCGACCACATCCGGACCGATGGCTCGACCACCCAGACCGACTTCACCTACGACACTGCCGGCCGCCTCACCCAGGCCGCCGACACCACCGCCAGCGGCTGCACCACCCGCGCCTACACCTTCGACGCGAACGGCAACCGCACGGCCCTGACCACGAGTTCGGACGACTGCGACAGCAGCACCTCCGACACCACCGCGGCCGCCACGTCGTACACCTACGACTCGGCCGACCGTCTGGTGAACTCCGGCTATGCGTATGACGCCTTCGGCCGCACCACGACCAGCGGCAGCGCGGCCCTGGCGTACTACAGCAACGACCTCGTCCACACCGAGACCGTCGGCAGCAGCCGCAACGTCTGGAGTCTGGACGCAGCCGAACGCCTCGCCGTCCGGAAAACCCAGGAACAGGGCACGGACAGCAGCTGGACCACAGGCACGAGCACGACGAATCACTACAGCGACACGTCGGACAACCCGTCCTGGACGTCCACGGGTGGCACTGTCAGCCGCAACGTCCAAGACCTGACAGGCCAACTGGCCGCCGTCACCTCGGTCACCGGCGACACGATCCTGCAACTCGCCGACCTCCATGGAGACATCACGGTCCAGCAACCGCTGGACACCTCTGTGGCAAGCACCGTCCAGCACTATGACGAGTACGGCAACGCGGACGCGGACACCGCGGACACGCTCTACGGCGCCCTGGGCAGCTACCAGCGGGCAGCCGGCACGCTCAGCGGAGTGGTTCTCATGGGTGCCCGGCTCTTTGACCCCGCCCTGGGACGGTTCCTCAGCACCGATTCGGTATATGGCGCGAACACCGACGCGTACACGTATCCCGCCGATCCGGTGAACAGGTTCGACCTTGACGGGCGCAAGCCGATCGCCAAGTACAACAAGACGAACTTCTCCTGCGGCTACTTCCACTGCACCATGAAGCTCAGCCGGAAGCACGCCAGCATGCTCCGGGACGCCCTCGACAACGGCCTACCGAAAGCAGGTGCGATCGCGGGTGCCGTAAAGGCCCTCGACAAGGCCATGACCTGGGGACAAGCGACTCTGGTCGGAGCCCTCATCGCCGCAGCGGCAGCTTGGACCTCGTGGTACATCGGGTACGTGATGAGCTGGTATCCACGACGTGGAATCGAGTTCGTCTACCTGAGACTCCCTCCCTACTACAACTACATCTGGCACCAGTAGGCCACCACTGGCAAATAGCGCGAGCGTGACCAGGTAATCGGCGGCGGAAGGGTCCATACCCTCCCGCCGCCGAGTTCTGTGGTGAGCCGGTCCAGACGATCACGACCGCGGGGCGGTACCAGACCCGTCCAAACGTCGCTGCTATGTGGAGATCACGCCGCGTCAACGACCACAAGAACCGATGCGGGACCTGCCCCGTATCCCTCGTCCGCATCCCGGTTCAGCGCAGCTTCTGCGCCGCCTCCACCGCCCAGTACGTGAGGATGTTCCGCGCCCCGGCCCGCTTGATCCCGGTGAGCGTCTCGAAGATCGCCCGGTCCCGGTCGACCCAGCCCTTCTCGGCCGCGGCCTCGATCATCGAGTACTCGCCGGAGATCTGATAGGCGGCGACGGGGACGTCCACGGCCTCGGCGACCTTGGCGAGGATGTCGAGGTAGGGCCCGGCCGGCTTGACCATCACCATGTCGGCCCCCTCCTCCAGATCCAGCGCCAACTCCCGCATGGACTCACGGGTGTTGGCCGGGTCCTGCTGATACGTCTTGCGGTCGCCCTTGAGCGAGGAACCGACGGCCTCGCGGAACGGGCCGTAGAACGCGGACGAGTACTTGGCGGTGTAGGCGAGGATCGCGACATCCTCCCGCCCGATCTGGTCGAGCGCGTCCCGTACGACCCCGATCTGCCCGTCCATCATCCCGCTGGGCCCGACGACGTGGGCGCCGGCGTCGGCCTGCACCTGAGCCATCTCGGCGTACCGCTCAAGGGTGGCGTCGTTGTCGACGCGGCCGTGCTCGTCGAGCACCCCGCAGTGCCCGTGGTCGGTGGTCTCGTCGAGACACAGGTCGGACATGACGAGCAGCTCGTCCCCGACCTCGGCCCGTACATCCCGCAACGCGACCTGGAGAATCCCGTCCGGGTCGGTCCCCGGCGTCCCGAGAGCGTCCTTCTTGCTCTCCTCGGGCACCCCGAACAGCATGATCCCGGAGATCCCGGCGGCCACGGCCTCGGCGGCGGCCTTCTTCAGACTGTCCCGCGTGTGCTGCACCACCCCGGGCATGGCCCCGATCGGCACCGGCTCACTGACCCCCTCCCGCACAAACGCCGGAAGAATGAAGTCAGCGGGGTGCAACCGGGTCTCGGCGACCATCCGCCGCATGACGGGGCTGGTCCGAAGCCGCCGGGGGCGAGAGCCGGGAAAGGATCCGTACGTCGTCATGGGTTCTACGCTACGCCCGCCACATGGGCACCTTTGCCGACGGTGAGTCGGTGATCAGGGTGCACAGAATCAGCCCGTTGGGGGTCCCCCCTCTGGGGGAGTTTGAGGACGAGGCCCTTTCGGGGCCGAAGCGGGGGTGTGGGGGCGCAGCGCCCCACGGACGCCCGCCCCCACACACCTCCAGCCGAACAAACAACCTCAGGTGGTCCGACGCCGCCGCGCACCCGGCCGACGCTCACTCGGCCGCGTCACCGGATCCCCCGCCTCCTGCGCCGCCGCCCGCCGCCGCAGACCGAAGTTCGCCAACGCCTCCGCCAGCTTGTGCACGGACGGCTCCGGAGCCATCACGTCCACCCGCAGCCCGTGCTCCTCGGCGGTCTTCGCCGTGGCGGGACCGATACACGCGATCACGGTCACGTTGTGCGGCTTGCCGGCGATACCCACCAGGTTCCGCACCGTGGAGGACGACGTGAAGAGAACGGCGTCGAAGCCACCCCCCTTGATCGCCTCCCGCGTGTCCGCCGGCGGCGGCGACGCCCGCACCGTCCGGTAGGCGGTCACGTCGTCGACCTCCCACCCGAGGTCGATCAACCCGGCGACCAAGGTCTCCGTGGCGATGTCGGCCCGCGGAAGGAAGACGCGGTCGATCGGGTCGAAGACCGGGTCGTACGGCGGCCAGTCCTCCAGCAGACCCGCCGCGGACTGCTCCCCGCTCGGCACCAGGTCCGGCTTCACACCGAAGGCGACCAGCGCGTTGGCGGTCTGCTCCCCGACCGCGGCGACCTTGATCCCCGCGAACGCCCGTGCGTCGAGCCCGTACTCCTCGAACTTCTCCCGCACGGCCTTGACCGCGTTCACCGAGGTGAAGGCGATCCACTCGTACCGGCCGGTCACCAGCCCCTTGACCGCCCGCTCCATCTGCTGAGGCGTCCGCGGCGGCTCGACGGCGATCGTCGGCACCTCGTGCGGAACGGCCCCGTACGACCGCAACTGGTCGGAGAGCGACGCCGCCTGCTCCTTCGTGCGCGGCACGAGGACCTTCCAGCCGAACAGCGGCTTGGACTCGAACCACGACAACTGGTCGCGCTGCGCGGCGGCGGACCGCTCACCGACCACGGCTATCACCGGCCGGCCGCCATCGGGCGAGGGCAGCACCTTCGCCTGCTTCAGCGTCTGCGCGATGGTCCCGAGGGTCGCGGACCAGGTGCGCTGACGAGTGGTCGTACCAGCCACTGTGACCGTCATGGGGGTGTCCGGCTTGCGGCCGGCGGCCACCAGCTCACCGGCGGCGGCGGCCACCGAGTCCAACGACGTCGACACGACCACCGTGCCGTCCGACGCCCCGACCTCGGTCCAGCAGCGGTCCGAGGCGGTACGGGCGTCCACGAACCGGACGTCCGCGCCCTGCGCGTCCCGCAGCGGGACACCGGCGTACGCGGGCACGCCGACGGCAGCGGCGACACCGGGCACGACCTCGAAGGGAACACCCGCGGCGACACAGGCGAGCATTTCCTCGGCGGCGTACGTATCTAGTCCGGGGTCCCCGGACACCGCACGCACGACCCGCCTGCCGCCCCTCGCGGCCTCCATGACAAGATGTGCCGCATCCCGCACAGCGGGTAGGCCAACGGTTGTTGACGCACCGTCAACAACCGTTAGTTGAGGCGTGCCTGTGCCCGGGAGCGAGCCCGAAGAAGGACTCGGATCCGGATGCACGACGGCTACGCCCTCTCGGGCGTGCGCACGTACGACGTCGAGCACCTCGTGCTCGGCGACGAGGACGTCCGCGTTCGCGAGCGCCTCTACGGCGCGCAGTGTGAGCAGTCCCGGATCTCCGGGTCCGGCACCCAGGAAGGTGACGTGCCCGTGTTCAGGACCGGCGGCGGGAAGAGTGGTGGGGCTCACTTGGCTTGCTCCCCCATGAGACCGGCCGCGCCCTGGGCAAGCATCTCGGCGGCGAGTTCGCGACCGAGCGCCAGTGCTTGGTCATGCGTCTCGGGCACGGGACCGGTGGTGGACAGCTGCACCGTACGCGAACCGTCGGTCGTGCCGACTATTCCGCGCAGACGCATTTCCTTGACAATCTGCCCGTCGGCCAGAAGGTCGGCCAGCGCGCCCACAGGGGCGGAGCAGCCGGCCTCCAGGGCGGCGAGCAGGGACCTTTCGGCGGTCACGGCGACCCGGGTGAACGGGTCGTCGAGTTCGCCGAGCGCCGCGATCAGGTCCGCGTTGTCCGCGGCACATTCGATCGCCAGGGCCCCCTGGCCGGGGGCGGGCAGAACGGTGTCGACCGACAGGAAGTCGGTCACTTCGTCGAGGCGGCCGATCCGGCTCAGTCCGGCGGCGGCCAGGACGACAGCGTCCAGCTCACCGTCCCGCACGAAGCCGATCCGGGTGTCGACGTTGCCCCGGATCGGGACCGTCTCGATGTCGAGGCCGTGGCCGAGCGCGTACGCGTTCAGCTGGGCCGTGCGGCGCGGGGAGCCCGTACCGATGCGCGCCCCGCGGGGCAGGTCGGTGAACTTCAGGGCGTCCTTCGCGACGAGTACGTCCCGCGGGTCCTCGCGCTCGGGTACGGCGGCGAGCACCAGCTCCGCGGGCTGCGTGGTCGGCAGGTCCTTCAGCGAATGAACCGCGAAGTCGACCTCACCGCCGAGCAGCGCGTCCCGCAGCGCGGTCACGAAGACCCCGGTGCCGCCGATCTGCGCGAGGTGCTCGCGGGAGGTGTCGCCGTAGGTGGTGATCTCGACGAGCTCGACGGGCCGTCCGGTCACCTGGCTCACGGCCTTCGCCACCAACCCGGACTGGGCCAGGGCGAGTCTGCTCCGCCTGGTCCCGAGCCTCAGTGCCTTGCTACTCATGCTGGCCCTCGGTTCTTGCTGTTCTCGTTCTCAGAGTCTTGTTGGGCCCTGGAGACGGAGGCCACCGTCTCCTGGTCGAGGTCGAACAGGGTGCGCAGCGCGTCCGCGTACCCGGCGCCGCCGGGCTCGGCCGCGAGCTGTTTGACCCGCACGGTCGGCGCGTGCAGCAGCTTGTCGACGACCCGTCGTACGGTCTGCGTGATCTCGGCGCGGTGCTTGTCGTCGAGGCCGGGCAGCCGTCCGTCGAGCCGGGCGATCTCACCCGCGACGACCTCGGCGGCCATGGCGCGCAGGGCGACCACGGTCGGCGTGATGTGCGCGGCCCGCTGGGCTGCCCCGAAGGCCGCGACCTCGTCGGAGACGATACGCCGGACCGCGTCCACGTCCGCCGCCATCGGAGCGTCCGCCGAGGCCTCGGCGAGCGACTCGATGTCCACCAGCCGCACCCCGGCCAGCCGGTGCACGGCCGCGTCCACGTCCCGCGGCATCGCGAGGTCGAGGAGCGACAACACCGGTGCGGGGCGCGGGACTTGGGCGAGCGGCTCGGGCCTGCGACGCTCGGGGATGCGTCCGACGGTCGCGGCCAGGGCGGCGAGTTCGGTGATGAGTTCGGCCTCGGCCTCGGGCGTCCGCCGGGCCGCCTCGCGCCGGTCGAGGGCGCTGCCGCCGACCCAGGCCGCGTGCTGCTCCAGCGTCGCCGCGTCCATCCCGGCCACGGCGGCCTCCCCCATCACGGAAAAGCCACTGGCCCCCTGCACCGCGGACAGGTCCAGCGGACACCCGTCCTCGGTCCCGACGGAGGTCGGCGGAAGCGTTTCTCGTACGTCGTCCGACACAGCCGTACGACCGGCCGTCGCGTCCTGCGGCACCCGGCCGCCGACCGCTTCGGCGACCGTCTCGGCGGTCAGGACCAGCCCGGTCGCACCGGTGCAGGACACGGCGACATCGGCACGTGTCAGCTCGAACGGCACCGAATCCATCGGTACCGCGCGGGCGGACACGTCCGTTCCGGGGCTCTCCGTGATGATCTGCGCGAGGCGCTCGGCACGGTCGGCGGTGCGGTTGGCGACGACGATCTCGGCGACGCCGGCCCGGACGAGGGTCGCGGCGGCCAGCGACGACATGGAGCCGGCGCCGATGACCAGGGCCCGTTTCCCCTTCGCCCAGGTCTCGACCGGCGTACCGGAAGAGAGCTGTTGGAGGCCGAAGGTGACCAGGGACTGGCCCGCGCGGTCGATGCCGGTCTCCGAGTGGGCGCGCTTGCCGACTCTGAGGGACTGCTGGAACAGGTCGTTCAACAGCCGCCCGGCGGAGTGCAGTTCCTGTGCCTTGGCGAGCGAGTCCTTGATCTGACCGAGGATCTGGCCCTCGCCGACGACCATCGAGTCGAGACCGCAGGCCACCGCGAAGAGATGGTGGACGGCCCGGTCCTCGTAGTGCACGTAGAGATAAGGAGTGAGCTCGTCGAGGCCGACGCCGCTGTGCTGGGCGAGCAGCGTGGACAACTCCGCGACGCCCGCGTGGAACTTGTCCACGTCGGCGTAGAGCTCGATGCGGTTGCAGGTGGCCAACACCGCGGCCTCGGCGGCCGGTTCGGCGGCGACCGTGTCCTGGAGGAGCTTGATCTGGGCGTCCGCGTTCAGCGTCGCCCGCTCCAGGAGACTGACCGGCGCGCTGCGATGGCTCAGCCCGACGACGAGGAGACTCATGCCGGCATCACGGCGGGGACGTCCCCGTCAGGGCCCTGCTCGGTGGAGTCGTCCCGGTGCGCGGCGGTCGGGTGCGCAGCCTGGGCGGCGGCCTCCTCGCCGGCCTTGCGCTGCTCGTGGAAGGCGAGGATCTGCAGCTCGATGGAGAGGTCGACCTTGCGCACGTCGACGCCGTCCGGGACGGTCAGCACGGTCGGCGCGAAGTTCAGGATGGAGGTCACACCGGCGGCCACAAGGCGGTCGCAGACCGGCTGGGCGGCACCGGCGGGGGTCGCGATGACGCCGATGGAGACGCCGTTGTCGCTGATGATCTTTTCCAGCTCGTCCGAGTGCTGCACCGGGATGCCCGCGACGGGCTTGCCGGCCATCGCCGGGTCGGCGTCGATGAGGGCCGCGACGCGGAAGCCGCGGGAGGCGAACCCGCCGTAGTTGGCGAGGGCGGCGCCGAGGTTTCCGATACCGACGATCACGACCGGCCAGTCCTGGGTGAGGCCCAGCTCGCGGGAGATCTGGTAGACGAGGTACTCGACGTCGTAGCCCACACCGCGGGTGCCGTAGGAGCCGAGGTAGGAGAAGTCCTTGCGCAGCTTCGCGGAGTTGACCCCCGCGGCGGCCGCGAGCTCCTCGGAGGAGACCGTGGGTACCGAGCGCTCCGAGAGTCCGGTCAGCGCGCGGAGGTACAGCGGGAGACGGGCGACGGTGGCCTCGGGAATCCCTCGGCTACGGCTCGCCGGTCGGTGAGTTCGGCCAGTTGCCACGGTGCTCCTGCGGGTAGAGCGGGGCTGTGGGCGGTCACACGTACCCAGACCGCCCCGTCGGAAGCAGGCTATGTCTTTGTGAACGCGTGCACAAAGATGGTGTCCGATTTGCCCACCCAACGTGACCGGGGTCACGCACACGCGTTCCCTACGCATTCCAGGGGGCAAAACCGCCACACTCCTCGTAATTCCCGCCCCCGAGACCAAACCGCCGTCGATCCTAAGCGACGTTCGGGTGCGCGTTGAACTACTTGGTCAGTTCCTTGCGGAGACGCCCCTCGTCGACCCTCCAGAACGTGTGCTGTTTACCGTCCACCAGGACGACCGGGATCTGCTCCCAGTACGCGTCGTGAAGGGCCTGGTCCTCGGTGATGTCCTTCTGTTCCCAGGGGACTCCGAGGTCGGCGCAGACCTTCTCGACGACGAGCTGCGCGTCCTCGCACAGATGGCAGCCGGGCTTGCGGATGAGAGTGACCAGATGACTCATGCACCCCATTCTCGCGCCACCGGTGCGCTTCTTTAACGGCCCGGTCGCGGAGAGTTCACAGCCTCCGAACCTCTCGGCTCCGGAACCACCGAACAAACTGGCTATGCTCACGACATGGCCGCTCTCGGATGGCTCACTCCCCGTAGGCGCTCCGCCACGGCGCGGAGCGTGTTGGCAGGCGAGGCCTCTGCGGAGGCAGCGCGCAAGTCGTCGCAGGACGCGCAGGACATACAGGACACCCTCGCGCAGGAAGAAGCAGCGGAGGAACCGGAGTTCCCGGTCCTCGGCGACGACAGAGCCGCGGCCTTCTTCGACCTGGACAACACCGTCATGCAGGGCGCGTCGATCTTCCACTTCGGCCGAGGCCTGCACAAGCGGAAGTTCTTCGAGACCCGAGATCTCCTCAAGTTCGCCTGGCAGCAGGCCTATTTCAGGCTCGCCGGCTCCGAGGACCCCGAGCACATGCAGGAGGCGCGCGACTCCGCGCTGTCCATCGTCAAGGGCCACCGCGTCGCCGAACTCCAGTCGATCGGCGAGGAGATCTACGACGAGTACATGGCCGAGCGCATCTGGCCCGGCACCCGCGCCCTCGCCGAGGCGCACCTCGCCGCGGGCCAGAAGGTGTGGCTCGTCACAGCGGCCCCCGTGGAGATCGCCAACGTGATCGCCCGCCGCCTCGGCCTCACCGGCGCGCTCGGCACGGTCGCGGAGTCCGTCGACGGCGTCTACACCGGCAAGTTGGTCGGCGAACCCCTGCACGGCCCCGCGAAGGCGGAGGCGGTACGGGCGCTGGCCGCGGCGGAGGGCCTGGACCTCTCGCGCTGCGCCGCGTACAGCGACTCGCACAACGACATCCCGATGCTCTCGCTGGTCGGGCACCCCTACGCCATCAACCCGGACTCCAAGCTGCGCAAGCACGCGCGCGAGCTGGACTGGCGGCTGCGCGACTACCGGACGGCCCGCAAGGCGGCCAAGGTCGGCATCCCGGCGGCGGCCGGCGTGGGCGCGGTGGCGGGCGGCACGGCCGCGGCGATCGCATTGCATCGCCGACGCCGGTGACGCGGTAAACACAGCCAATCCACGGGTCGTACCCGCGTAACCCGCTGTCCAGTCACGTTGGCTGCACACGGCCACAACACGCCCCGGTCCCTGACTGAATTCGGACCACTTCGATCAACAACCGGTCACTCTGCGGTACTTGATCGGCCGTCAATCGGTTACGGAAGCGACGTAATCGATGATTTGAGCAACTGGGTGTAGCAGTGCCTGCACGAAGCGTTATTCTCCTCAGACGCAATCCGGTACCCCTCCGTCGCTACGACGGGTGAATGTTCCGGTACTGCACGTGATGGAAGCTCTGCCTCTGGGAGTCCCGTGTACCCACACGTCGGGGTTGACGCCTCGGGCCTGGCTACGCTGCGCGCAACGGTCCAAGACCTGTTGCGCGGCTTCGTCCCCACCGCGTACGCCGTCCCCGCCGCCTTCGCCACCACCGCACCCGTCGGTCCGTGCTACGCACTGGCCGACGGCGGCGCGGCTGTTGGCAGACGAGGGCGCTCGGCCGGCGCCGCCACCGCACGACGTCCGGCCGCTGACAGCGACAGCGCCCGGATGATGGACCTCGTGGAGCGTGCCCAGGCCGGCGAAGCCGACGCCTTCGGCCGCCTCTACGACCAGTACAGCGACACTGTGTACCGGTACATCTACTACCGAGTGGGAGGCAAAGCCACCGCCGAGGACCTCACCAGCGAGACCTTTCTGCGCGCCCTGCGGCGCATCGGCACGTTCACCTATCAGGGTCGGGATTTCGGCGCCTGGCTGGTGACGATCGCCCGCAACCTGGTGGCCGACCACTTCAAGTCGAGCCGCTTCCGGCTGGAAGTCACCACCGGCGAGATGCTCGACGCCAACGAGGTCGAGCGCTCCCCCGAGGACTCCGTCCTGGAGTCCCTGTCGAACGCGGCCCTCCTGGACGCCGTACGACGGCTCAACCCGCAGCAGCAGGAGTGCGTGACGCTGCGTTTCCTCCAGGGCCTCTCCGTCGCGGAGACCGCCCGGGTGATGGGCAAGAACGAGGGTGCGATCAAGACCCTCCAGTACCGGGCCGTGCGCACTCTCGCCCGGCTCCTCCCGGACGACGCCCGCTGACGGCACACGCTGGGTAACGCCCAACTCGCGCTCAGTGAAAGTCCGTTGAGTTCGCGGTCGGATCATCCGTCGTCCGTAACCCAAGTGCCGCGCCACTCGTTGTGCGGGATACAGGCTCCCTGTGGTCACGACCTGGCCCTCCCCGATCACTCGATCGTGTGGATGCGGTCAGGCTGTGCAACCCTCAGGACCCCCTGGGGAGTCGACCGTCATGACGCGAGAGGAGGTGCCGCCAGTGATCGCGAACGTATCGGCGCACCGGCGGGCGAACGCCTTCGCCCAGGCCCTGGAAGAGGAGCAGTCCGACCAGGGCACGGCGGCCGAGCAGTCCGAAGGACCGGCCCCGGCCCCGGCTGCTGCGGAACAGACCGAGCAGGGCCGCATGCTGGCCTTCGCCACCGGTCTCGGCGAGCTGCCCAAACCCGTGCTGGACCCCGAGGTCAAGGTGGTCCAGCGGGCTCAGCTGGTCGCCGCGTTCGAGGCCATGCTGCAAGGCGAGGCACCCGAACCCTCGGTACCGGAGCAGCGCTCCCACCGGTCCCGGGGCACGCACCGGGCCACCGGTCTGGGCAAGCTGCGACCCCGGTCCCGGCTCTCCAAGGGCCTAGCGGCCGGCGGACTGAGCGTCGGGGTGGCCGCGGGTGCCTTCGGCGGAGTGGCCGCGGCGAGTTCGGGCGCCCTGCCCGGTGACTCGCTCTACGGCCTGAAGCGCGGCATCGAGGACTTCAAGCTCAACTACCTGTCCGACGGCGACGACCAGCGCGGTGTGGCCTACCTCGACCAGGCGTCCAACCGCCTGAGCGAGGCACGCCGGCTGATCGAGCGGGACCGCGGCGGCCACCTCGACCACGAGCAGCTCGGCGAGATCCGCCGCACGCTCGCCGGGATGACGCACGACGCGTCCGAGGGCC
Organism: Streptomyces sp. MBT65; assembly: GCF_016612545.1. GTDB lineage: Bacteria > Actinomycetota > Actinomycetes > Streptomycetales > Streptomycetaceae > Streptomyces. The sequence goes on along the minus strand of NZ_JAENRY010000068.1, from coordinate 9,555 downwards.
ACCGTCTGCTGCACGAGGCGTACGAGCAGGACCCGAACTCACTGGGCCCCATCCAGGCCCTCTCCACGTTCTCCCGCTCGCACCGCGAGGCCTGGGGCGCCCTGCGCGACCGCCTCCCCGTCCAGCTCGGCGACGTCAGCGAGCAGGTCTCCTCGGTCTTCGACGCCATAGACGAAGAGGTCGCCCCGCTCCAGTCGCTGCTGCCCCAGCCCCCGGCGAAGCCCAGCAGCGGGGGAACGGGCAGACACCGCGCTCCCGGTACGACCTCCACGGGCGGCTCCACCGGCACGCACCGCTCGACGACTCCGAGCACCACCGACGGCTCGGCGGAGTCCAGCCACTCCAGCACCCCCAGCCAGTCCGCCACGTCCGGCGACGGCCTCCTCGGCGGCAACACGGGCGGCCTCCTGGACCCCCCGAAGTCCTCCGGCACGGCGTCCCCGTCCACGACCAAGCCGTCCCTCACGGAACCGGACGTCACCCTCCCGCCCCTGCTCCCGGGCCTGCTGCCGGGCCTGGGCATCGACAGCGAGGACGCGAACTAGCAGTCCCTGATGACGAGTTGGGGGCGCCTCTCACTGCGAGGGGCGCCCCCGACGTCGTACAGCCGATCATCAGGTTTCTCAGATGACACCCACGAGAAGCCAACCTCAGAAGAACACCGACCTGCGCTGCACCAGCAGCTTGTACAGCGTGTGCTGGATCTGCTCTCTCACCTGGTCCGTGAGGTTGAACATCAGCATCGGGTCCTCGGCCGCCTCCGGCGGGTAGCCGTCCGTGGGGATGGGTTCGCCGAACTGGATCGTCCACTTCGTGGGCAACGGGATCGCGCCCAGCGGACCCAGCCACGGGAACGTGGGTGTGATCGGGAAGTACGGGAAGCCCAGGACGCGGGCGAGGGTCTTGGAGTTGCCGATCATCGGGTAGATCTCCTCCGCGCCCACGATCGAGCACGGGATGATCGGCGTGCCCTTGCGCAGGGCCGTGGAGACGAAGCCGCCGCGGCCGAAGCGCTGGAGTTTGTAGCGCTCGCTGAACGGCTTGCCGATGCCCTTGAAGCCCTCCGGCATCACACCCACCAACTCGCCCCGGCCCAGCAGCCGTTCGGCGTCCTCCGCGCAGGCGAGGGTGTGGCCGGCCTTGCGGGCGAGTTCGTTGACCACCGGGAGCATGAAGACGAGGTCCGCCGCGAGGAGGCGCAGGTGGCGGCCCGCCGGGTGGTTGTCGTGCACGGCGATCTGCATCATCACGCCGTCCAGCGGCAGCGTCCCCGAGTGGTTGGCGACGATCAGCGCGCCGCCCTCCGCTGGGATGTTCTCGATGCCCTTGACCTCGACCCGGAAGTACTTCTCGTACAGCGGGCGCAGCGCCGGCATCAGGACCTCGTCGGTGAGCTCCTCGTCGTAGCCGAAGTCGTCGACGTCGTAGTCCCCGGTGAGCCGGCGGCGCAGGAAGGACAGGCCGTGGGCGACCCGGCGCTCCAGGCCGCCCAGCATCTGCTGGATGTCCTCGTCCGGTGTCTGCTCCGGCTCATGTTCCTCACGCGTCACAGGAACATCATCCTGCGCGAAGTCCCGGACCGGCAGGGGCTGGACCTCATGGACCAGCGCGGGCTCGCCGTTCTTGCGCCGGCTTCCCGCGCTCCGGCGCCGCTGCGGCCGCTGCACGCCGTTCGCACGGGACCGGTCGTCGTCGAACGGAATGACCTTGGCATCCGCCATCGTTGATGCGCTCCTCAGTTGGCGCTCGGCGTCGGGGGGTGGCCACCGCCCGGCAGGGACAGCGCGGCGATCCGGTCGACGGCCCCCGCGACGGCCTCGGGCGGCAGCAGCCCCGGGCCCTGGCTGCGCGCGAAGTCCGCGAAGGTCTCGGCGGTCGTGTACTTCGGCTTGAACCCCAGCGTCTCGCGCATCTGGACCGTCGACACGACCCGGCCGTGGGTGAGCAGCCGGATCTGTTCCGGGGAGAAGTCCGTCATCCCCAGCGTACGCACCAGGGAACCGGCCCAGGTGACCGCCGGCAGCAGCAGCGGCACGGTCGGGCGGCCCAGCCGCCGCGAGCACTGGGAGAGCAGCAGGACGCCGTCCCCGGCGATGTTGAAGGTGCCGCTGTTGAGCGTGCCCCGCTCCGGGTCGTGCGAGGCGATCCGCAGGACGTCGATCACATCGTCCTCGTGCACGAACTGCAGCCGCGGGTCGTAGCCGAACACGGTCGGCAGCACCGGCAGCGAGAAGTACGACGCGAGCGGCGAATCGGCCGTAGGACCAAGGATGTTGGCGAACCGCAGCACGCACACGGCGACGTCGGGGCGGCGGCGGGCGAAGCCGCGGACGTAGCCCTCGACCTCGACGGTGTCCTTGGCGAAGCCGCCGCTCGGCAGGGACTTCGGCGGGGTGCCCTCGGTGAAGACGGCCGGGTCGCGCGGGGCGGAGCCGTAGACGTTCGTGCTGGACTTCACCACCAGCCGCTTCACGACCGGCGACTTCTGGCAGGCGCCCAGCAGCTGCATGGTGCCGATGACGTTGGTCTCCTTGACCGTGGTCCGGCTGCCGCTGCCCAGCGCGGTGCCCGTCACGTCCATGTGGACGACCGTGTCGGCGCCCGACTCGGCGAGCACCCGCGCGATGGTCGGCTGCCGGATGTCGGCCTGGATGAACTCCGCGCCCCCGAGATGGTGCCCGGGCACGACCGCGTCCACGGCGATCACCCGGTCCACTTCCGGATCACGCTGAATGCGTCGTACGAACCGGCCCCCCAACTGACGGGCCGCTCCGGTCACGAGCACGACCTTCCCCAAGATCAGCGCCTTCCTTTTGAGTTACCCGTGTGCGGCCAACCTAGCGGTTCGGTGTTGCGCTGTGATGACCGCCTGACGCACGAGAACCCGAGTACCCACATTCGGCACATGACACGGACACGGGCATAACTGTGGCCCCCCACCGAATGCGGTGGGGGGCCACAGGAGACGCTCTCGCGGCGCCGCGTCGCCTACTTCTTGTTACGACGCTGCACGCGCGTGCGCTTCAGCAGCTTGCGGTGCTTCTTCTTAGCCATCCGCTTGCGCCGCTTCTTGATAACAGAGCCCACGACTACCCTCGCTCACTTCTCATCACTCGGTGCTGGGCATCATGGGCCCATACGACCTACAAGGGGCCAGCCTACCCGTCCGAGCGCTGAGGTCGTAATCGAGGTATCGCCTCAGGCTGTCTCCACCCCCACATAACTCTCGCGAAGGTACTCGTGTACCGCTTGCTCGGGGACGCGGAAGGACCGCCCCACCCGGATAGCGGGCAGATGACCGCTGTGCACCAACCGGTACACGGTCATCTTCGACACTCGCATCACCGAGGCGACCTCCGCCACGGTAAGGAACTGAACCTCGTTCAGAGGCCTCTCGCCAGCTGCAGCCATGACACACCTGAACCTTCCGCACTCGACGGTCACCGGCTTCCCCTTCCGGTGACTCTTCGTCGTTGCGTGCTCACTCCCCAATGTAGGGGCGTGTGATGCGAGTGGGGAAGAGGTGCACCCATCGGCGGCCTACTGTGACAGACACGCTCGATTGAGTACGTAGCGGGTAAGCGGCCGGTAGTAAGCGGACCGCACGGCGTCGTCAAGTGGAACTACGACGGACACCGACCCCTCGGCCTCCCCCACGAAGAGCGCGGGATCGTCCGTATCGGCCAGCCCAATGGCCTCGAACCCCAGCTGACCTGCTCCGCAGACCCATCCGTGGTCCCCGATCACCAGCTCCGGAAGCACCCCTCCGGCCTCCGCCGCAGCCCCCAGCACCGTCCGAACCGGGAGCGGTGAGTGCGTGTGTGCGCCGGGCTCACAACCGGTGCGTTCGGGGCCCGGTTCGCGGACGAGCGCGACGCCCTGTACGTAATCAAGGTTGTACGTGCGTAGACCGAACCGGGTCGTTATGTCGACAGAGAGACCCTGCGCAGGGGTGAGAACAGCACATCCCGCCGCCGACAAGGCGTCCGCCAACGCGGCGTAGAACCCGAGCAGTCGATGCGGATGCCCGGTGCCGAGCAGCACGGGTCCGTTGCGCTCAGCCACCGCGCCCAAGCGGTCGGCGAACGCGTCCAGGGCGGTCAACGTCCGCTCCGGGTCGATCACATCATGCCCGGAAGTGTGCGTCGGGTCGGCCGAAACCCCACACTTGTCCGCCATCAACCCCATCAAATCCCGCTGCCCCCACGTCCATTCGGGATCGAGTCCGATCAACACCCGGGGATCACGGGCGGCGAAGGCGCGATAGCTCCGAAGGCTCTCCTCCCGCGAGGTGGCCACGGGTCCGGCCAGCCGGGCGGCCAGCAGATGGGCGCGGAGGGCGCCGGCGGTCAACACGGGAGCGATGCTGACAGACAGCGCCACCGGGCACGGCGGGAACGCGGGAAACACCGCGCGGTTGGCGTAACACCGGTGACAGAACGGTGACAAAAGCGGCCACAACCGTCGTACGGATTCCCGGGTCTCACTCTGCGTGGACGGCAACGACCATCCGTCCCAGGCAAGTTGACCATCAGAAAAACCAACAGGGGGAACACCACGATGCAGCTGAAGACGAAGCTGTCCCGCCGCACCACGACCGCCGCCGCCCTCGCCACCCTGGCGCTCGGCGGCACGATCGCCGCCACCGCCCCGGCCTCGGCGGCCACCACCTCCACGTCCGCCAGGGCGGCAGCCACCGCCACGTACAACGGCGCCTGCGGCACCGGCTACAAGGTCATCGACTCCACGCCGGTCGGCAACGTCGGCAAGGTCTTCCTCACCTGGAACGAGTCGACCGGCAAGAACTGCGCCGTGACCATCCGCAACACCCCCGGCGCGAAGATCCACATGGCCGTCGAGCTCAACATCGCCGTCAACTACGAGCACAACCCGGTAGTCGACAGCGGCCAGTACACGACGTACGCGGGCCCCGTCTACATGTCCGCCCGCGGCTACTGCGCCGTATGGCAGGGCGTCATCGGCACAGCCACGGGCGGCGACTCGGGCCACTGCGGCTGACCCACGGGCGCAACTCAGGCCACTGCGCCTGACCCACGAACGCCGGGGGCAGGCTGACCACCTGCCCTCGGCGGCCGTGCTTCGGCGGCGGCCGTTGGTCGGCGGGGGCCACGCTTCGATGCCGGCCACTCTGCGACGCCGGAGTCGGGCACGCTTCGATGCCGGTGTCAGGCGGGTCGTTCTTCCATGCTGGTCGGCCTTATTTCGCGGTCGGCCACTCTTCTACGCCGGTCGGCCGCACGTCGCGGCTGGCCGGCCGCACTTTCCAGCGCCGGTCAGCAAACCCAGCCCGTCCGGCACCTTCCGACACGGGCCGCCACCGCCCAGGCCGCCCGGCACTTCTCCAATACAGGCCGCCAACATTCAGCCCGTCCGGCACCTTTCCAACACGGGCCACCAACATCCAGGCCGACCGGCGCCTTCCCAACGCAGGGCGCCAACACCCAGCCCGACCCGCACCTTTCAACCCAGGCCCGCATTATTCAGCCCGTCCGGCGTTTGAGGACGAGGCCCCTTCAGGGCCGAAGCGGGGTCTGGGGGCGCAGCCCCCAGGGACGCCCACCCCAACGACCCCGCACGATCATCCGCTCCACCGCCGGAGGCCTACGCCAGCAGCCCCCGCAACGGGAACACCGCCCGCCGAGCCGCCACAACCGCCTGATCCAGCCGATCCGCAGGGTCATACCCCGACTCCCAGTCGGCGTAAGCCACCGGCCACCGCCCGTCCGTCATCCGCTGCGGCCCCAACTCCCGCGTCCGAGCGAACACTTGCTGCCGCCACCCCTCAGGAATCACCGCCTCGGGCGCGATCTCCCGCCCCGCAGCGATCGCGACCAGATGCGTCCACGACCGCGGCACCACCTCCACCACCGCATAACCACCCCCACCGAGCGCGACCCACTTCCCGTCCGCGTACTCGTGCGCGAGCTCATGGCACGCCACCTGCACAGCCCGCTGCGCGTCCAGCGACACCGCGAGATGAGCGAGCGGATCCTCGAAGTGCGTATCGGCCCCGTGCTGCGTCACCAGCACCTGCGGCCGGAAGTCCGCGATCAGCTCCGGTACGACGGCGTGAAAGGCCCGCAGCCACCCCGCGTCCCCGGTCCCGGCCGGCAACGCCACATTGACCGCCGAGCCCTCGCCCGCCCCCGCCCCGATCTCCTCGGGCCACCCGGTCTGCGGAAACAAGGTCCGCGGATGCTCATGCAGGGAGATCGTCAGCACCCGCGGGTCCTCCCAGAACGCCGCCTGGACCCCGTCCCCGTGATGCACATCCACATCGACGTACGCGACCCGCTCGGCCCCCAGCTCCAACAGCCGGGCAATGGCCAACGAGGCATCGTTGTAGATACAGAACCCGGAGGCAGCTCCCGGCATAGCGTGATGCAGCCCACCCGAGAAGTTCACGGCGTGCAGCGCATCCCCGCCCCACACAGCCTCAGCAGCCCCCACCGACTGCCCCGCGATCAACGCCGACACCTCATGCATCCCGGCAAAGGCGGGATCATCCATGGTCCCGAGCCCATACGCCCCGTCCGCCGACCCCGGATCCGCCGACGCGGCCTTCACCGCCTCGACGTAGTCCTCCCGATGGACGAGCCGCAACGTCGAATCACCGGCAGGCTTCGCCGCCACCACATCCACGTCCTTGTCGAGCCCGAAGGCATCGACAAGGCTCCGCGTCAGGGCGAGCCGGACCGGGTCCATCGGATGGTCCCGGCCGAAGTCATAGCCCGTTACTGCCTCGTCCCACATCAGCTGTGCGCGCCCGCTCATGCCCGTCACCGTACCGGCCCTCCGCCGGCGCGAACGAGCGAGCGTACACCAACGTCACCAGCACCAACACCATCGGCACGAGCATCGCCCCGCGATAACTCCAGGCATCCCCCAACGCCCCCACCAACGGCGAACCGATCAGAAACCCCACGTAATTGAAGACATTGAGCCGCGCAATGGCCGTGTCCGAAGCCCCCGGGAACAACCGCCCGGCCGCCGCGAACGTCTGCGGCACCAGCACACACAGCCCGAGCCCCAGCAACGTGAACCCGAGCATCCCGACCCCGGCCCCCGGCGCCACGGCCACCACCGCGAACCCGACCGCGGCCACCACAGCCCCCAGCCGTACGACGGCGACAGCCCCGAACTTCCGCACCCCGAGGTCCCCGATCCCCCGCCCGACCAGGCACATCACCATGTAGACGTTGTACGGAACGGTCGCGACCTGCTCCGAACTCCCCAGCACGTCCTTCAGGTACTTCGCACTCCAGTTGGAGACGGTCGAGTCCCCGATATAGGCGAAGGTCATCACCAGACACAAGGGCAGCAGCAACTTGAAGACGAGCGGCCCGGCCTCGGCCCCCTCGCCCTCCGCCTCCGGCCCACTCCCGTCGACGTACCACCGACTCCCCACAAAGGCAGCCGGCAACAACACAGCCACAACCGGCAGATACGACACCCACAACGCGAGATGCCAGTGCGCCCCCGCCCACGCCAGCGAGGCCCCCACGATCCCGCCCAGGCTGTACGCGGCATGGAAGCTGAGCATGATGCTCCGCCCGTACGACCGCTGCAGGCTCACCCCGAGCATGTTCATCGAGGCGTCCAGCGCACCCACACCGAGCCCGAACGCCCCGAGCGCGACGGCCAGTTCGGCCATGCTGTCGCCCGCCCCGACCCCGAGCAGCGCCAGGAGGACGACGGGCTGGGACCAGCGCAGCAGCACGCTGGGCCGTATTCGCTTCACCAACTGCTCGGTGGTCACGCTCCCGACGCCGGCGAGGATCGGCACGGCGGCCAGGAAGACGGGCAGCAGCCCGTCCGAGACCCCGTACCGGTCCTGGATCGCGGGGATGCGTGTCACGAGCAACGCGAAGGTGGCGCCCTGAGCGAAGAAGCTGAACGCCAAAGAGGCCCTACCGCGCCGCAGCACATCTGTCATGGCGGCGAGCGTAAGGGCCCCGGCGTACTCGTGGGTAGATCCAGCCAAAGATGAATTCTGCTCACCTTTACCGAGCGACGACGAGCGAAGGAAGAACCGCAGGTGAGGACACATCCCCGGCCGCGACCTCGGCATCGATCATCTCCGCCATCGGCCCGACCGCGAGCCCCCCGCTGACCACCGCGGTCACGACCATCGTCCCCACCATCACGACCGTGCCCAGCCACACCATGGTGTCCACGGGCAACGTGTACACCCCGACGATCCGCGCGAGGCACTCGCCGAGCAGCATCACACCCCACACCACCGAGAACCGCCGCTCGGCCCGCCGAAACCCCGCCGACCCGCCCAACAGCCGCTCGAACGCGGCCTCCCGCGCCGGATCACCCTTCACCAGGAAAGGCTTCATACCGGCGGTCATCATCGGCTTCCCCACCCACACGGACACCAGGATCCCGATCCCGACGGCACTGCTGACCCCACTGTCCTTCGCGAGCATCAGCCGCGGATCACCGGCCACAAAGCTGAGCAGCAGCCCGACGACGTTCACAAAGAGGATCAACGCGGCGAAGGCATGGACCTTCCGCTCCGCGACGACCCCCCACCCGGTCCGCACCGCCGGCACGACACTGCTCCACCCCAGCGCCGCCACGGTCCCCATCCCGAACCCGCCCTTCAGCAGGTAGTACGACCCGATCGGCACCGCCACGTCCGCGAGCAGCGGCGCGAGGTTCTTCTTCATGGAGCCCGTGTCCGTCGTCATGCCCTCAGACTGCCGGGGAGCCCGGGCCGGCAGTAGAACCGATCGTCCGGACCTCGGCATGACAAATGTCAGACGAGCAGGCCAGGCAACTCCCGCATATCACCGAAGAGTTGCCTGGCCCCGGCCAGCCGCTCAGCAGGCGTCATGGCGGTGAACCCATACACGTCCATCCCGGCCGCCACCCCAGCCCGCACCCCCAACGGACTGTCCTCTACGACGACACACCGCTCCGGCGCGACACCCATCCGCTCGGCCGCGTACAGGAACAGATCCGGCGCGGGTTTCCCCCGCCCCACGTCCTCGGAGCTGAAGACCCAGTCGTCCTCGAACCACTCGTCCAGCCCCGTCGTCCGATGCCCCACCCGAATCCGCTGATGACTCCCCGACGACGCCACGCAGTACGGCACCCCGTGCGCGACCAGTCTCTCCAGCACATCGACGGACCCGGCCACGGGCTTCAACTCCCGCTCGAACGCGGCAAATACGCGAGCGTGGAAGACCTCGTCGAAGTCGTCCGGCAACCGCTGCCCGGTCCGCTCCTCGACGAGATCATGTACGCGGTGCATCGCCGCCCCCATGTAGTCGCGGAGGGACTCCTCGTAGGAGGTCGGGTGCCCGAGCTCGGTGAGATAGCCGGCCAGCAGCCTGTTGGAGATCGGCTCACTGTCGACGAGGACACCGTCGTTGTCGAAGATCACGAGGTCATAGCGCATACTGCTGAGCCTAAACGCAGAAAACCCCCGTACCGATTTAACGGTACGGGGGTTTTCGCAATATTTGTTCGGCGGCGTCCTACTCTCCCACAGGGTCCCCCCTGCAGTACCATCGGCGCTGT
>NZ_JAENRY010000689.1 GCF_016612545.1 Streptomyces sp. MBT65 | reverse complement strand
ATGTTCCAGGGCGCGTGGGGACATAGCGCTGCGGGTCGGACGGCCGGCGCGAGACCTCGTCCTCAGGGCGGGGCGGGGCGACCGAACCGGCTGATGTCCCCGGGCGAGTAGGGACGTACCCCTGCGGCTTGGACGACTGACGCGGAGGCTCGCCTTCAGGGCGCGGTGGAGTACCCGAGGCTGCTGACGTCCCGGGGCGCGTGGGGACGTAGCCCTTCGGGGTGGATGACTGGCTCGGGGGCTCACCTTCGGGACGCGGCGGAGCTACCGGGCCAGAAGGCGCTGCCGGGCGAGCGGAATCCGGACCACGTCCATCCGACGGCCGACGCGGAGACTCGGCCGACCGGGCGGGCGGAGTGGAGGAGTCGGCAGACGTCCCCGGGCGAGGAGGAACATAGCCCGGCGAGTCGGACGACCGACGCGGGGATTCGCCCTCGGAGCGTGACGGACTCCCCGAGCCAGAGGACGCTGCCTGCTGAGCAGAGTCCCGACCGAGCCCGTCGGACGACCGACGCGGAGCCTCGCCATCACGACGGGGCGGAGTGACCGAACCGGCTGATGTCCCCTGGCGCGTGGGGACGTAGCCCTGCGAGTCGGACGACCGGCGCGAAGGTTCGCCCTCAGAACCCGCTGCCCCGCGAGCGGAATCCGGCCCACGCCCGTCAGACGACCGACGCGGAGACTCGGCCGACCGGGCGGGCGGAGTGACCGAGCCGGCAGACATCCCGGGACGGGTAGGGACGTAGCCCTGCGTCTCGGACGACCGCCCCGAAGGATCACCCTCAGGACGCGGCGGAACGACCGGGCCAGAAGGCGCGGCCCGGCGAGCGGAATCCTGACGCGACCTCTCGGACGCCTCGCGCGGCGCTGCGCTCGTCGGGCGCGGTGGGGCACCCGGAGGCGGAGGCGTCGTCGAGCCGACCGAATCCTGACGTGACCAGTCGGACGCCTCGCTCGGGCCCGCACCCGCGGAACGCGGCGGGACGGCAGACCCAGGAGGTGCTACCGGGCGGCCCGGGGCATGGCGAAGCCCTTCGGAGGACTGACCGGGACCCTCGCCCGCAACGCGCGGCGGGACACCCGGAGCCGGAGGCGTCGTCGAGCCGACCGAATCCTGACGCGACCAGTCGGACGCCTCGCTCGGGCCCCCGCCCGCAGCGGAGCCGGGAGTCGTCGCCGAGCGGGTCGAATCCTGGCGGGGGGTGTCGGGCGACTGGCGCGGGGCCTCTTTCGCCGGGCGCGGCGGGGTGTCCGAGCCGGACATTGTGGTCGGGTGGAAAGGGGTGGCCGGCTCCGAACTGGGTTGCCCCAGCGCTTCGTTGCCGCGTGGCGGCGGCGTTGGCCGGTGAGGGGGCCGGGGTGGAACGGCTCCTGGTACGGCTCCACCGGGGTTGGCACGGCGCGGGTCACCGCCCGGCGCGGGCGGGGTGTCCGGGAACCGTGCCGAGGCCGGCGGAGGGGGTGGGCTCACGGGGTCCATGGCCCGGGGCGAGAAGGGCCGAAGACCGGGGAAACGCGGCCGGTCGGCG
>NZ_JAENRY010000688.1 GCF_016612545.1 Streptomyces sp. MBT65 | reverse complement strand
CAGTTCACCGGCTCGATGAGCCGTCCTCTGTCATCGGTCGTACGTCCGTCACCGCTCGCTCTCCCCGTCAGCCGCCACCCCCTCCCACTCCCCCCGCGCCACCCGCGAGCCCGATCACCACGGGCAGCACGCCGACCGCGATGAACGCGGGCAGGAAGCACAGCCCCACCGGTGCGGTGACCAGAACGGCGGCTCGCCGGGCCCGTGCCGTCGTGGTGCGGGCCCAGTCGGCGCGGGCCTCCGCCGCGAGCCGGGCGACCGGTCCGGCGGCGGGGAGCCCCGACTCGTCGGCCCGTTCGAGCAGCCGGGCCAGCGGGCCGGCGCCCGGAAGCGCGGCCAACCTCCGCCAGGCGTCGGCCGGTTCACGTTGGCGGGCGGCGATGGCGGCATCGCGCTCGGCGACGGTGTCGCCGGCCACCTGCCGACGCCGCCACTGCCACAGCCCGACCGCTACGACGGCCCCCACCACGACCCCGGCGACCCCACCGACCAACACCCACCCGGCGCCCACGACACCCACTGCGGGCACCCACCGCCGCGCAACGCCCCGAACCCCGAACCACCGCCCGGCAGACGGCACTTCCCGGCTCCCCCGAACGTCCCGGACCTCCCGAAGCAGCAGCCCGGCCAGCCGCCGCCGAGCCCTCCGCTCCCGCCGCATCTCGTCCACCCACCGCACCGAACACCCCACGACCAGCACCGCCCCCAAGACAACCCCCAGCCTGTGGACAACTTCCGCACTCACGCCGCCTCCTCTCTCCGACCCCGGCCAACTTCCACACCCACGCCCACGCCCGCACCCACACCGCTCCCGGCCATCACCGAGCACCCGCCTCTCTCCATCCCGCCGCCCCTGAATCCCGACGGTCGGCCGATCCCGCCCTGGCTGCGCTCTGATTCAGCTCCACGCCTGAGGCCTCCGGCACCTCCAAGTCCGCGTCCCGACCGCCGGCCCACCGCGGCCTCGCGCCACCGCCGGCTCAGCAGAGCCACCGAGATGTCCGGCACGGCAGGCCCCGCATTCCGGCCGCCGGCCTACCGCGCCCTCATATCGCCCCGGACCACCACAGCCACCGCGACCGACCACAGACCCCGACCGCCGGCCCATCACGTCCCCGCGTCACCCCGACCCACCACGACCACCAAGCCCCCAGCC
>NZ_JAENRY010000687.1 GCF_016612545.1 Streptomyces sp. MBT65 | reverse complement strand
GGGTGTAGGCCCTGCGGGCCAGCAGCGCGTACTCCCGCTGGCGGTCCAGGCGTTCGTGGACCTCGACGAACTCGCCGTGGGGCAGCCGCCTGATGCGTCCGGTCTCGCGGCCGTGCAGCAGGGTGTCGCGTTCGCGGCGCTGCAGGCCCAGGCAGATCCGCCGGGTCAGGACGTAGGTGAGCGCGGGGACGGCGAACACGCCGATCCGTACCGCCCAGGTGATCTGGTTCAGGGACAGGTGGAACTCCTGGGCCAGCACGTCGTTGGCGCCGCCGAAGAACAGCACCAGGTACAGGGCGACGAAGCCGATGCCGAACGCGGTGCGGGTGGGGTGGTCGCGCGGGCGGTCCAGGAGATGGTGCTCGCGCCGGTCCCCGGTCACCCAGGCCTCCAGGAACGGCCACAGGGCGATCACCGCCATCATCAGGGTGGGCACGATGACCGCGGGGATCAGGATGCCCAGGTTGACGGTGTATCCGCCGAGGCTGAACTCCCAGGCCGGCATGGCCCGCAGGGCGCCCTCCAGGAACCCCATGTACCAGTCGGGCTGGGAGCCCTGGGAGATCTGGTCGGCGCGGTAGGGGCCGTAGGTCCACACCGGGTTGATCTGCGCGATGCCCGCCAGCAGGGACAGCACCCCGGCGATGATGAAGAAGAAGCCGCCGGCCTTGGCCGTGTAGTGCGGGAACAGGGGCTGGCCCACGACGTTCTTCTCGGTGCGGGCCGCGCCCCGGAACTGGGTGTGCTTGTGGTAGAAGACCAGGATCAGGTGCACGGTCAGCAGCGCCACGACGATGCCCGGGATCAGCAGGATGTGGAAGCCGTAGAACCGGCCGATCACGTTGTGGCCCGGGAACTCCCCGCCGAACAGGAACATCGACAGGTACGTGCCCACCAGCGGGATGGCCAGCGTGACGCCCTCGGCGATGCGCAGGCCGGTGCCGGAGAGCAGGTCGTCGGGGAGCGAGTAGCCCACGAAGCCCTCCAGCGTCACCAGCACCAGCAGCGTGAAGCCGAACAGCCAGTTCAGCTCGCGCGGCTTGCGGAACGAGCCGGTCAGGAAGTGGCGCAGGGTGTGCAGGCACAGCGCGCCGATCATCGTCAGCGCCGACCAGTGGTGCAGCTGGCGGATGAACAGGCCGCCGCGCACCTCGAAGCTGATGTGCACGGTGGAGGCGTAGGCCTGCGACATCCGTACCCCGTGCAGCGGGGCGTAGGAGCCGTTGTAGACCGTCTCGGACATGCTCGGGTCGAAGAAGAGCGTCAGCCAGATCCCCGTCACCAGCAGCACGACGAAGCTGTAGAGGGCGATCTCGCCGAACATGAACGACCAGTGCTCGGGGAACACCTTGCGCACCAGGAAACGGAAGTTGTAGATCCCCAGCCGCCCGTCGGTCCAGTCGGCGACCCGCTCACCCCGCGAGGGCGCGGTGCGCGGGCTGCGGGGGGATGCGTCGGTGCCGGTCATGCCCGTGCCCCTTCCTCTGGCCGCCGGACGCCGTGGGCGGCGGTACGGGTGGCGGCAGCCGTACCGCCGCCCACGGCGTCCG
>NZ_JAENRY010000686.1 GCF_016612545.1 Streptomyces sp. MBT65 | reverse complement strand
GGCGGGCGGGGTGCCGATGAGGAGGGCCTCGCGCGGGGTGGCGAGCACGGTCTCGATGCGTTCGTCGGCGTCGCCGAAGCGGATGCCGCGGGCGGCGAGATAGCCGTAGAAGGAGGAGTCGGGCTCGAAGTCCGTGTCCAGGTGCGGGAGTCGGGCGACCGAGACGTAGGTGCTCTCGAGGCCGACCCGTTCGTCGTCGGCGAGCAGGACGCGCTCCAGGTGCCAGACGGGTTCGCCGCGGGTCAGTCCGGTCTCGGCGGCGAGCGCGTCGGAGCAGGGGAAGCGGTCGAGGGTGACGAGGCTGCGGCCCGGGGTGCGCCCCTGTCGACGTACGCCCTCGGTGTAGCTGGCCAGGGACAGCGGCTGTTCCAGCTTGGGTCCCGCGACGACCGTGCCGCGCCCCTGCCGGCGCAGCCTGCCCTCCAGCACGAGTTCGCGCAGCGCCTGCCGCACGGTCTCGCGGGCGACCTCGTACCGCTCGGCGAGGTCGCGCTCGGTGGGGATCAGGCTGCCTTCCCCCAACTCGTCGACGAGCGCGGCGATCTGGGCCTTGACCGCGTAGTACTTGGGGATGCGGCCGTGCTCCGGGATGCCGGAGCGGACGGGGGCGCCGGGGGCCTGGTCGTTCGGGTAGTCCACGTGGAGATCGTCGCAGAAGGGGCGGGCCGCGTTATCGGCGCCTCCGGGCGAGCAGGGCGCCGGCGGTGACGAGGAGGACGGATGTGGCGGCGAGGACGAGGTGGGCGGTGCCGATTCCGGTGCGGGCGAGTTCGTCGGTGAAGGAGAGGTCGTCGGTGGGGGGTGAGGTCGGGGA
>NZ_JAENRY010000685.1 GCF_016612545.1 Streptomyces sp. MBT65 | reverse complement strand
CGTGCTCGTCCTCGGCGGCGGCGACGGCCTCGCCGCCGCCGAGGACGAGCACGCGTGCGTGGGGGCCGTTCATCGCGGGAGCCACGAGGGCCTGGTGGTAGCGGTGCTCGTCGCGTCCGCTGACCCTCAGGCGGCCGTCGAGGAAGAGGTTGAGGGGCCGGCCGTGGTCGCCGCCGGTGAGGACGACCTCCTGGACATCGGTCTGGAGCGCGACGCGGACGTCCTTGCCGTAGACGGCCTGCCGTGCGGCCCGTTCGAAGTCGTCGACCAGGACGGCGGCGGAGGCGAGCAGGCCGAGGACGGTGAGGTTGGTGATCACCAGGAGCCAGCGGCAGCGGCGGCTCAGGTCGCGGCGGAACAGGCCCAGCACCAGCGAGCCGCCGGCGACCACGTTGACCGTGCCGGTGAGCAGGGTGCCGGTGAGCTGGCCGAGGAAGGGGAGGAGCAGGAAGGGGAACGCGAGGCCGCCGACCAGGGCGCCGACGTAGTCCGCCGCGAAGAGGTCGGCGACCGCGCCGCCCGCGTCCTGGCGGCGGATGCGCTGGATCAGCTCCATCAACAACGGCACCTCGGCGCCGATCAGCAGGCCGATCGCGAGCGAGAAGGCGACCAGGAGACAGCGCGGGCCCTGCGCCCACAGGCCGCCCCAGTTCCCGGTCCAGGCGAAGACCGCGTACAACGCCATCGCGCTGCACCCGCCGATCAGCGCGAGCGCCGCCTCGACCGCGCCGAAACCGGCCGCCGCGTGCCAGCGCAGGCGCTTCGCGGCGAGCGAGCCGATGCCCATCGCGAACACCATCACGGACAGGACGACGGACGCCTGGGTGACCGAGTCGCCGATCAAGTACGAGGCGAGGGCGACGAGTTCGAGTTCGTACACGAGTCCGCAGGCCGCGCAGACGAAGACCCCCGCGAGCACCAGGAACCGGCCCGTGCCCGGCCGTACGGGCAGCCGCGCGGGGCCTGCCCACGGTGGCTGGGTACCCGGCCGGGCCGGCGCGTGCGGTTCGATCACGCTGCGACGTTACGTCACATGGTGGGCACGCTTCGTCACCCACACGTGTGGAATGTGTTTACAGCGACGGGGGTCGGTGTCGGCCCTCAGCCCCGGGCGTACGACTCCCACGGCTCGGGCGTACGGCCCCTACGGCTCGGGCGTGCGGCTCCCGCGCGTCACACCGGTGACGGCACCACGTGCCCCACCGGCACCCGCACCCCCACCCGCGTCCGCGTCGCCACCAACTGCCCGTCCTGCGGATACGCGTGCCAGGTGCGCCAGTGCACCTGGCCCTCGTGCCGCTGGGCGAGCATCGCGGTGAAGGCGTGCGGGCTGCCGGGGAAGACCCCGGCCAGGCCGTTGGGATGGTCGGCGACCAGGGCCAGCAGTTCCTGGGCGCGGCCCGCGAACTGCCCCGGGGACAGCACCTCGACCCGGGCCGCGAACTCGTACTCCCAGTCGCCGACCCGCTTGGCGACCCCGAGCGGCAGCGGTGTGCTGGAACCCGGGATGCACGCGACCGTCTCCGAACAGCAGCCCCGCTCCTCGTCCAGGAGTACCTGGTGGGACGCGCCGAGCAGTCTCAACTGAAGCTTGGCACCGGCCAGTTCGAGATCGAGTGTGGCCAGGGCGGGAAGCGGCTCGCGCCCCAGGGTCCAGGCGAGGTCGGCCGCGCGCGTGTCGGTGTAGGAGGTCTTCAGGGTCGTGAGCATGGATCGGCTCCGCTAGCACGCAAAGAAAGGGGAGGTGTGGGGTCCGGCGCACCCCGGGCGACACCGGGACATCGGCCCGGTCAGCCCGTCGGCCCAGTCAGGAGAAGGTGTCTGCGGGCGTCCGAGGGGCTGCGTTGGGGCTGCGTTGGTGATTTAGAGGGAATCATGAACGGTGGCGCCACCACATGCTTTTTACCCAACTTCGTGGGGTTTCCATCCCTCAGGGGGCTGCACAGCTCAACTGTTCAACGAAGGCGTACGCCCAGGAGTGTCAGGCGCGCGCCGGAGCGCCCGCCGGGAGCGATCTCCCGACGGACGCCACGACCCCGGACCAGGCGAGCACAAGGGCCGGACCCAGGCCCGGACAAGACCCGGACAAGGCCCCTCGCAGGACCCCTTCCGCGATGCTCAGCCGCCCCGTGTCGGCTGCCACCACGTCCACCCGATCGGCCTCCGCCGACCTTGCCCGATCGCCCCTCCGGTCCGCCCGGTCTCCCCCGCCGACCCCTGCTCGGCCGACTTCCGCCGACCTGCCCGGCCGCCCCC
>NZ_JAENRY010000684.1 GCF_016612545.1 Streptomyces sp. MBT65 | reverse complement strand
CCGAGGAGGACCTCGTCCTCGGCGGCTACCGGGACCGACTGGTCGTGGAACTCGCGCAGAACGCCGCCGACGCGGCCGCCCGCGCCGGCGTCGCCGGCCGCCTCCGTCTCACCCTCCGCGACGGCGTCCTCTGCGCCGCCAACACCGGCGCCCCCCTCGACGCGACCGGCGTCGAATCCCTCTCCACCCTCCGCGCCTCCGCGAAGCGCGACGCGGGCGACAGTGCGGTCGGCCGCTTCGGCGTCGGCTTCGCCGCCGTCGTCGCCGTGACCGACGAACCCGCCGTGGTGGGACGGCACGGCGGCGTCCGCTGGTCCCTCGCCGAGTCCCGCGCCCTCGCCGACGAGACCGCCCGGCACAGCCCCGGCCTCGGCACCGAGATCCGCCGCCGCGACGGCCAGGTCCCGGTCCTCCGCCTCCCGTTCGCCGCCGAGGGCACCGCCCCGGACTCCTACGACACGGTCGTCATCCTCCCCCTCCGCGACACCGCCGCCGAGGACCTCGCCGAACGCCTCCTCACCGCGGTCGACGACGCGCTCCTGCTCGCCCTCCCCGGCCTGGTCGAGGTCGTGATCGAGGTGGGCGACGACACCCCCCGCACCCTCAGCCGCCGCACGGCCGGCGCGGACACCGTCGTGGACGACACCCGCGACGGAACCACCCGCTGGCGGACGACCGCCGCACACGGCGAACTCGACAAGGAACTCCTCGCCGACCGCCCCGTAGAGGAACGGCTGCGCCCGTACTGGTCCGTCACCTGGGCCGTCCCGGTCGCCGACGACGGCACCCCCGCCCACCCCCGCACCAACCCCGTCGGGCACGCC
>NZ_JAENRY010000683.1 GCF_016612545.1 Streptomyces sp. MBT65 | reverse complement strand
GGCTCGCGGTGAGCGCGGGCAAGGGTGCGTCGGGCGGGGCGGTGGTGAGCGCGGTCATGCGGGGGTGTGCGGCAGCGCTAGGGAGCACGGTCGTGCAGGGCCGCTCGGTCGGCTTCGTGATGAGCAGGGTCATGCGGAGCTGTTGAGCCGGGCCACCATGAGCAGGGCCGTGCGGAGGGGTAGCGGCGGTGCGGGGCAACACAGCTGTGGGAGGGGCCGTCCGGTCGGTCGACTCCGCGATGAACGCGGTCGTGCGGGCCATCGGGGTAGGGGCGGCAATGAGCACGGTCACGCGGTGGAGGGCCAAGCGGAGGCACGGAAAACACGGTCACGCGGAGCCGTCCGGACCGCTCGGCGATGAGCACGGCCTTGCGGAGCCGTCAGACAGGGCCAGCATGAACACGGTCGCGCGGAGGGGGCAGCGGCGGCACAGGGAAACGCGGTCAATGCGGAGCCGTCCGGGTCGGCTCGGCAACGGACGCGACCATACGGGGTTATCGGGCAGGGGCAGCAAAGAGCACGGTCACGCGGAAGGCCAAGCGCGGCGGAGCGGGAAAGCGCGGTCAGGCGGAGGGCCAAGCGGCAGCATGGGGCAACACGGTCACGCCGAGCCGTCCAGTTGGCTCTGCGATGAACACGGCCCGCGGAGTCGTCGGGCCCGGCCGGAATGAGCACGGCATGGGGCGGGGCGAGCGGTGGCGCGAGGGCACGCGGTTACGTGGAACCGTCCGGTGGGGGTGCGATGAATACCGTCATGGTGTGTGCGGAGCGTGACTTGGGGAGTCGGGTGAGGACCAGGTCCAGGTAGCTGCGGCCCAGGTCGGCCCAGAGGCGCCAGACGGGGGTGCCGGTGGGGGTGGTGG
>NZ_JAENRY010000682.1 GCF_016612545.1 Streptomyces sp. MBT65 | reverse complement strand
CCCCCAGCCCCCCACCGCCGCCTACGTCCAGCACAACCTCGGCGCCTCGGGCACCGCCGCCTTCGACGTCAACGCCGTCTGCTCGGGCACCCTGTTCGCGCTCTCCGCCGTCGGCAGCGTCATCCTGCGCCGCGGCGGCCACGCCCTGGTCATCGGCGCCGACGTCTACTCCCGCATCCTGGACCCCGCCGACCGCAGGACCGTCGTGCTCTTCGGCGACGGCGCCGGCGCGATGGTGCTGGGCACCACCGCCCGCGGCCCCGTCGTCCGCCACGTCGCCCTGCATACCTTCGGCGAACTCACCGGTCTCATCCAGGTCCCCGCCGGCGGCAGCCGCCACCCTCTCGACGCGGCCGGCCTGGACGCCGGGCTGCACTACTTCGCGATGGAGGGCCGCGCCGTACGCGACTTCGTCGTGGACCAACTCCCCCGGCTGACCGAGGCGTTCCTGCACGAGGCCGGCGTCAAGCCCGCCGACGTCGACCACATCGTCCCCCACCAGGCCAACGGCGTCATGCTCGACGACGTCCTCACCCACCTCGCCCTCCCCCACGCGGTCATGCACCGCACCGTGACCCACTACGGCAACACCGGCGCCGCCTCCATCCCCATCACCCTGGACGCCGCGGTCCGCGCCGGCGACATCCGCCCCGGCGAACTGGTCCTGCTGGCCGGTTTCGGCGGCGGCATGGCCGCCAGCTTCGCCCTCGTCGAGTGGTGAAAAGGACAAACCGCCACCACCAGAAGCGCGAACCGACAAGAAAGGGGGCGGCCACCGGCCGCCCCACCACTACTCCCGCACCAGGGGATGCGCCGGTGTTCCCGGCCCGCCCCTCCCCCGCCGGCCACGAGCGCACCCGCTCC
>NZ_JAENRY010000681.1 GCF_016612545.1 Streptomyces sp. MBT65 | reverse complement strand
GTCGGGGGCAGCGTCGGTGGCTGGTGGGGGTTTGGGTTCGGAGGGCGCGGGTGAGAGCGAGGGCGTGAAGGGTGCGGGTTCGGAGGCCGAGGGTGTGAGGGGCGCGGGTTCGGAGGTCGAGGTCGAGGGTGTGAAGCGGGCGGGTTCGGCCGCCGACTCGGGCTCGGGCTCGGGCTCCGGCTCAGGCCCGGGCTCCAACTCCGGCTCGGGGGATGCCCGATGACCGCCGCCGGCTGGCTGCCCGCTCCGGTCGAGGAACTCTTCGGTACGGAGGCCACGGCCGAGGAGTCCTACGACCTCCTCACGGTCGACGTACCCACCACCACCTGGCTCGCCGCCCTGCGCACCGCCCGCGACGAACTCGGCTGCACCTACTTCGACTGGCTGAGCGCGGTCGACGAACCAGGCACCGGCTTCCGCGTCTCCGCCCACGTCGTGGCGCTGTCACCGGTACGCCGACTCCTCGTCCGTACGACGGTCCCGCACGAGACCCCCGCACTTCCCACCGCCGTCGACGTCTACGCGGGCGCCGCCTGGCACGAACGCGAGACCCACGAAATGTTCGGCGTCGACTTCGAGGGCCACCCGGCACTGGACCACCTCCTCCTCCCGGAGACCTTCGAAGGCCACCCCCTCCGCAAGGACTTCGTCCTCGCCGCCCGGGTCGCCAAGGCCTGGCCCGGAGCGAAGGAACCCGGCGAGTCCGACCACGGCGCCCCCAAACGCCGCCAAATGCTCCCGCCGGGCGTCCCCGACCCGAACGAGTGGGGCCCCCTGAAGGGCCAACTCCCCGCAGCCCCGACCCGCCCCGCCCGCGGCACGGCACGAGCAGCGGGCGAACGTCCGGCGCGGGCAGCGCGGGCG
>NZ_JAENRY010000680.1 GCF_016612545.1 Streptomyces sp. MBT65 | reverse complement strand
CGGCGCCGGGGTAGCTGAAGGTGACGTCGCGGAGTTCGACCGTGCCGTCGGGGCGGCCGAACTCCGCGCCGTGGCCGGGGTCGGCGACGGACGGTCGTACGTCCAGGATCTCGATCAGGCGCTCGGCGCCCGCGGTGGCGGCGGTGATGGTCAGGCCGAGTTGGGCCAGGCCGCGGACGGGCGGGTAGAGGTAGCCCAAGAAGGCCGAGAACGCGAGGAGTTGGCCGAGGGTCATGCGGCCGGTGGAGATCTCCCAGGCGCCGATGCCGACCACGGCCAGCACGCACACCGTCTCGATGACGGCGACGAGTTGCTCGTACGCCTCGTTCAGGCGCGTCGAGCGGACGGAGGCGCGGAACCAGGCGCCGGCCTCCTCGTTCAGGCGGCGGCGTTCCGCGTCGCGGCGGCCGTAGGCCTGGGTGAGGACGATGTTGCCGAGGGACTCCTCGACGACGGAGGTGATCGCGCCGTCGGCGACCCGGCCCTCGCGCGAGACGTCCTTGATGGAGCCGGAGAAGCGGCGGGCCGCCAGCCAGAAGAGGGGGGCGAGGACGAAGGTGGCGGCGGCGAGGTCCCAGCGCAGCCAGAACGCGGCGGCGGCGTAGAAGAGGGCGGAGAAGATCGCGGAGGCGGTGCCGACCACTCCGGAGACGACCAGGGTTTCGATCGCCTCCACGTCGCCGGTGAGGCGGGACAACAGGTCGCCCTGGCGGTGGCGTTGGAAGAAGTGCGGGGGCAACTGCTGTACGTGGTCGAAGACATGCTCGCGCAGTCTCATCACGAAGCGTTCGGTGGCCCAGGCGGCAAGGGAGTTGCCGGCGTACGAGACGAACGCGCCGACGATCGCCACGCCCAGCCATTTGGCGGCGGGGCTCCAGAAGGCGCTCAGCGATCCCTTCGCCAGGGCGCGGTCGGTGAGGTCGGCGAAGAGGAGGATGGCCTCGGTCTCGGCGAGCGCGCCGACGATGGTGCACACCCAGACGAGGACCAGCCAGCGTCTGAGGCCCTGGGTGAGCGGCCAGAACCGGCGGAAGGCGACTCGGGCGGGAATGGTGGGAGTTTCGTCGCCCTCGTCGTATTCGAGGTCTTCTTCGTCCGTGTCCGCATATTCATCCGCACCCATGATCCCCTCCGCTTTCCGTCATCAGAATTCTTTTGGATTTTCGAATTCAGGAAAGAAAAGAGGGCCGACTGCGTGGGTCGGCCCTCTTCTTTACTGCCGGTTCAGCTGTCCTGGCCGGGCAGCGGCTTCGGCAGCGGCTTGGGCTGGTGCTTCTTGCGGGGCTTCGGCGGCGGGGGCGGGAGCTGCTTCGACTGGGGCTTGGGGGACAGCGGGGCGAGCTTCTTGAGGCTCATGCCGAACTCCTTGGGTTGTGCAGTGGATTGTGCGTCAAAGTCGAGCGTGTTAC
>NZ_JAENRY010000067.1 GCF_016612545.1 Streptomyces sp. MBT65 | reverse complement strand
CGCCGGTCTGACCAGCGACAACTACGCCGGGATGGTCTTCTGGGACGCCGAGACCTGGATGTTCCCCTCCTTGCTGGCCACCCGTCCCGAGTTCGCCCGCCCGGTCCTCGACTACCGCGACCGCACCCGGCCGGCCGCCGCCGAGAACGCCGCGAAGACCTCGGTGAAGGGCCTGTTCTTCCCGTGGACGAGCGCGAGCCACGGCCGGCTGTGGGCAGAGTGCCAGAGCTGGCAGCCGCCGCACTGCCTCACCCAGAACCACCTCCAGGGCGATATCGCGCTGGCCGCCTGGCAGTACTACCTCGCCACCGGCGACCGCGCCTGGCTCCGCACCGAGGGCTGGCCGCTCCTCAACGGCCTTGCCCAGTACTGGACTTCGCGCGCGACCAGGAACACCGACGGCTCGTACTCCGTCAAGGAGGTCGCCGGACCCCGGTGCCGGGGCCGCCACCCTCGACTACTACGCGCAGCGCACCGACCCGGACGGCCCCGCCATGACCGACGCCGTCCACGCGATCGACGCGGCGGCGATCGGCGAGCCGGGCTGCGCCGCGTACACCTATCTGCGGCGGGCCTACCAGCCCTTCGCGCGCGGTCCGTTCGCCCTGTTCTCCGAGTCGCGCGGGGACAAGGCGGGCGCGTCCGACCCCCTCGCGGGCTCCCCCGCGCAGGACTTCCTCACCGGCAAGGGCGGCTTCCTCCAGGTCTTCACCCACGGCCTCACCGGCCTGCGGCTGCGCCCCGGCACCCTCCACCTGGACCCGAGCCTGCCGCCCCAACTCGCGGACGGCGTCCGCCTGTCGGGGCTCCGCTGGCGCGGTCGTACGTACGACATCGCGATCGGCGCGAGGACGACGACCGTACGGCTGCGCTCCGGGGCGCCGTTCACACTGGACACCCCCGAAGGCCGCCGCACCCTCTCCGGCACGGTCACCCTCAAGACCCGGCGCCCGGACCTCACCCCCACCACCGACCTGGCCCGCTGCCGGACAGTGACGGCGACCTCCTCGGAGTCCGGCCGCTACCCGGAGGCGGCGGTCGACGGCAGCCCCGCGACCGCCTGGTCCCCGGCCGGCGACCGCGGCTCGCTCACCGTCGACCTGGGCCGCCAAGTGCGTGTCAGGACGGTGCGACCCACCTGGACCAAGCAGCCGGCGTCCTTCACGGTCGAGGTCTCGGCGGACGGGCGCAGGTGGCACGCGCCGGACGGGACACCCGCCCGGTACGTCCGGGTCGTCGTCCGAGGCACGGGTGCCGCGCTCGCCGAACTCGACGTGCGCTCGTGACGGTGACCGAACGCCCTTGAGCGCAGGGTCAGTTGACCTCCGCCGCCAGTCGCCGCTGCTCCTCCTCCACGATGCGGCGGGCCAGCGTGGCGTCGGATATGTCGATCGCGTCCGGGGTGGCGTCCGCCAGGGCGCTGCGCCGGGCGAACCGGTCGAAGAGGCGGTCCTTGTTCTTGAGGATGGTCAGGAGCCGGTCGTCCACGCTGTCGGCGGCGAGCATGCGGTGCACCTGGACCGTGCGTATCTGGCCCATGCGGTGGACGCGGGCCACAGCCTGGTGCTCCACCGTCGGCTTGACCTGGGGTTCGCAGAGGATCACCAGGGAGGCGGCCTGGAGGTTGAGGCCGACCCCGCCCGCCTCGATCTGCGCGAGCAGGACGGCGTGGCCGGGGGCCTGGGTGAAGTCGTCGACCAGTTGCTGTCGGCGGGCCGCCGGGACGCTTCCGGAGATGGGTCCGAAGACGCGCTGCGCGCGCTTCTCCGGCTTCTCCAGGGGCTGTTCGAGCGCCTGCTCCACCGCCGCGAGGACGTCCCGGAAGTAGGAGAAGACCACCACCTTCACGCCGTTGTCCGCGGCCTCGGCGACCAGTTCCCGCAGGCGCTGGAGTTTCGCGGACTTCTCGGTGTCGGCGTAGGCGGCCCGGCGCATCGCCATGAAGTTGCCGTCTCCGACCGCGCGGTCGTAGGCCTCGCGGTCGGAGACGCCGAGTTCCACCCACTCGTCGACCTGGACCAGGGCGGGCAGTTCGGTGAGCACGTCCTTCTGGTTGCGGCGCAGATAGGCGGGGGCGACGGACGTACGGAAGGCCTGCGGTCCGGCCGCCGCGGTGCCGCCCCGGACGGTCGGGAGGAGGTCGGGGCGCAGATGCCGGACGAGGGTGCGGAACTCGTCGACGTGGTTCTCCATCGGGGTGCCGGTGAGGAACAGGACGCGGTCGCAGCGCTCGGTCCACAGGGCGACCGTCCTGGTGCGGCGGGTGTCCGGGTTCTTCACGTAGTGGGCCTCGTCCACGACGAGCATGCCCGGGGTGGGGCCGGTCGGCGCGTCCGCCTTGGGCCTCCTGTGCTTCGCCGACCTGTCGACCGGCGCGGGCAGGGTGTGCAGCGTGTCGAAGGTGGTGATCGCGACTCCGCCGCGCTCGGTCCACTCCCCGTAGGCGTCCTGTCGGTCCGGGCCGTGCACGGGCAGGGCGCGCAGGGTGCTGCGGGCGCCGATCTCGCGGGTCCAGTTGATCAGCACACTGGCCGGGCAGACCACCAGGAAGTGGCTGTGCCCCTCGGCCGCGAGATGGGCGAGTGCGGCGATGGCCTGGACGGTCTTGCCGAGCCCCATCTCGTCCCCGAGGACGACCCGCCGTTGGGCCAGGGCGAAACGCGCCCCGAACGACTGGTAACCGCGCAGTGAGACCCGGCGATGGGTGTCGTCCAGCGGCTGGGCGTGCACGCGCTCGGCCAGTTCGGCCGGCAGGAAACCCTCGCTCGCGGCGAGGTCCGGCTGCTGCCCGTCGACCTCGACAAGCTGGCTGTAGTACTCCGCGGACCGCAGCTCGAAGTCGACCCACGCCTCGATGTCGGAGACCGGCGGCCGCAGCAGGTCGGTGGAGGCCTGCGCGATCAGCAGCCGTACGTCCTTGGCCGCCGCGTCGGCGACCAGCTCGTGGAGTTCGGCGACCGCGGCGAGCGCGGCCTCCCGGCGGCGGCGACCGGCGACCGCCATCAGCAGCCTGCTGCTGGCGGGCCTGGCCACGGGCAGCAGCGCGCCGAGCCGCTCGTCGAGCCGGGTCGCCGCGTCCAGGGCGCGGCGCAGCTCGGGGCCCGCCTCGACGAGCCGTTGCAACGCGATCACCAGCGCGGTGGTGCGGGGTTCGGGGTGGTCGACGTCGATGCGGACGGAGACGGTCTCCCCGACGGCCCGCGCGATCTGCCGGGCCGCCGCGAGGGCGCGGTCGGCGGTCTGCTGTCCCACGCCGGGCAGTTGCCGCAGTGCGTACCGGCTCGCCTCGTGCACCGCGCGCACGGAGGTCAGTCCCGCCGCCTCCACGGCGCCGAGCCGCAGCCGCCCCTCGGTGACGTCCTTCAGGCGGGCGACCGGGATGGACTCCAGCTCCTGGGCGACGAGTTCGGCCCGCAGCGGCTCCAGCGCGGAGCGGACGGTGTCGAGGGCGCGGGTGTGGTCGGCGCGCAGGGCGCGCGCCACGTCGTAGAACCGCGTGCCTTCCGCGCACAGCGCCCTGACCCTGCCGCCCGCCCGCGGAACCTCGCCCTCCATGTCACCCCCCGCTGCCCGTCGCCACCCGTTCGTATCCCAGCGCGTCCATCGTGGCACGCGCCTCTGACAACGGGGACGGACCCGGGCGGGCCAAGGGTTTCCGGCCCTCCGTCAGGCGTCGAAGCCGGTCGCCCGGGTCCGCTTCTCCCAGGCCGCGATGTCGCCGCGCACCGCGTCGAGGTGACCGAGCACGGCGTCCACGGCGTCGTCGCCCAGTGGCAGGTGCAGCGGGGTCTCCTCGGCGTCGAGGGCGGCCAGGATGAGGGCCGCCGCCTTCGCGGGGTCGCCGGCCTGGGTGCCGTCGCCGCCGGAGACGAAACCGCGGGTCGCGCTCACCTTGGCGTACATACCGCTGTCGGCGCTGACCCCGGCGCGGCCGGTGTCGAAGAGGGCGGTCCGGAAGGCGCCCGGCTCGACGATCAGCACCTTGACGCCGTACTCGGAGACCTCGTCCGCGAGCCCCTCGGAGAGTCCCTCCAGGGCGAACTTCGTTCCGCTGTACGCCGAGAAGCCCGCGAAGGACATCTGCCCGCCCATGCTGCTCATCTGGACGATCGCCCCGGACCGCCGCTCCCGCATGGACGGCAGCACCGCGCGCGTGAGGGCCGCCGGCCCGAAGACATGCAGGTCGAAGAGGTCCCGCAGCTCCTGCTCGGTGGTCTCCTCGAAGGCCCCCACATGCGTACGGCCCGCGTTGTTGACCAGGACGTCGATCCGCCCGTGCCGCGCCACCACGTCCCGTACGGCCGCCTCCCCGGCCCCGGTGTCGGTGACGTCCAGGCGCAGCGCCTCCATCTGGTCGGGGTGGGCCGCCACCAGGTCGTCCAGTCCCTCGGTCCGCCGCGCCGCCCCCACGACCACGTCACCGGCGGCGAGCGCGGCCTCGACGATCGCCCGCCCGAACCCGCTGCTCGCGCCGGTCACCAGCCACACCTTGTTCATGACGTCTCCTCTTGGAATCCCGTGCTGCCCATCCGCGGACCAGCCTGCTCCCGCCCCCGATCGCCCGTCCAAGACCTAAGCTCATAACCGATGGCTATGACGAGGGACGTCCATGTCCGGGACCTGCGCTACTTCGTCGCGGTCGCCGAGGAGCTGCACTTCACGCGCGCGGCCGAGCGCCTGTACGTGTCGCAGCCCGCGCTGAGCAAGCAGATCCGGGCGCTGGAGCGGCAGTTGGGCACCGAACTGTTCCGCCGCGACCGGCAGGGCGTCGCGCTCACCGCCGCCGGGACGGCCCTACTGCCGTACGCAGAGCGGGTGTTGGCGCTCTGGGCGGAGGCCGGGTCCGCGCTGGCGGAGGCGACCGCGGCCGAACGCAGCACCCTGGTGGTCGGTATGAGCACCAGCCCCGGCCGGGGCGGCCTGCTGCCCGCGATCCGCTCCCGCTTCACGGCCGCGCACCCGGAGGCTGTCGTACGGCTGCGGCAGGTGAGCTGGGACGATCCGACGGCCGGGCTCGCGGACGGGGACACGGACGTCGCCTTCGTCTGGCTGCCGCTGCCCGACGCGGAGCGCTACGGCTGGACGGTGGTCGCCGAGGAACCCCGCCTGGTCGCGCTCCCGGACTCCCATCCGCTGACCGCCCGCGCCGAGATCGACTTCGCGGACCTCCTCGACGAGCCGTTCCTCGCCCTGCCCGCCGACGCGGGCCCGTTGCGCGACCACTGGCTCGCCCTCGACGAACGCGGCGGCCGGGCACCGCGCGTCGGGGCGGAGATCGCGGGCACGGAGGAGACGTACGAGGCGCTGGTCGCCGGTCTGGGCATCTGCCTGGTGGCCACGGGCAACGCGCATCTGATCACCCTCGGCGGAGTGACCACCCGCCCGGTGCGCGGCCTTTCACCGAGCCGGTACGCCCTGGCCTGGCGGCGCGAGGACGGCGGACGGCCGCTGGTGAGGGCGTACGCGGAGGCGGGCCGGCTGGTGGCAGGGGGGTGATCGAACACCTCTGCGGCCCGGCTACGATGAGCCGGTTTCGGGGGTGGGGGTTCCATCGGGACCCTGTCGGTTTCCTGAGGGGGATACATGTCCGTACGACGGCCAGGACGCGCGCCGATCGTTTTCGTCGGCGTGGCCGTGCTCGCGCCGCTGTTCGTTCCCGCCGCCACCGCGCAGGCGGCGTCGAGTTCGCTGACCGTGACCACGCTGGGGCGGCACGGCGCCAAGGTGGCGACGACGGTGACCGTCGTCAACGCGACGTCGGGTGAGACGCGCACCGTCAAGTCGGGCAAGCGGCTGAGCCTGCCCGCGGGCCGGTACATCGCGATGACCGACATCTACGAGAGCGTCACGGACGGTCTCGGCACCGACACCATCGGCGCGCAGGTCGTGACGGTGTCGGGGGCCAAGTCCGTGACGCTGGACGCCCGTAAGGGCAAGCCCGTCAAGGTGTCGCTGGACACCCCGGCCGATGTGACGGGTCCGGCCCGGATCAGCGCGCAGGTGTGCGCCGCCGACCTGGGCATGCCCTCCGCGTACAGCGTGGGCGGCTGGAACGACGCGGGGTCGCTCTACGCGATCCCCAACTCCTCCAAGCTGCTCCAGTTCGGGTACATGGCGCAGTGGTCGGGCAACGACAACTATGTCGCGGTGAAGAACACGACCGGCATCCCGGCCGCGCCCGGCGGTGCGTTCAAGCGGTCGAAGCTGGCGACGCTGCGCTTCTCGGTGCGCGCCGGGACGCAGATGGGCACCCAGAACGACACCGCGCTCCAGCCCGAGCCCAAGGTCGACGACTGCACGACCGACCTGTACGCCAACGTCACCGACGACAGCGCGCCGTTCACCACCACGGTCCATGTGACGCCCGGGACCTGGCAGCCGCGCGACGACGTGATCGCGAACAACGGCGATGTCGTCAGCGGCGGTTTCCCGGCGACCAGGACGCTGAAGGCGGGGCAGAGCTTCACCCAGTCGTTCGGGCGGGCGGTGTGGAGCCCGATGCACTATCTGCCGACGGTCTGGCAGAAGTCCGTGAACTTCGTGCCGGACGCGCTGATCGGCGACCCCGACGTGGGGGTCTGGGGCGCCGATCCGACGAAGGAGACGGTGGTCCTGTCCAAGGGGAGCACCACGATCAAGAAGCAGACCCTGACCAACTGGGCCTCCTCCGACGCCTCGTTCGCCGCGCGCATCCGCTCGGCGGGCACCTACCGGCTGACCGTGGACGCCCACCGCTACCGTCCGGGCATCACCTTCCCGTCCGGCATGCTGTCGTCGCGCGTCACCCTCGACTGGCGGTTCAAGGCCGACCCGGCCAAGTCGGTGGTCGCGTCCGTCTTCATGACCCGCTTCCTGCCGGCCGGTCTCGACAGCCGCAACCGGGCGCAGCCGAACAGCACCACGTCGGTCACCGTCAGCGCGGGGCGCGGATCCCAGGGCCCCGACATCAAGTTCACCAAGTCGACGGTCAAGTCCCTGAAGGTGTGGGCGTCTTCGGACGGCGGCACCACCTGGAAGGCCGTCTCCGTCACCCGCTCCGGGTCCGCCTGGAAGGCCGCCGTGCACAACCCGGCCTCCGGCGCGGTCGCCCTGCGCTCCCAGGTGACCGACTCGGCCGGCGGCACGTCGGTGGAGACGGTCTACCGCGCCTACGCGATCGGCTGATCCCCGTCGGCCTCGACGGCCCGACCACAGGGCCGGTCGCGGACCGGGGGATCAACGGGCTGGGGATCGGAGGGAGTTGGAGCCTCCGTGGACGGCTCGGGTGTAGGTGTGGGCGTGGGTGACGGTGACGACGGTTCGGACGGGGCGGTGGGCTCCGGAGTGGTCGTGGGCTCCGGGGTCGTCGGCTCGGGAGTCGTCGGCTCGGAGGCGGTGGGTTCCGGAGTCGTCGGCTCCGGAGTCTCCTTCACGGGGTCGCTCGGAGCCGGGTTCGCGGGGGTCGACTCCGTCGGGGTCGGCTCACCGGGGGTCGGCTCGGCGGGAGTTGGAGTTGGCTCGGCGGGAGTTGGAGTTGGCTCGGCGGGAGTCGATTCCGTCGGAGTCGGCTCCGGATAGGTCGGCTCCGTGGGAGTCGGCCCCGGCTCCGTGACCACCGGCGGTGTCGGAGTCGGCTCCGGTTCCGGCGTCCCCTTCACCGGCGGAACAGGAACCGGTTCCGTCGTCACCGGCGGAACCGGAACAGGTTCCGTGCTCACCGGCGGAACGGGTATCGGCTCCGTACTCACCGGCGGTGTCTCTACAGGAGCCGTAGGAGCGGGTGTTCCTCCGCTGTCCCCCACCGGCGTGCTGGTCGGCCTCGGGCGCGTGATGCCAAGTGAGGCTGGAGACACCGCACTTGTTCCCCCGTCCGGCGCGGGCGTCGTGGAACCGCCGGAGGCGACCGGTGTCTTCGAGGGCTTGCTGGTCCGTGGCTGGGACGCCACCGGGGCCTGGGAGACCGGGACTTCGGCGACCGGACCCTTAGCGACCGGGACCTCCGTGGCGTCGCCGCCGCCGAGGACCACGATCACCGCGACGGCACCCGCCACGGCCGCGCCGACCGCGGCGACCACCGGGGTCTTCGCGGCGCCGGCCGCCGCATGCCGTACGCCGTGCAGCAACCCGCCGCCATGACCGCCCGCCGCGGCACCCGCGGACCCCGCGCCGAACGCGAGCAGGAACTTGCCCGCGCCGCCGAGCGCGAACACCAGCAGGGCCGGTGCCACGAGCGCGGGCAGCCGGTCGTTGGCGCGCATCAGGGCCGCGAGGCGGGCCCGGCAGTCGTCGCACGCGTCGACGTGGCCGAGGAGCCGTTCGGACTGCCGCTCGGTGGCGCCGCCGCGTACGTACGCGGGCATCCGGGCCCAGTGGACCTGGCACGCGGGATCGTCCGGAGCACTGGTCTGGGCGCGCAGGAACGCCTGCCGCATGCCTTCGCGCGCCCGGTGCAGCAGGACGGCCGTCGCGCCCTCCTTGGTGCCGAGCTGCGGGCCGATCGCGGCCAGCGGCAGCCCTTCCGCCTCGGCCAGCCACAACGCCTTCACCCACCGCTCGGGCAACTGCTCAAGTACCCGCACCAGCAGGTCGGTCGAGGACACCTGCTCGGCCGGATCGCCTCCGTGGACCTGGTCGTGCGCCCGTTGCGCGCCGACCCGCTCGCCGACCTCCGGATCGAGCGGCGTCTCGCGCGCGGCGCTCCCCGCGGCGGTCGCGAGGTGCTTCACGGTGGTCATCAGGTACGCCGGTACGTTGTCGATCTCGTGCCCGGCGGACAGCCTGCGCCACACCCTGAAGTGCGCCTCGGCGACGAGGTCTTCGGCCACCCAGGCGTTCCGGGTGAGCGAGCGGGCGTAGGCGACGAGGCGCGGCTGCTGCTCCTCGTAGATCCGGGCGTACTCGGCGGTGGGACCGTCGTTCATGGCAGCAACGCTCCAGTTGCCAGCGGGGCGGGGAAGGGTTTGTACCCTAGATGGCAAAACTTTCAATTAAAGTTGCAGTCGCCCCCCAAGGTGACACACGTCACATGAAGTGGTGTGCGCAACGGCGTAATCAAAGGCCCCTCCACGTGATCAAGGAGGGTGTGTCGGCACAACGGCCGCCGCCCCGCCCGAAATCGGAGACCGCCCATGAGCCCCGTCACCCTGGAACAGCCCACCGGCGCCCGTCTGATCGCCGACGACGACCAGGAGTTGGCCGTGACGGTCACGCTGCGCTACTCCTCCGGCGACCCCTTCGCCGTACAACTCCTGTTCCCCGCCTGGATATCGCTCGACGGCAAGAAGGTGACGTGGACCTTCGCCCGGGCGCTGCTTGAGGAGGGCCTCGACACCCCGGCCGGGATGGGCAACGTGCACATCAGGCCGTACGGCCCCGCCCACACGGCCGTCGAGTTCCACTCGGCGGAGGGCATCGCGATGATCCGCTTCGACACGGTCGCCCTGCACCACTTCCTGCGCCGCACCTACCGGGTGACGGAGCCGGGCCGGGAGGCCCTGGGGCCGACCCTCGACCGAGGGCTCGCGTCACTGCTCGACGGCGCCTGAGGGGCGGGGACGGCGCTCAACTCCCCCATGCGCTCGGGAAGTTGGGATTGTTATCGTCCCCTCATGACGGAATCACCGCACCGGATGTCCACCCGTGCCGTCGTCGTCGGAGGCAGCCTCGCCGGCCTGCTCGCCGCTGCCGCCGTCCGGGACCACGTCGACACCGTCGAGATCATCGAGGCGCACGGCCTGCCCGAGGGGCCCGAGGCACGCCCCGGTGTTCCCCAAGCGGCGCATTTCCACGTCCTGTTGTCCGGTGGGGCGAACGCGATCGAGGAGCTGCTGCCCGGCACCGTCAAGGAGTTGCTGGCCGCGGGCGCCAACCGGGTGCCCATGACGACGAACATGCTGATCTTCTCGCCCGAGGGCTGGTACCGGCGCTGGCAGCGGGGCAGCCACTATCTGATCACCGCGAGCCGCGACCTCACGGACTCCGTCGTCCGCGGGCAGGTGCTGAAGGACCCGCGCATCAGCGTGCGCCCGCACACCAAAGTCACCGGCCTGCTGGGGAGTTCGCGCCGTGTGACCGGCGTACGGCTGCGCGCGGGGGACGGCACCGAGAGCGAACTGACCGCGGATCTGGTCGTCGACGCCTCCGGAAGGGCGGCGCGCACTCCGCAGTGGCTGGCCGAGTTGGGTATCTCGGGCCTGGCCCAGGACCGCATCGACTCCGGCATCGCGTACGCCAGCCGGGTCTACCGCGCCCCCGTCCCCACCGACAACTGGCCCGTGATCAGCGTCCAGGCCGACCCGCGGACGGGCGAACCCGGCCGGACCGGCGGCATCGTCCCGATCGAGGACGGCCGCTGGCACGTCAGCCTGATCGGCACCCCGGGCGCCCAACCCACCCGCGAGGCGGCCGAGTTCGAGCCGTACGCCCGCACCCTCCGCCACCCGGTCATCGCCGATCTCCTGGCCCACGCCGAGCCGCTCACCGACGTGGCCCTGACCCACAGCACGGTCAACCGCCGCTACTACTACGAACGGCTCACGTCCTGGCCGGAGGGCCTGGTGGCGCTGGGCGACTCGGTCGCCGCGTTCAACCCGGTGTACGGCCACGGAATGTCGGTGGCGGCCCTGGGCGCCGTGGCCCTCCGCGCCCGGCTGTCCTCGCTGGGCCTCGCCAACGGCCTCTCCCGGAAGGCGCAACGGGCCATCGCGGGTCCCGTCGAACTCGCCTGGAGTCTCGCCGTGGGCCAGGACATCCACTACGCGACGACAGAGGGCAGGAGCGCGAACACGGCCGACCGCCTCCTCCAGCGCTACGTCAGCCGCCTCTCCCACACCGCCACGGGCTCGTACCACGTGGCCACCGCGATGACGGAGGTCCTGACCCTCCAGTCGCCGGGCACGGCCCTGCTCCGGCCGAGTGTCCTTGCGGCGGCGCTGATGGGGCCGCCGCGGCCGCGACTCGACGGGCCCACGTTCACGGGCGGGGAGCGGCGGTTGCTGGCCGAGGCGGGGATCCGGCTGCCCGGGGTCACCGCGCAGAGCTGACCGGGCTCACCAAGGATCGCAGGCCGGATTGTCAGTGGCGGCTGCTTTCATGACGTCATGAGCACCGTGCACGAGGCAGCCGCCCTCCTCCCCGACCCCGCGGAACTCCGCGTCCATCTGCGCGCGTTGGCGTTCCTGGACGCGACGATCGGCGACGATCCGGAGTTCGTCGACCACACCTTCGACGCGAACTGGGGCCCCGACACGGAAGCCGCCCTGATGGACAACGGCTCGGGGGACGACTTCTCCGTCCTCTTCACCCCGGCCGGCGTGCTCATACGCGGCTTCGACCACGAGTCGGAGATGAGCCCGTACGGGACGGACGACGGACAGGTCTGGCCCGGCGTCGTCGACGACGTGCCCGCCGCGCTGCGTCCGTCGCTGGACGATCCCGCGTTCACCGACGCGTACCTGGGCGTCGCCCGCGTCACCGCCTGTCTGTGGCGCGAGACCGGCGACACCGCCTGGCGCACCGGTTCGGCCATCGACTTCCCGGCCGGCAACACGCACCCGGACGGCGCCGACCACCTCTTCCGCCTCCTCACCGACCGCTCCCCCGAGACGGTCCAGGCCCACTTCGAGGACTACTACGAACGCCCTGTCCCCCTCGACGCCGTCCGCCATGTCCTCGCCGGACACCCCGTGACCCCGGCGATCATGACGGCTCTCGGTCGATGACGTCCCTGCGGGTCACCCCGAGGAACACCACCAGGCCGAGGATGACCGCCAGGACAGCGCGCTCGTGACGACGGTGCCGAGGCCGCCGTCGCCGGTCGGCTGCGAGAGGTAGTCGCCGATCCAGGCGCCCAGCGGGCGGGTGAGGACGTAGGCGATCCAGAAGCTCCACACGGCGTCCAGGCCGAAGGCGAAGTGCGCGACCGCCCCGATGGCCAGGGCGAACAGGACGGCGGCCAGCCAGTAGCCGAGGTCCATGCGCTCGGAGACCAGGTCACCGGCGGCGGTGCCCAGCGCGAAGGTGAACAGCACGGCGAGCCAGTAGACGTCGGCGCTGTACGCCCGTGTGCGGAACTGCATCACCAGCGCGACGGCCAGCAGCCCGCTCATCAGCGGCGACACCTCGGTCAGGCCCAGTCCGGCCTTCTCGTTCAGCAGGTCGGCCGCGGTCTCGCCGACCGTCGTGCACAGCACCTTGATGATCCAGAAGTAGGCGGTGACTTCCGGCACCTTGTTCCAGCGCGGCCGAGCGGCACCGGCCACGGCGGCCCCCGAAGTCCCGGAGGTCTCAGCGGTCTCGGAGGTTTCGTAGGTCATGCGGCCCGACCGTGCCGGCGGACACCTGAACGCTTCCTGACCGCCGTACGGCGCGCTCCCGCACCACCATCGTCTACAGTTCCGTAGACCGTCTACAGGATTGTAGTCGGAGTACGTCGGCGGAGTCAGGGAGGACCATGCGCCGGACCATCCTGGTCGTCGAGGACGATCACGCCCTGCGGGACGTGCTGATGCGCGGACTGCGCGACGAGGACTACGACCCCGTCCCGGCCCCGGACGGCGCGACCGCCCTGCGCCTGGCCACCGCCGAGGTCTCCGCCGCCGTACTCGACATCGGGCTGCCCGATGCCGACGGGCGGGACGTGTGCCAGGCGATGCGGGCGAACGGGTTCCGCTCCCCGGTCATCTTCCTCAGCGCGCATCACCGGCTGCCCGACCGGCTGTCCGGGTTCTCGGCCGGGGGCGACGACTATCTGCCCAAGCCGTTCCACCTCGCCGAACTCGCGGCCCGGCTGCGGGCGGCCCTCCGGCGGGCGGCGCCCCCGATCGCCGCCACCACGGGGGACCTGGTCCTGGACGCCGTCCGGCACACGGTCGACGTCCGGGACACCCGGGTCGACCTGACACCGACCGAGTTCCGCCTGCTGGCCGCGCTCATGGCGGCCACCGGCGGCATCGTCACCCGCCGCGAACTGATCCGCGCGGGCTGGCCCGAAGGGGCCCAGGTCCACGACAACACCCTCGACCAGTACCTGACCCGACTGCGCCGAAAACTCCGCGAGGCGGGCAGCACCCACACGATCGGCACGTCCCGCGGCGTCGGCCACCGGCTGTCATGAACGGGGTCCGCCGCCTGACCCCCCGCACCCTCCGCGGCCGCCTCTCCCTCGTCGCGCTCCTCACCGCCGCGCTGCTGATGCTGGTCCTCACGGTGGCGTTCAACTCCGTCGCCCGGCACCGGCTCCAGCACCAGGCGGACGAGGAACTGCGCACCCGTGCCGCCGCCGTCGCGACGACTGTCGACACCAGGGGTACGACGGTGCGTGTCCTGGAGAGTTCGAACGACGCGCTGCTCGACGCCAACGTCTGGATCTACACCGGCCGGCACCTGCTCGAACAGCCGCCCGCCGCAGCGCAGTTGACCCGCGTGGCCGACGCGCTGGCCCGGCGCGGCGGGCAGCGGTGCGTCACCGCGACGGTGCGCCGTCCGCTGCGGCTCTGCGCGCAGCCGGTGGCCGGGCCGGGGAGCCGGGCCACCGTCGTCACCGCGCTCGACCTCTCCCCGTACCGGAGTTCGGCCGACACCCTACTCCTGGGCTCGCTCGCCCTGGACGCCCTCATGCTCGCCTGCACCTACGCCCTGACCCGGCTGGCGGTCGGCCGCGCGCTGCGCCCTGTCCGCACGATGACCGACCAGGCCACCCAGTGGAGCGCGGTCGCCTCCGAGGAACGGTTCGGCAGCGTCCGGCAGCCGGCCGAACTCGCCCGGCTCGGCGGCTCGTTGGACGCCCTGCTGGACCGTATCCGCACCCTTCTGCGCTACGAGCGCCGACTCACCGGCGAGCTCTCGCACGAGCTGCGCACCCCGCTGAGCCGGATCGTCGCCGAGCTCGACTGGTGGCAGGCCCGCCCCCGCACCGCCGACCAGACCAGCGCCACCCACCAGGTCATCGCCGATGCCGCCGAGTCCATGCGCACGATCTGCGACACCCTCCTGGACGACGCCCGCGACAGCACCCTCGCCGCGCCGGGCACCACCGAGGTCCTGCCGGTACTGCACATGCTGGCCCAAGTCCCGTACGCGCCAAGCCATTTGACGATCACGGCGGACGGCCCGCACCTGGTGGCCGGAGTCCCGCCCGCCCTCCTCGAACGCATCGTCAGCCCACTCCTCGCCAACGCCTGCCGCTACGCCGTCACCACGGTCACCCTCCGCGCCCACCGGACACCCGACGGCGTCCGCGTCGACATCGTGGACGACGGCCCCGGCGTACCGCCCCGGTTCGCGGCGCGGCTCTTCGAGCCCGGCCGACGCGCGGATCCCGGCGACGGACACGCCGGGGCGGGCCTCGGCCTGCCACTGGCGCGCCGCCTGGCCCGTTCCGCCGGCGGCGAGGTGTCGTACGACGCCGAACACGCCCCAGGGGCACGGTTCGTGGTCACCCTGCCCGCCGGATGAGAACGGGCCCTCACGCCGGGGCGTCGCGCCGGACGTCCTTGCGGGAGACCGCGAGGTAGCCGACGAAGCCGAGGATCGCCACCGTCCAGGCGAGCGTGACCGGACCGAGTCCCCAGTCCAGACCGCCCCGCTGGTGACCGACGGCCATCCAGTCGGCGACCGAGGCACCGAGCGGACGGGTGAGGACGTACGCCGCCCAGAACGCGGCCACCGCGTTCAGCCCGCCCCACCGGTGCGCGAGGTACGGAACCGCGATGGCGGCGCCGTAGAGGAACGCGGAGCCCAGATAGCCCAGGCCGATCGTGGCGGTGAGGTCGCCGCAGGCCGTGCCCAGCGCGAACGTGGCGAGCACGGTGGCCCAGTAGAAGACCTCACGGCGCCGGGTGTGGATGCTGTGGATCGACAGGGTGCCCTCGCTGCGGTACCAGAGGACGAAGACGGCGGCCAGTACGGCCATGAAGAACGGCGTGGAGAGCGCATACGGCACCCCGAGGCCGACGTGCAGGACGTCGGCGGCCATCGTGCCGAACACGCTGACCATGACGATCGCCGTCCAGTAGACCCAGGCCACGTACCGCCGGACCGCGAACTGCACGGCCAGGGCGGCCACCAAGGCGACACCGCCGAGGCCGACGGCGGGGATCGGGCCGAACGCGTGGGCCAGGAAGTCGGAGGCGGTCTCCCCCATGCCGGTCGTCAGCACCTTGATGATCCAGAAGTAGACGGTCACCTCCGGCACCTTGCTCGCCGCGTGCCGGATGCGGCGCGAGGGCCGGTCGTGAGTGAGGTGATCCATCGTCATGGCAGGCACGATGACATGGCGAACGGTGGTTGCCCCAGACCCTTTTGCCAGACCTTTGGGGCTTCCGGTGCATGAGTTGCCCGAGACCCCTCCGAGCCTGAACACAACCTGAAAGCGCAGGTCAATGCCCTGGCCAGAGGGGTACGGGGGTGGTACGGGCGGCGCGGCTGCCGCTATCCGGGGGCGACCGCGCGACCGGTCTGCGGCGAGATCATCCCGGCGCACAGACCGCGGGCGGCCAGCCCCTGCGCGATGCGCGGGATCGCCGCGACCGTGTTGGCCGGCCAGTCGTGCATGAGGATGATCTGGCCGTTGGTGAGCCGGCCGGCCGCCGCGACGATCGCGTCGGCGCTCGCACCGTTCCAGTCCTGCGAGTCGACGTCCCAGATGATCTGCGTCAGACCGTACTTGGTCGCTACGGCCTTCACCGTCGCGTTGGTCTCGCCGTACGGCGGACGGAACAGCCTGGGGGTGCCGCCGCCCGCGGCCGCGATGGCCTGCTGGGTGCGGGAGATCTCCGAGTCGATCGTCGCCTGGGTCTGCTGGGTGAGGTGCGGGTGGGTGTAGCTGTGGTTGCCGACCCACATCCCGGCGCTGACCTGCGCCTTGACCTGCGCCGGGTAACTGGCCGCGAACTGGCCCTCGTTGAACATCGTGGCCCGAAGACCGTTCTGCCGCAGCGCGTTGAGGAGGGTGGGCGTGTTGCCGGACGGGCCGTCGTCGAAGGTGAGCCCGACGTATCCGCCGCACGTCGCGGCGCGCGCCGGGGTGTTGACGCCGACGGTGAGGGTGCCGGCGGCGGCCAGGGCGAGGACGGCAAGGCCGGTGACCTGCCGGGCGACCAGGGGTCGTAACGAGGCGTGTTTCATGTGAAGTGCTCCTCCAGCATGGGGAGTTGATGGATGGTCAGCTCACGGTGATGCTGGATTTCCCGCTGCTCTGGTAGCCCTCGGTCGCGAGGATCATGTAGTAGCGGAAGCTGCCGAGCGGCATTCCGGCGCGGGCCCAGGCGTCGAAGTGGTTGCCGGTGGTGATGGTGCCGCCGGTGCGCTTCGTCTGCCGCACGCTCCAGTACTGGTCGAAGGTCTTCGTGCCTTCCACGGAGGGGGCGTTGTACCGCGTCGTCTTGTAGATGTCGTACGTCCCGCCGTCGCTGGTGACGGTGCCCTTGTACGTGCCGGTGGGCCGGTAGGTGCCCCAGTTGTCGACGACGTAGTACTCGACGAGCGGGCTCGACGTCCAGCCGTAGAGCGACAGATAGCCGTTGCCGGACGGGGTGAAGGTGCCCGAGTACGTCACGCTCCGGCGACCGCCCGTGCTCCAGCCCTTGCCCGCGACGAAGTTGCCGGTGTTGCTCCACGTGGTGCCGTAGTTGCCGCCGGAGCCGAGGGTCATGGAGACCGTCCCCGGGGCGTCGGTCCAGAACGAGTAGTAGTAGCCGTTGTTGGTGCCGGTCTGGTTCGTGGTGACGACCGTGTCGGCACGGGCGGTGCCGGGCAGGGTCAGCAGCGCCAGGAAGGCCAGCAGGAGTGCGGGTGACTTTTTCATGGGGGGTGTTTCCTCCTCGTCCGGTGGCGACACGGTCATGAGTCGTGGGTCACG
The DNA here is from genome assembly GCF_016612545.1 of Streptomyces sp. MBT65. Lineage (GTDB taxonomy): Bacteria > Actinomycetota > Actinomycetes > Streptomycetales > Streptomycetaceae > Streptomyces. Next base: position 18,892 of record NZ_JAENRY010000067.1, on the reverse strand, counting down.
TCGGCGTCAGTGTTGGCCTGCCCCTGTCAACTGTCAATAGTTTCGGTGCCGAGAGCGAAATATTCGAATTCATTCAACGCCGGGCGCCTTGGACAACTCCGCAGCTCATGCGCCATATGAAACGTTCACAACGAGGAGTCCCCAACGAATGGCGGGAATTCAAGATCCATACTCCGAATGATTTCGATCGAATGTTTCGAAGAATGACCCGATCTTCCGATCCGAGCGCCTCGGGGCGTCATTGACAAAGGTCACACGACTTACACGATGGCTCGCATGACGAACCGTTACCCCACAGTCGCCGAGGTCACCGAGTCGGCGCGGCGGCTGGTCTCCCGATACCCCGGATCCTGCCGACTGCGCCGGTTCGGCACGTCCCGCGCGGGCCGCCCGCTCCTGCTGCTGTCCGTGGGACACGGACCGCACCACGTCCTCGTGGTCGCCGGCCCGCACCCCGACGAGCCGGTCGGCGGCGCGACCGCGCTGGCGCTCGCGGAGCAGATGGCACGCGGCGACCGCCTGTCCGCGGCGACCGATCCCGCCCTCGTCACCTGGGACACCGTCCTGTGCCTCGACCCGGACGGCGCCGCCCTGAGCGAGGCCGGCGCCGAGGGGACCACGCCCGCACCGGACGGGGACCCCACCCTCCGGAGCTACTACCGCTCCACCTACCGCCCCATCGCCGCCGAGCAACCGGAATGGGCACCGATCGTCTCCAGCCAACTCCCGGAGAGCCAGGCCCTGTTCGAACTCATCGACGAGCTGCGCCCGTTCCTCCAGTGCTCCCTGCACAGCACCGATGTGGGCGGCAGCTGGGTCCAGTTGACCCGCGACCTCCCCGAACTGGCCGCGCCCTTCCGGACGTCCGCCGCGGAACTCGGCATCCCCCTCCAACACGGCACGTACGACGCCCTGTTCTGGGAGAACCCCAGCCCCGCGATCTACGTCCTGCCCCCACCGCACAGCACCGCACGCCTGGCGGCCGGTTCGGAGAACATCGGGGCGTCCACCTGGTGCGCACCGCCGCGGTACGGCGGTGTCACCGCGATCGTCGAAGTCCCCATGTGGGCAAGCGACTTGGCCGAGGACCCGTCCCCGTACCCGGAGGCCGGACACGCGCTCCGCGACTTCGCCGACCTGGTCCTGACCGGCGGACGCCAGGTGACCGCCGTACTCGAAAAGGCACGCGGCTTCCTGCCGGCACCCGAGGACGACCCGCTCAGACGCGTACTGGAGTGGATGGCCGACGGCCTCTACGACATGGTCGCCACCTCCTGGGAACCACTCGCCCGCCAGTCCGCCGACGACCCGGGGCTGTTGACGACGGCCCAGGTCTCGGCCCTGAACATCGTGGCCCGCCGCCAGCCGATCCGCGCGGCGGGCCTTCTGCTACGACTCCTGCGCGCATCGGAGGACCGGGCCGCTCCGGCGCTGTACCGCGAGTTGGACGAGCTGTTCAGCGCGTGGTGCGCGGATGCCGAGGAGGCGTTGCGGGTGCGCTGGGTGCCGGTCCGGCACCAGGTGGAGCACCAGGCGCGTACGGTTCTGGCCGGGGTCGAGAGTGCGCTGAAGTCTGTCCGCTGAACTCGTTGACGCGCTGAGGTCCGTTCGCTGAACTCGCTGACGCGCTGCTGTCCGTCCGCCGAGGTCTACCCACTGAAGTCCCTGATCCGGCTTCTCAGCACCCCGCTTCACAGCACCCCGCTTCACAGCACCCCGTTTCACGGCACTCCGCTTCTCACCGCCCCGCTTCTCACCGCCCGGCGAGCAGCGCCTCCACTCCGAACTCGTACCGCTCCTCGAACGACCCCGGCGCGAGATGCCCGGCCACGCGATGCAGCGCGGGATGGGTCGCCGGGGAGATCGCGCGCGCCAGGATGTCGCCCAACGGGCGCTGATCCACGGCCTGTTCCTCCTGTGTGAGCCCCAGCGCGAAGTACACGATCGCCCACGAGGCCCACGCGGCCTCGCGATCACCCAGGCCGCACGCCAGCAGCGTCTCGACCAGGCTCTCCGCGAAGGCCAGGGTCATGGGCTCGGCGGCGTACGTACCGACCACGAGTGCCGCGCCGTCGCGATGGGACAGCAGGGCGCGGCGCAACCGGCGGGCCAGTTCGCGGGCCCGTTCGGCGGGGACTTCCGGCAGGCCGGTAAGCCGGATCTCACCGATCACGGCGTCCGCCATCAGCTCCAGCATCCGGGCCTTGGTCTTCACATGCCACTGCACGGTGTTGATCCGCACGCCGAGCCGGTCGGCGACCGCGCGCGTGGAGACCGCGTCCAGCCCTTTCTCGTCCAGGAGGGCCAGCCCCGCGCGGATCACTGCGGCCGGATCCAGTCGGTCGCTCTGTTGCTTGTTGGTCACTGACCTAGTCTACTTCACCCCAGACTCTAGGTCAGCGACCAAGAAATGAGTGATCTCATGGCAGGGCAGCGGGTCGAAACAGAGCAGGGACAGCAGGTCGAAGCAGGACAGGCACGGCGGGTCGAATCGCAGCAGGTGGTCATCTCCGGCGGCGGCCCCGTCGGCCTCTGGCTCGCCGCCGAACTCCTGCTGAACGACATCTCCGTCACCGTCCTGGAGACCCGCACCGAGATCGACGACCGCTCCAAGGCGCTCACCGTGCACCCGCGCGGCGTCGAGGTACTGGCCTCCCGGGGCATCCACCAGCGCTTCCTCGACGAGAGCCTGAAGATCTCCACCGGCCACTTCGCCAACCTCTCCAACCGGCTCGACTTCTCCGTCCTGGACACCCCGTTCCCGTACACCCTCTTCATCCCGCAGGCCCGCACCGAGGCGCTCTTCGAGGAGTACGCCCGCGGGCTCGGCGCCACCGTCCGGCGCGGGCACCGCGTGGCCGGTTTCACCGAGCACACGGAGTCGGTGACCGTGCGGGTGGAGGGGCCCGAGGGGCCGTACGAGATCGAGGCGGAGTACATCGCGGGCTGCGACGGCACCCGGAGCACCGTGCGCGAGGTGGCCGGGATCGAGTTCCCCGGCACGCCCTCGACCTGTCTCGGCTGGCTCGGTGACGTGCTCTTCGACAATCCGCCGACGCCCGGTTTCAACCGCTTCAACGAACGCGGCGGGCTGATGGTCGTGCCGCTGCCCGACAACCGGTGGCGCATCGCCGGCACCGGCCCCGACAGCGTGACCACCGAGTGGCCCGGCGACTTCACGATGGACGAACTGCGCGAGAAGGTCGTCGACATCGCCGACGACGACTTCGGCATGCGCGACCCCTCCTGGCTCTCCCGCTACGGCAACGCCACCCGGCTCGCCACCCACTACCGGCGGGGCCGCGTCGTCCTCGCGGGCGACGCCGCCCACCAGCACTTCCCCACCGGGGGCGTCGGCATGAACGTCGGTTTCCAGGACGCCTTCAACCTCGGCTGGAAGCTGGCCGCGACGATCGACGGCTGGGCCCCGGACGGGCTGCTGAACAGCTATCACACCGACCGCCACCCGGTCGGCGAGCAGTTGATGGAGCACAGCCGCGCGCAGACCTACCTGTTCCACGCCTTCTCGCCCGAGGGGCTCGCCCTGCGGGACCTGCTGAGCCGGATGGTCCCCGCGTCACGGGAGTTCAGCGACGTCCTGGCCGGCCGTCTGACCGCCCTCGACGTCGCCTACCCGAGCACCGACCCCACGGCCCACCCGGTGACCGGCACCCGCGCCCCCGACCTCCCCCTGACCAGCACGGACGGCACGCTGTTCGGCGCGCTGCGGGCGGACGCGTACGTCCTGCTCGACCTCACGGAGAACGACGCGCTCGCCGACCGCGCCCAGCGGCGGATCGCCGTGCACACCGGCGCGCCCGACCGGACCCGGCCCGCCTGGTCGGACGTACGCGCCGCGCTGATCCGCCCCGACGGGCATGTCGCATGGGCCTGGACGGAGGAGGACGACATGAAGCTGGGGGCGCGGGTGGACGCGGTCGTCACCACAGCTCTGGGCCGCTAGCCAGACCGAGAAAGGAACCGGACCCATGGACCTCGGACTGAAGAACAGGGTGTATGTCCTCACCGGCGCCACCCGTGGGCTGGGCCACGCCGTCGCCCGCGAACTGGTCGCCGACGGCGCCAAGGTGGTCATCACCGGCCGCGACGAGAAGCGCGCGATCGAGGCGGCGGCCGAGCTGGGCCCGAACGCGGCGGGAGTGGCCGTGGACAATGCGGACCCGCGGGCACCGCACCAACTGATCGCCATGGCAAGGGAGTTGTTCGGGGCCTTCGACGGCATCCTGGTCAGCGTCGGCGGCCCGCCCGCGGGCGACACGGCGGCCACCACCGACGAACAGTGGCAGGCGGCGTTCGCATCGGTGTTCGGGCCGGATCTGGTATGGCGGAACGGGGCATGGATTGTCGACCGCGCGGCATCCAAGGACCCTGTGTTCAGGAAGGTCACCTCAGACGCGGAAGTGCGTCGCCTGATCCTCAACACCTACAAGGTGCTTCTGACCCGCGGCATGATCGGCACGGTGATCTATTCCACCGACGCCGAGACCCGTGCCAAGCTGCGCGAGCTCATCGAAACGCCGGCCGCTAAAGCCTCGTAGGCGGCTGATCAGCAGTTCCTCCGCGCGCAACAGCGTTTTCCCGACCTTCATTGTGTACACATGGAACACTCGATACACTTGAGCGCATGACGCAGCCGCTGCCCATAGAGTCCATCCGCGACGTGCGCGCGCACTTGGCGGACGTCGTAGAGCGCGCAGACCGCGACGACGTGCCCACAGTGATCACACGCCGAGGCAAGGAAGTCGCCGCCGTCGTCTCCATCGAGGTACTGCGCAAGTACCAGGAGTGGGAAGAGCGCGAGATCAATCGGATCATTGACGAGCGCATGGCCAACCCCGCGTCCGGCATCCCGATCGAGGACATCATGAAAGAGACGCTGGCGCGTAGTGAGTGAGTACCGAACCGTCTTCCGCCCCGAGGCGCAGGCCGAACTTCGAAAGATCCCTCGCGACATGGCGCTGCGAATCCTGGCCAAACTGACCGAGTTGGAGACCGACCCTCTCGGCTTCAACACCACCGCACTCGTGTCCCAGCCCGAACGTCGCCGCCTACGCGTCGGCGACTACCGCGTCGTCTACACGATCGACAACGGGGAACTGGTGGTCTGGGTTGTCCACGTGGCACACCGGTCCACCGTTTACGAGACCTGACCGGCACTGACCCCACGTCAGAATTTCCAGCACCCAGCAGCACGGTGAAACCCACCGGGGGGGGTGGACTCGATAGAGTCCACCCCCTTCTGGCTTTTACGCCCGACCAAAGAAGTCACGCGCGATAAGCGTCCGATTACACGTTGAACCGGAACTCCACGACATCCCCGTCCTGCATCACATACTCCTTGCCCTCCATGCGCGCCTTCCCCTTGGCGCGGGCCTCCGCGACCGAGCCCGTCTCCACCAGGTCGGTGAAGGAGATGACCTCCGCCTTGATGAAGCCCTTCTGGAAGTCGGTGTGGATGACGCCGGCGGCCTCGGGGGCGGTGGCGCCCTTCTTGATGGTCCAGGCGCGGGATTCCTTGGGGCCTGCGGTGAGGTAGGTCTGCAGGCCGAGGGTGTCGAAGCCGACGCGGGCCAGGGTGGCCATGCCGGGCTCCTCGACGCCCACCGACTCCAGGAGTTCCATCGCCTCCTCCTCGTCGAGCTCGGCGAGGTCCGCTTCAAGCTTGGCGTTGAGGAAGATCGCCTCGGCAGGGGCGACCAGGGCGCGCTGCTCGGTCTTGAAGTCCTCGTCCACCAGCTCGTCCTCGTCGACGTTGAAGACGTAGAGGAAGGGCTTGGTGGTGAGCAGGTGCAGGTCGTGGAGGAGTTCCTCCTTGCCGGAGCCCTGGGCGATGCCCTGCGAGAAGAGGGTGTCGCCCTTCTCGAGGATCTCCTTCGCCGCCTCGACCGCGGCGACCTTCGGGCCGATGTCCTTCTTGATGCGCGACTCCCGCTGGAGGCGCGGCAGGACCTTTTCGATGGTCTGCAGGTCGGCGAGGATCAGCTCGGTGTTGATCGTCTCGATGTCGTCCTTGGGCGAGACCTTGCCGTCGACATGGACGACGTTCTCGTCCTTGAAGGCGCGGATGACCTGGCAGATCGCGTCGGACTCACGGATGTTCGCGAGGAACTTGTTGCCCAGGCCCTCGCCCTCCGACGCGCCCTTCACGATGCCCGCGATGTCGACGAAGTCGACCGTCGCCGGGAGGATCTTCTGCGAGGAGAAGATCTCGGCCAGTTTCGCCAGGCGCGCGTCGGGGACACCGACAACGCCGACGTTCGGCTCGATCGTGGCGAACGGGTAGTTGGCCGCGAGCACGTCGTTCTTGGTCAGGGCGTTGAACATGGTCGACTTGCCGACATTCGGCAGACCGACGATTCCGATCGTGAGCGACACGTTGCGACTTCCCGTACGTGAGAGGCGTGAGAGCGATGGAGGGGACCGGCTGGGGCTGCGGAGACTGGGGCCCGGGGCCGATCCACCAGTCTACGGCGTGAGCCGCCGCGTCCCGGCTCCGCGTCGAACACCTGGCCAAGGTCTGCCCGTCGGCGTGTCTGAGGACCTATTCGGCACATAAACCGACCTAAGTTGGTCCAGTGGAGCAACACAGGACACGACCCCCACAGCCCGGCGCAAGACGCGGGGCCCCACCCCTGCCCCCGCAGGCGGGCCGGGGCCCGAACGGCGGCGCGGCCCGCACGACCCGCCCGAACCCGCAGGCACGCGGCACCGCACAGCGCCGCCCGGCGGCCGCACGACGCCCGGGCCCCGAGGCGGCCCAGGCCGTACGGCAGCTGCCGAACCCCCGGCTCACCGGGCTCGGCGGCGGTCTGTTCTGCGCGGCCGTGATGTTCCTGCTCGGGTGCGCCGACCAGTTGCTGTTCGGGGCGTCGCTGACCGTGTACGGCGTGCTCTTCCTGCCGGTGTGCGTGCTGACCGCGCTCTGGATCCGCCGGGGCGACCTGCTGACCGCGCCGGTCGTCGTGCCGATCGCCTTCGCCGTCGGCCTGTTCCCGGTGGCCGAGGGCAGCGGCGGCCTCGGCAACCGCCTGGTCGGCCTCTTCACCGGCCTCGCCACCCAGGCCGGCTGGCTGTACGGCGGGACACTCGTCGCGGGCCTCATCGCGACGGTCCGCCGAATCCGCCTGCTGAGGCGCCGTCGGCGGGGGTGACTTCCCGGGGCGGATGCGAGGGTGGTTCATGCGCGGGTGACTTCCCGGGGCGGTTGTGACGCCGGTCCCGGGACCCGTGACCGATCCGCCCTAGTCGTCCCCCGCCGCGTGCATCGCCGCCCCCACGATCCCCGCGTTGTTCTGCAGCTGCGCCGGCACGATCTCGGCCTTGATGTCCTCGATGAAGTGCAGGAACTTGTCGGCCTTGCGGCTTACTCCGCCGCCGATGATGAAGAGTTCGGGCGAGAACAGCATCTCGACGTGGGCGAGGTACTTCTGGACGCGGTGGGCCCAGTGCTCCCACGTCAGCTCGCCGTCCTCCTTGGCCTTGCTGGACGCCTTCTTCTCGGCGTCGTGGCCGTTCAGCTCAAGGTGGCCCAGCTCCGTGTTGGGGACCAGGACGCCGTTGACGAAGAGGGCGCTGCCGATGCCCGTGCCGAAGGTCAGCAGGATCACCGTGCCCTTGCGGCCCTGGCCGGCGCCGAAGTGCATCTCAGCGACGCCCGCCGCGTCCGCGTCGTTGACGACGGTCACCGGGAGGCCGCCGAGTCTGTCGGCGAACAACGCTCCCGCGTCCTTGTCGATCCAGCTCTTGTCGACGTTCGCCGCCGTACGGATCGTGGCCCCGCCGGTCACCACACCTGGGAACGTGAGCCCGACCGGTCCCGTCCAGCCGAAGTGGTCGACGACTTCCTTCACGCCGTCGGCCACCCCGTCCGGTGTCGCCGGGTGCGGGGTCAGCACCTTGCACCGCTCTTGGGTCAATTCGCCCTTGTCCAGGTCCACAGGGGCGCCCTTGATCCCGGATCCACCGATGTCCACGCCGAAGATCTGCATGGATCCACGCTACGACGAACGACTGACAGTCACTGCCCGGAGGGGGTCGAACGGTCGGCGCCGGTGCGCTCGGCGACCAGTGCCGCCGCCTCTTCGCGCAGGTCACGGCGGAGTTCCTTGGGCAGCGAGAACGTGATGGACTCCTCCGCAGCCTTGACCAGCTCCACGTCCTCGAAGCCGCGCACGGACAGCCACTCCAACACCTGCTCGACCAGGATCTCCGGTACGGAGGCGCCCGAGGTCACCCCGACCGTGGTCACACCCTCCAGCCACGCCTCCTCGATCTCGTCGGCGAAGTCCACGAGATACGCGGCGTCGGCGCCGGACAGCTTGGCGACCTCGACGAGCCGGATCGAGTTGGAGGAGTTCCTCGAGCCGACCACGATCACCAGGTCGGCCGCCTCGCCCATCTGCTTCACGGCGAGCTGACGGTTCTGCGTGGCGTAGCAGATGTCGTCGCTGGGCGGGGAGATGAGCAGCGGGAACTTCTCCTTCAGGGCGTCGACCGTCTCCATGGTCTCGTCCACGGAGAGGGTCGTCTGGGAGAGCCAGACCACCCGGGACGGGTCGCGGACCTCGACCTTGGCGACGTCGGACGGACCGTCGACCAGGGTGATGTGGTCGGGGGCCTCTCCGGAGGTGCCGATGACCTCCTCGTGGCCCTCGTGGCCGATGAGGAGGATGTCGAAGTCGTCGTTGGCGAAGCGGACGGCTTCCTTGTGGACCTTGGTCACCAGGGGGCAGGTCGCGTCGATGGTGGCGAGATTGCCCCGCTTGGCCTCGTCGTGGACGACGGGCGCGACGCCGTGCGCGGAGAACATCACGATGTTCCCCTCGGGGACCTCCTCGGTCCGCTCGACGAAGATGGCGCCCTTCTTCTCCAGGGTCTGGACGACGTACTTGTTGTGCACGATCTCGTGCCGGACATAGATCGGAGCCCCGTACTGCTCCAGGGCTTTCTCGACGGCGATCACGGCGCGGTCCACACCCGCGCAGTAGCCCCGGGGGGCGGCGAGCAGGACACGGCGGCCAGACGAAGCAGTCATGCGTCCCATCGTAAGGCCGCGCCCGACGGGTCAAAGATCGCGTCCTTGGGGAGACTGGCCGTGGAGGGGAAGGGGTGGGGCCGGACACTACGTACGGGAGACGCGAGATGGCCGACATGGGCACGGGCACGGATGCGACGGCCACGACCGGCGAGGGGCCCCTGCTGCGCCGCAGCCTCGGTTTCCGCGATCTCGTCGTCTACGGGCTGCTGTTCATCGCCCCGATGGCACCGGTCGGCGTGTTCGGCACCCTGGACGCCAAGTCGCACGGCGCGGTCGCGCTCGTGTACATCGTGGCGACCGTCGCGATGGCGTTCACCGCGTTCAGCTACGCGCAGATGGTGCGGGTCGTCCCCCAGGCGGGCTCGGTGTTCGCCTACGCGCGCGTGGGGCTCGGCAGGGAGGCCGGGTTCATCGCGGGCTGGATGGCGATGCTGGACTACGTCCTGATCCCCGCCGTCGCCTACCTCTTCTCCGGGATCGCCATGAACGCGCTGGTCCCGGACGTCTCCCGGTGGGTGTGGACCGCGCTGGCGGTCGTCCTCACGACCTGCCTCAACCTCTGGGGAGTACGGGCGGCCGCGCGCGTAGGCTTCCTCGTCCTCGCGATGGAGATCGTCGTCCTCATCGTCTTCGTCGTGTCGGCGATCGTCGTCCTCGCGCGCGACGGCGCCGAACGGGGCTGGCTGTCACCCCTCTCCGGAGACGGCACACAGGGCGCGTTCGCGCTGTCGGCGGTGATCGGCGCGGTCTCGGTCGCCGTGCTCTCCTACCTGGGCTTCGACGCGGTCGCCACCTTCGCCGAGGAGGTCACCGGCGGCTCCGAGAAGGTCGCCAGGGCACTGCTGTTCTGCCTCGCCCTGGCCGGTGTGCTGTTCATCTCCCAGACGTACCTGGTCGCCCTCCTGGAGCCGACGACCTCCGCACAACTCGCCGCCGACGCCGGCAGACAGGGATCGGCGTTCTACGACGCGGTCGACGTGTCGGTCGGCAACTGGCTGCACAACCTGGTGGCCGTCAGCAAGGCGATCGGCGCGGCCTTCGCGGCGCTCGTCGGACAGGCCGCGGCGGGGCGCCTGGTGTTCGCGATGGCCCGCGACCGACGCCTCCCGCGCGCCCTGTCGAAGACCGACGGCGGGGTACCGCGGGTCGCGCTGCTCGCGGCGGCCGTCATCACGCTGATCGCCGCGGTCTGGGCGGCCCGCCGCGACGACGGCCTCGACCAGCTGGTGTCGGTCGTCGACATCGGCGCCCTGACGGCGTTCACGCTGCTGCACGCGAGCGTGGTGGGCTGGTTCGCGGTACGGCGCCGGGGCGGGCCCGTGGTGTGGTGGCGGCACGTGCTGGTGCCGGTGCTGGGCGCGGCGATCACGATCGCGGTGATCGTGGAGGCGTCCGGCACGGCTCAGGTGGTGGGCGCGATCTGGTTGACGGTCGGGCTGGTGGTGCTCGCGGTGCAGGGCAACCGGAACAAGGCCGACACGGAGACCGGTTGAGGTCACCCGCTCCGCACCTCGACCCCGTTGTCAGAGGCGGCCGTTACTCTCGGGCGCATGGCTCTCAACACGGCTCCGGACGCGCCGCTCCCCGTCGGTGAGGTCTCCCGGCTCATCGGCGGGTGGATCGACCGGCTCGGCGCGGTGTGGGTCGAGGGGCAGATCACCCAGTTGTCGCGGCGCCCGGGTGCCGGTGTGGTGTTCCTGACGCTGCGCGACCCGTCGTACGACATCTCGGTGAGCGTGACGTGCTTCCGGCAGGTGTTCGACGAGATCGCCGATGTCGTCAGCGAGGGCGCGCGGGTGGTCGTACTGGCGAAGCCGGAGTGGTACGCGCCGCGTGGGCAGTTGTCGTTGCGGGCCACGGAGATAAGGCCGGTCGGGGTCGGTGAACTCCTCGCGCGGCTGGAGCAGTTGAAGAAGTCGCTGGCCGCGGAGGGGCTGTTCGCGGCCGACCGGAAGAAGCCGTTGCCGTTCCTGCCGCAGCTCATCGGGCTGGTCTGCGGGCGTGCCTCGGCAGCCGAGCGGGACGTGCTGGAGAACGCGCGGCATCGCTGGCCCGCCGTCCGTTTCGAGGTGCGCAACGTGCCCGTGCAGGGCGTGCACGCCGTGCCGCAGGTCGTGCAGGCCGTGAAGGAGCTGGACGCGCTCGAGGGCGTGGACGTGATCATCGTGGCGCGGGGCGGCGGCAGCGTGGAGGACCTGTTGCCGTTCTCCGACGAACAGCTCGTCCGGGCGGTGGCGGCCTGTCGTACGCCCGTGGTGTCCGCGATCGGGCACGAGCCCGACAACCCGCTCCTGGACTACGTGGCGGACCTGCGCGCCTCCACCCCCACCGACGCGGCGAAGAAGGTCGTACCGGACGTGGGCGAGGAGTACGAGCGCGTACGGCAGTTGCGCGACCGGGCGCGGCGGTGCGTGGGCGCGTTCGTGGACCGGGAGGAACGCGGGCTGGCGCAGGCGCTGTCGCGGCCGTCGATACAGGATCCGCACCGGATGATCGACGAGCGGGCGGATCATGTCGCCGCCCTCCTCGACCGCGGCCGGCGCACCCTCGGCCACCTCCTGGACCGCGCCGACTCGGAGCTGACCCACACGCACGCACGCGTGGTGGCCCTCTCCCCCGCCGCGACCCTGAAGCGGGGGTACGCGGTGCTCCAGCGGGCCGACGGACATGTCGTCCGGGACCCGGAAGAGGTGACGGCGGACGAGGTGCTGCGCGCGCGGGTCGCCGCTGGCGAGTTCACGGTTCGGGTCGAGGCGTAGTTCCTGTTGATGCATAGGGTGGGCGGATGACCAGCAAGGTTGACGAGAGTGCCGGTACGGCGGAGTCGCTCGGCTACGAGCAGGCACGCGACGAGCTGATCGAGGTCGTACGGCGGCTGGAGGCGGGCGGTACGACACTGGAGGAGTCGCTCGCGCTCTGGGAGCGGGGCGAGGAGCTGGCCAAGGTGTGCCGGCGCTGGCTGGACGGGGCCCGGGCGCGGCTGGACGCGGCGCTGGCGGAGGAAGAGGCCGAGGAAGAGCGCGGCGAGTAGGCGCGCGGCGACCGCAGGCCGCTGACGGCCGGGGCACCCACACCTGTGATCCGTTGTGAAGCGGATCACTACGCCCCGCTTTTTGTTGAACCTTGAACTTCATTGTCGTACGGTCGGTCTCGTCAGCCTATCCGGACCGCGGTCCGGATTCCGCTTCCGCCCCCGAGGAAGTTCCCGTATGTCTCTCGTTCTTGACCCCGCCGCCCAGGACCTGCTGTTCCGCGAGGCCCGCACCGCGAACACCTTCACCGACGAGCCCGTGACCGACGAGCAGGTCCAGGCGATCTACGACCTGGTCAAGTACGGCCCGACCTCCATGAACCAGTCGCCGCTGCGCATCACCCTGGTCCGCTCCCCCGAGGCCCGCGAGCGTCTCGTGCAGCACCTCTCCGAGGGCAACCAGAAGAAGACCGCCGCCGCCCCGCTGGTCGCGATCCTCTCCGCGGACAACGAGTTCCACGAGGAACTGCCCACCCTCTTCCCGCACTTCCCGCAGGCCAAGGACGCCGTCTTCGGCGAGCGTTCGGTCCGCGAGGGCAACGCCGCGCTGAACGCCGCCCTCCAGGCCGCGTACTTCATCATCGGCATCCGCGCCGCCGGTCTCGCCGCCGGCCCGATGACCGGTCTCGACTTCGCGGGCGTCCAGAAGGAGTTCCTGGACGACGACCACACCCCGTTCGTCGTCATCAACATCGGCAAGCCGGGCGAGGACGCCTGGTTCCCGCGCTCCCCGCGCCTGGCGTACGACGAGGTCGTCACCACCGTCTGAGTCGCCTGACCCGACTGAGACACAGGGCACGCGGAAGGCCCCCGGCACACACAGCGCCGGGGGCCTTCGTCCTACCTGTCGAGATGTCCGTCGAGCGAGCTACTTCGTCCTCAACGCCTTTGCCATCTCGGTCAGTTGGGTGAACGAACCCGTGCCCGCCACCACCGTCGTCGAGCCCTTGTCCGTGAGCACGAGGGCGTCGTAGCGGCCGCCGGTGTAGCGGGTCCACGTGCGGCCGTCGATGGTCTGGGTGGTCTTCGTCGCGGCAGCGCCCTGGCTGGCGGTGTCGACGAAGTCGGCGGGCTTCTGAGTCGACTGCTCTATCTGCACGTACTGACCACCAGGGGCACTGAACCCGAGGTGCCAGGCGTCGAACGCGGCGCCGTTGTAGCGGACCGAGGTCGCCTTCCAGCTCTGCGGCAGGCCCTCCGGCGCCGCCACCGGGTACGGCGCCGCGCGGCGTGCCGTGAGCAGCTCCACGCGGTAGTCGACCCGCTTGACGTCCGGAGCGTGGTCGCTGTGCGGGATGAAGATGTAGACGATCGCCGCCGCGATCCCGATCAGGCCCAGGGAGAGAATCATGTCCCGGACCGTCTTCTGCTTGCCGTTCGAACCTGCCACGTCCCTATCGTCGCAGGTGCCCCGGCCGCTCATCCGTGGGGCCCCCTGCTCATTTTGTCTGCCTGGCGATAGAGTCGTGGCCATACCCTCATCCGGCCGTCGTCGTATCAGAAAGGTGCGCTCCGATGACCGAGCATCATCATCTGCCGTCCGAACTCGAAGTCCCCTCCGAGGCCCCCGACCGCAACCTCGCCCTGGAACTCGTCCGGGTGACCGAAGCCGCCGCGATGGCCGCGGGCCGCTGGGTCGGGCGCGGTGACAAGAACGGCGCCGACGGTGCCGCCGTGCGCGCCATGCGGACCCTCGTCTCCACCGTCTCGATGAACGGCGTCGTCGTCATCGGCGAGGGCGAGAAGGACGAGGCGCCGATGCTCTTCAACGGCGAGCGCGTCGGTGACGGGACCGGGCCCGAGTGCGACATCGCCGTCGACCCGATCGACGGGACCACGCTCAACGCCAAGGGCATGCCGAACGCGATCGCCGTGCTGGCCGCCGCGGACCGGGGTTCGATGTTCGACCCGTCCGCCGTGTTCTACATGGACAAGCTCGTCGCCGGGCCCGAGGCCGCCGAGTTCGTCGACATCGAGGCCCCGATCTCGGTGAACGTCCGCCGGGTCGCGAAGGCGAAGCGGGTCACGCCCGAGGACGTCACCGTCGTCGTCCTGGACCGGCCGCGGCACGACGGCATCATCAAGGAGATCCGGGAGACCGGTGCGCGGATCAAGCTGATCTCCGACGGCGATGTCGCCGGCTCGATCCTGGCGCTGCGCGAGGGCACCGGCGTGGATCTGCTGCTCGGTGTCGGTGGCACCCCCGAGGGCATCATCTCCGCCTGTGCCGTGAAGTGCCTGGGGGGCGTGATCCAGGGCAAGTTGTGGCCCAAGGACGATGCCGAGCGGCAGCGGGCGCTGGACGCGGGGCACGATCTGGACCGGGTGCTCACCACGGACGACCTGGTGTCCGGGGAGAACGTGTTCTTCGTCGCCACCGGGATCACGGACGGGGAGCTGCTGCGGGGGGTGCGGTACCGGGCGGAGACCGCGACCACCGACTCCATCGTGATGCGGTCGAAGTCCGGCACGGTGCGCAGGATCGACTCGGAGCACCGGCTGAGCAAGCTGCGGGCGTACAGCGCGATCGACTTCGATCGGGCCAAGTAGCCCCACCGCGACCACAACCACGACCGCGACCACACGGTCGTACGGGAAAGAGGCGCCCCCGGTGCGGTGGGGGCGCCTCTTCCTACGTCGGTCAGCCCGCCGCCGCTATGCGCCCCGCCGCGCGGGCCTTCTGGAGTTCCAGGTCGCGGCGACGGCGCCTGGCCAGGACCACACGGCGTTCGGCGGCGGTCAGGCCGCCCCAGACGCCGTAGGGCTCGGGTTGCAGGAGTGCGTGCTCCCGGCACTCGACCATGACCGGACAGCGCGCGCAGACGCGCTTGGCGGCGTCCTCGCGGGAGAGTCGGGCGGCGGTGGGTTCCTTGGAGGGTGCGAAGAACAGGCCTGCCTCGTCGCGCCGGCACACCGCTTCGGTGTGCCATGGAGCGTCTTGGTCCCTGTCTCGCGCAGGCACCCGCTGAGCCGGAACAGCAGCTACCTGCAGGGACGAATGCGGCGGTTGCAGCACGGTCTACTCCTGACGACGGCTTCGCGAGCGAGAGACGATGCAGCAAGGCCTACCCGCTGTACGCGCGCCTATGCACTGAGTTCCGAACCGCTGGTTTTCGGGCGCTTCTGCGCGATGTCAGAGGCGGACGGGCATGGACCGATCACCTCCACATGTGTCCCGATTCACAACCGTCAACGATCCAGGTGCTTGCGCAAACTCTTGTCGACCTTGCGCTGAACCCGATCGAGAATGTCCGCAACGAGCTTGCCCCGCTTGGGTTTTGCCTCGATGTTTCCGAGTACGGCCCAGCCGTCGACGTAGATCACGGGCGCGTCCGGCTCCAGCGAGTCCAGCGTGTCCACCTCGAAGTTGCCGAGGACACCGCCGCCGGTGCCGCGCAGCGACACGTTCTCCGGGACGCGGATCTCGACGTTGCCGAAGACCGAGATCGCCTTGATGACGATCTGCTGGTACTCGAAGATCGCCTCGCTGAGGTCGATCTCGACATTGCCGAACACGGCGTACGCGTGCATACGGCGGCCCGCGCGCCAGCGGCCCTTGCGCATCGCGGAGCTGAAGACCGCCACCACGTGCTGGTCGGCCTCGGCCGGGATGGCGCCCTCCGTCGGGCGGTTCGGAGCGGGGCTGTACGACGGGGTCGTCCGCCGGTGCCCATGGGCGGCCGGCAGGTCCTGGATGAAGGCCTCCAGTTCGCCGACCGTCTTGGCGCTCAGCACCCCCTCGACCCGCTCGGCGTGCTCGTCCGCGTCCAGGCGCCCCTCGGCCAGGGCCTCGCGCAGGATGTCGGCGATGCGGTCACGGTCGGCGTCCGAGGCGCGCAGCGCGGAGGCGGGCACGTCGGCGACAGCGGGCGCGGGCTGCGGGGCCGCGGGGGCGGATGCGGGCTGCTTCTGAAGGTCCACGGCAGCAGCGTACCGAAACGCGATAGATCGCGACTAGGCCTGTGGACGACGCTTGTGGACAACGTTGGCGTGGCCACGGCAGGGCGAACTGAGCCTTACCTCACAAGCCCGCTGTCAACGGCAGGTTCTACGCTGGTGGACGCCTGCCAAAGGAGGCCGGCTGCGCTGTCTGTGAAGTGAGGAATGGGCGACATGCCTGAGTTCGCGTACACCGATCTGCTCCCCATGGGAGAGGACACCACCCCGTACCGGCTGGTGACCTCCGAGGGTGTCTCCACCTTCGAGGCCGACGGGCGGACGTTCCTCAAGGTCGAGCCGGAGGCGCTGCGCAAGCTCGCGGCCGAGGCGATCCACGACATCCAGCACTATCTGCGGCCGGCCCACCTCGCGCAGTTGCGCCGGATCATCGACGACCCCGAGGCGTCGAACAACGACAAGTTCGTGGCGCTGGACCTCCTGAAGAACGCGAACATCGCGGCGGCCGGCGTGCTGCCCATGTGCCAGGACACCGGTACGGCCATCGTCATGGGCAAGCGCGGACAGAACGTCCTCACCGAAGGTGAGGACGAGAAGGCGCTCTCCCGCGGCATCTACGACGCGTACCTGAACCTCAATCTGCGGTACTCGCAGATGGCCCCGCTGACCATGTGGGACGAGAAGAACACCGGGTCGAACCTGCCCGCCCAGGTGGAGCTGTACGCGACGGACGGCGGCGCCTACAAGTTCCTGTTCATGGCGAAGGGCGGCGGCTCGGCCAACAAGTCGTTCCTCTACCAGGAGACGAAGGCGGTCCTCAACGAGGGCTCCATGATGAAGTTCCTGGAGGAGAAGATCCGTTCGCTGGGTACGGCGGCCTGCCCGCCGTACCACCTGGCGATCGTGGTCGGCGGCACGAGCGCCGAGTACGCGCTGAAGACCGCGAAGTACGCCTCCGCGCACTACCTGGACGAGATCCCGGCGGAGGGCTCCGAGCTCGGACACGGCTTCCGGGACAAGGAGTTGGAGCAGAAGGTCTTCGAGCTGACGCAGCGGATCGGGATCGGGGCGCAGTTCGGCGGCAAGTACTTCTGCCACGACGTGCGGGTGGTCCGGCTTCCCCGTCACGGCGCCTCGTGCCCCGTCGCCATCGCCGTGTCCTGCTCGGCCGACCGGCAGGCCCTCGCGAAGATCACCGCGGAGGGCGTGTTCCTGGAGCAGTTGGAGACGGACCCGGCGCGGTTCCTGCCGGAGACGACCGACGAGCACCTCGACGAGTCCGCCGACGTCGTCCGGATCGACCTCAACCAGCCCATGGACGACATCCTCGCCGAGCTGACCAAGTACCCGGTGAAGACGCGGCTCTCGCTGTCCGGCCCGCTCGTCGTGGCCCGTGACATCGCGCACGCCAAGATCAAGGAGCGGCTCGACGCGGGCGAGGAGATGCCGCAGTACCTGAAGGACCACCCCGTGTACTACGCGGGGCCGGCCAAGACCCCCGAGGGGTACGCGTCCGGATCCTTCGGGCCTACGACGGCCGGGCGCATGGACTCCTACGTCGAGCAGTTCCAGGCGGCGGGCGGGTCCAAGGTGATGCTCGCCAAGGGGAACCGGAGCAAACAGGTCACGGACGCGTGCGACGCGCACGGCGGCTTCTACCTCGGGTCGATCGGCGGGCCGGCGGCCCGGCTCGCGCAGGACTGCATCAAGAAGGTCGAGGTCGTCGAGTACGAGGAACTCGGCATGGAGGCGGTCTGGAAGATCGAGGTCGAGGACTTCCCGGCGTTCGTCGTGGTCGACGACAAGGGCAACGACTTCTTCCAGAACCCGGCGCCGGAGCCGACGTTCACGCATATCCCGGTGCGGGGGCCGGGGTTGGCGTAACGCCCTGGGGGCTCCGCCCCCCCCAGACCCCCGATCGGCCCCGAAAGGGCCTCGTCCTCAAACGCCGGACGGGCTGAGTGATGCCGGCCTGCGCTGAAGAGGGTGCGGCCCGGGACACATGACACCATCCCATTTCATCCGATGCCGTCCCGCTTCATCCCGGAAACGACCGGGACGGCATCTTCGCCCTCTTCGCCGGAAACGCTCCGTACCGACTGGATCACACCCCGTGGTCCCCGGTCGACTCGGAGGAACCCCCCATGATCCGACGTACTCTGCGCAACGGTCTCGTGGCCACGGTCGCGGCCGTCGCCGTCTTCCCCGTGACAGCCGTCGCCGCCCCGGCAGCGCACCCGGCGCACCCCACCCGGCACCACCACGTCACCGCCCCCGCTTGGGGCCGGGTCTCGACCCACCGGCACACGCGGCTGAACGTCCGCTCCGGCCCGGGTACCGGCTACCGGATCGTCGGCACGCGGCCGGTCGGACGGACGCTCCCCATCGTGTGCAGGACGCGCGGCTCGAACGTCCTCGGCAACCACCTCTGGTACAAGCTCCCGCACCACGAGGGCTACGTCTCCGCCCACTACGTCCACCACCACACGGCCGTCCGCTGGTGCTGACCCCCGCCTGACCGACAGTGTGCCCCGGCGGGACGGTCCCGTACGTCCCGTCGGGGAACACCAGGTCAACACCCCTTCATATTCCGGCGATCCGGGTGTGGCCCCGCACCACCCCCGGGAAGGGAAGGCCGTGTGACGGTCGAGAGACAGCGGCTCCTGGCGGAACTCCGCCTCCTCAAGCAGCGGACCGGGCTGAGCCTGGCCGCGCTGGCCTCCGTCACGCCGTACAGCAAGTCGACCTGGCACCGTTATCTGAACGGCGACCAGTTCCCGCCACGCGCCGCGGTCGAGGCGCTCGCCCGGCGCGCGGGAACCGACCCCGGCGCGCTGCTCGACCTGCTCTCCCTGTGGGACGCGGCCGTCCAGGAGCAGTCCAGGGCCGCCCCGCCCCCGCAACTG
>NZ_JAENRY010000679.1 GCF_016612545.1 Streptomyces sp. MBT65 | reverse complement strand
GACTCGGGTGGGCGGGCCACGTCACGGGGTGTGCAGTTGGCCCGGCTGGGCCTGCATCCTCGGCTGGGGCGGGCGTTGTTGGACTCGGGTCCGGCCGGCGCCGAGGTTGTCGCACTGCTCAGCGAGGAGGCTCCGCGGGAGTACGGCGATGATCTTGCCGGGGCTTTGCGGCTCGCTCGGCGTGGGGGTGACGCCTATGCGGCGCGGTGGCGTACGGAGGTTCGGCGGCTGCGGGCCGTAGCAACAGAATCTCCCCACGCACCCACCCGAAACCCGGTACCGATGAAGGGAACCGTCGAAGCCTCGGCAGCTGCCGTACGCGACGACGCCCTCGTAGGCCTCGTCGCCGCGCTCGCCTATCCCGAACGTGTCGCCAAGGCCGACGGCGGTTCCTACCTCCTCGTCTCCGGCACCCGCGCCGAACTCCGCGACAACAGCCCTCTCCGCGGCGCCCCTTGGATCGCCATCGCCGCGGCCGACCGCCCCATCGGCAAAGGGCACGCGCGCGTGCAGCTCGGGGCGGTGGTCGACGAGGACGTCGCCCGGTTCGCGGCCGGGGCGCTGCTCAGCGAGGTGGACGAGGTGCACTGGGCCGGCGGTGACGTCGTGGCCCGGCGCGTCGAGCGGCTCGGGGCGGTCGAGTTGGCGGTGCGGCCGCTGCGGGACGCCGACCGCGTCGCCGTACGGGAGGCGCTTGTCGAAGGGCTGCGGCAGGAAGGGTTCGGGTTGCTGCGGTGGTCCCCCGATGCCCAAGTGCTGCGGCAGCGGCTCGCGTTCCTGTACCTGAACGTCGGGGCGCCCTGGCCCGACGTGTCCGACGACGCGCTGCACGCACGCGTGGACGAGTGGTTGGAGCCGGAGTTGGGGCG
>NZ_JAENRY010000678.1 GCF_016612545.1 Streptomyces sp. MBT65 | reverse complement strand
GGACGATGAACAGGCAGGGCTTCAGGCGGCCGGTGCGGGAGTCCTCCGTGCGGCCGACTATGAGGGTCGCGTCCGCCAGGTCCACGCCGGAGATGAAGACCTTGCGGCCGGTGAGGAGCCAGTCCGTGCCGTCCCGGCGGGCGGTGGTGGTGATGCGGTGGCTGTTGGAACCCGCGTCCGGCTCGGTGATGCCGAAGGCCATGGTGCGGGTGCCGTCCGCCAGCGCGGGGAGCCAGGTCTGTTTCTGGTCCTCCGTGCCGAAGCGGGCGATCACCGTGCCGCAGATCGCCGGTGAGACGACCATCATGAGGAGAGGGCAGCCAGCGGCTCCCAACTCCTCCAGGACTATGGAGAGTTCGGAGATGCCGCCGCCTCCGCCGCCGTACTGTTCCGGGAGGTTGACGCCCAAGTAGCCCAATTTGGCCGCCTCGGCCCAGAGTTGCTCCCGGTCGAAGGCGCGACCGTGGCGTTTGCCCAGGGCGGCCACGGCGGCACGGAGGGCCTTGTGTTCTTCGGTTTCCAACGCGACGCTCATCGATCCTCCTGAGAGACCTCTACGACTGCGAGCAGAACGCCGACCTCCACCTGTCGGCCCGGAGCGGCGTGCAGGGCCGTCAGCGTGCCCGTGACCGGAGCCGTGATCCTGTGCTCCATCTTCATCGCCTCCAACCAGAAGAGGGGTTGGCCGGCACTCACCACGGCTCCTACCGCCAGGCCCTCCGCGACCCGCACCACCGTGCCCGGCATCGGCGCCAGGAGTGAGCCGGGGGCCAACTGGGCCGCCGGGTCGGGGAAACGGGAGAGGGCGGTCAGGGTGGTGGTGTTCACGTACACCTGGTCGGTGCCGTAGCGCGCGACCTCGAACTTCCGCTGCACACCGTCCACTTCGAGTACGACGAGACCGGCGTCCGCGTGGACGACGCGCACCCCGTCCGTGCTCAGGCCCTCCCTCGTGTGCCGGTACTGGACCTCGTACTCGGTGTCACCCGTCGCGTACCGCTTCACCTGCGGCTGGGACGGGACGTTGCGCCAGGCGCCGCCGAATCGGGAGCGGCCGTGGGCGTCGGCGAGAGCCGCGGCCAGCGGGGCGTGCGGGTCGGGGGTCGAGGCGGTGAGTTCGGGGAGGTGGCGGTCGTAGAAGCCGGTGTCCATGTGGGCCGTCGTGAACTCCTTGTGGCGCAGGGAGTTGACGAGGAGGGCGCGGTTGGTGAGGGGGCCGTGGACGGTCGCGCGGTCGAGGGCTCCGGCCAGTTTGCGGACGGCTTCCGCTCGGGTGGGGGCGTGGGCCACGACCTTGGCGAGCATCGGGTCGTAGTGGACTCCGATGTCGTCGCCGTCGGTGTAGCCGGTGTCCAGGCGGACGCCGGCCGGGACGGACAGGCGGTGCAGGGTGCCGGTCTGGGGGGTCCAGTCGGTCGCGGGATCCTCGGCGTAGAGGCGGGCCTCGACGGCGTGGCCCTGCGGGTGTGGAGGGGTGGCTTCGAGGGGCTCGCCCTCCGCGACGCGGAGTTGCAGGGCCACCAGGTCGATGCCGAACACGGCCTCCGTGACCGGGTGTTCGACCTGGAGGCGGGTGTTCATCTCGAGGAAGTGGGGCCTGCCGTCGGGGGAGATGAGGAACTCGACCGTCCCCGCGCC
>NZ_JAENRY010000677.1 GCF_016612545.1 Streptomyces sp. MBT65 | reverse complement strand
CCCACCCCCTCCCCAGAGCCGTACAAAGCAATGGCCGCCGAAGAAGACGAAGACCTCGGCGAAACCTGCTCCCCCCACAGCGCCGCCCTCGCCGCAGGCCTCACCGCCGAGTTGGCGCGGGAGGAGGCGGCCACTCCGCCGGTCAGTTCGGCCCCGCCCGGCCAAGGCCCCGACACCGCGCTCTGGGACGACGGGCTGCTGCCCCTCTTCCCGCTCCAACCGCCGCGCACAGGGCGAGAGTTGCTCGCCGATCACGTCACGGCGATGGTGTGCTGCGCCGCGATGGACACGGCCGGCGCGACCCCGGGCCTCGACTGGCTCGACGGACCGACCCTTCTCGTGAACGGCGAAAGGGCGGCCGATCTCGCCCCGAGGGTGCTCAGCCTCGTGGAGGACGGCGACCCCGCCCCGCTGCGCGCCTGGCTGATGGACCTGGGCATACGCCCCGAGAAGCCGGTACGCCTCGTCTGACGGCGCGCCCCTCGACCGCCCACCCGTATCGGAACCCCAAGCTCCACTTTTGGTCAATTAGCAACGACCAGTGACAGAGTGAGTGCTTAATGTGATGTGCTGGGGCCGATCCCGTGCATGGCAAGAGCGCGTGACATACGACAGCTGAACGAAGGATCACCACGGGGGCACGAGGGAGGGGTGAGGTCATGGGGTCGGAGCACATCCGCCGCTGGGAGTCGGGAGCGCTGGCGCACGCCGTCACGGACCCCTTCGGGCAGGGCCCCGTCCCCTGGCTCCGGGGCAGCGAGACCTACTTCGACGACACCGGCCACGTCGTCCCCTGGTACGTGGACCCGACCCCCGCCCACGACCCTTCCCGGAACTCTTCCCGCAACCCCACCCGCACCTCCGGCAGAAACGCCC
>NZ_JAENRY010000676.1 GCF_016612545.1 Streptomyces sp. MBT65 | reverse complement strand
ACCGGGATGTGGTGGAAGGGGATGTGGTACGACTCCACCAGCTCGGCGAAGTCCGTGTGGTTGGACACCACGGCCGCGATGTCCACCGGCAGCGCGCCGATCCGGGCCCGGAACAACAGGTCGTTCAGACAGTGCCCGAACTTGCTGACCATGAGCACGACCCGCATGCGGTCCGCGGCCCGGTTGACCTGCCAGTCCATGTGGAAGGCGTCACCGATCGCCGCGAAGCTCGCGCGCAGCTTCTCCACGGTCACCGGCGACTCCGCCGAGAAGTGGACGCGCATGAAGAACAGTCCCGTGTCGTGGTCGCCGAACTGCTGGCTGTCCTCGATGTTGCACCCGGTCATGAAGAGATAGCTCGACACGGCGTGCACGATGCCCTGCTTGTCGGGGCACGACAGGGTGAGGACGTACTGGTCGGCGGGCGCCGCGGCGGCACTGGACTGCGCATTCATGCGGGACAGGGTCCCATATCCCCCTGCCCGAAGGGACCGACGTCCGCCACCCGGACCGGGCCCGACGCCCCTTCCCCACCGAACCGGCGCCGGCACGCATACCCGCCGGACCGGAGCCGGCCCTCGTACTCGCCGAACCGGGGCCGACACCCCTCCCCGCCGGACCAGGGCCGCCCCCGTACACCTCGGACCTGAGCAGAAAGCCGTACCGGCCGAAACCAGGGCCGACGCCACCGGGACGGGAAGCCCGCGCCCCAGGACCGAAGCCCACACCACTCGGCGGCGCCCGAACCACCCGGACCAGAGCCCGCGCCAGCCGGACCGGGGTCCGCACTACCCGAACCGAGACCCGCGCCCCCCAAGGCCGAAGCTCGCACCCCCGGACCGGGACCCGCAGCGCCCAGCCCAAGGCCCACACCCCCGGAC
>NZ_JAENRY010000675.1 GCF_016612545.1 Streptomyces sp. MBT65 | reverse complement strand
GTACAACTGCCTCAAGCGCGAGGGGGTCCACTCGGTGGGCGAGTTGCTGGCGCGTTCCGAGGCCGACCTGATGGACATCCGCAACTTCGGTGCGAAGTCCATCGACGAGGTGAAGGAAAAGCTCGCCGGCATGGGCCTCGGCCTCAAGGACGCCCCGCCCGGATTCAACCCGACCGCCGCCGCCGACATCTTCGGCGCCGACGACGTGGACGCGGGCTTCGTGGAGACCGAGCAGTACTGAACGCTGCGCGGCACCGGCCGTGGAAACCCTTCGCGGGCGGAGAAAGGGAACCTCCACCCTCTTCCCTGCCGGAGGGAGACCTCGGCCGGGCCCCCGTCCGCACACAAACCCTGAAGAAGGCCGGTCCCTGCCGACACACCGGGGTCAGTGGCCCACTCCTTGATCTGCCGGCCCCTGTCCGGTCGCAGTTGCCGAGGGCGGGACGTGGCAGTGGTGGCGGTCTCGTGGACGAACTCCAGCAGTCGGCAACCGGCCGGAGACGGCGCGGTCTCACAGGTCGACGCCGCGTCCGCCGAGATGAGGGCGATCGCGTACTCCGGCCGGGCCGGCATGCTCCTGGGTGAGGTGATCCTCTCCGAGACGACCTTGGAGGTGGAGTTGTCGATCGCGCCCCGGACCTGACTCGGCCGGGACTCACCGACCACTTCATCGGACCGGCAGGACGGAGGTGTGCTCCGCGCGTACGGCCCGCAAATCCACAGCCTATGACCGAAATGACCCACTCGATGACAGTCCACCAGAACCACGCTCGGCCTTCATAACACTGCAGGTCACCGAGTCCGCTCCCCGCACCCGCGGGGTTACTGGTAGGCGGTTGAGCAGGGCATTGTTCCGAGTCTGCGCTATTGGGGGAGGGTGACCAG
>NZ_JAENRY010000674.1 GCF_016612545.1 Streptomyces sp. MBT65 | reverse complement strand
CCCCGCCCCTGACGGTCGACGAGGCGAGTTTCGAAGCGAGCAGCCCCTCGTCGACCGTCAGGGGCGGGGACAGTGCCGGGGCTTCCTGCGGAGCGTCTCGTGGCGGGCGAAGCGGTGCTCGGACTCCCAACGGGTGCCGTAGTCCGGCGGGGCAGGGCGCGGACTCGCGCTCTGCCCCGTGGGGGTTGTCGGTCGATGTCGAGGCTCGCGGTGCGGTCCGTGGGGAGCGGCTCGGTGTCGTAGGTCGTGTGAGGTGCCCGTAACGAGGGGCTCGGGATGAGCACTCCCTTCGGTGCCTTGATGGGCGGGGACAAGGTCCGGACTCGGGCACGAGCGAGCAGGGGCCGGGTCAGTTCCGGGTGTCCGTGAGGCTCGGTGCCGGGCTGCCGTCGCGTATGTGCCGCCGAGCGCGCGGGGCTGGACTCGCCTCGGGGCCGTAGTGAGCGGAACGGCGCTGGGGATACCCACCCTCGGTTCCCAGAACTCCCTCTCCCCGTTCGGTTCCGGTCGGGACAGGGCCCTGAGTTACTCGCGCCGAGTGCCATGGCGCGGCCACAGCGGTGCCTCCAGGCGCCATGAGGGTGGCCGGGGCGGATACCCCGGAACCCTCTTCGGCCCGCAGCCCGCAGAACACCTCTCAGGCGCCCGTGGCGGGCCGAACGGCACCGGGACTCACACCCGTTGCCGGGGCGGCAGAGCAGGCGGTGAGACCGGCACCGTGGCGAGCAGAGCGGGCGGTGAGGACCGGAGCCCGGCGCCCAGCCCCACAGGGCAAGCAGCAGAGGCCGACAAGGCGGGCAATGAAAACCGCCCCCGGCCGACAGGGCGAGCACAGCGCAGACCCACCCGACGCAAGCCCCAAGACAACCAACCGCCCGCAGCGATCAACCCCCACC
>NZ_JAENRY010000673.1 GCF_016612545.1 Streptomyces sp. MBT65 | reverse complement strand
ACCCGTGACCCCGCGTCCCCCGTCCCCGTCCAACGGTCCGGATCCGAAGCCGAGGAAGAAACCGGCGAAGGGGAAGAGCCGTGCGGAAGAGCAGCCGACGGCTTCCGAGGAGGAGGGTGGCCGCGGCAGTCTGAGGAAGGCGGCTGCGGAGAAGGGCGGCGGGACGGGGAAGGCCGCCGCGAAGAAGGCCGGCAAGAGGAAGGCGGGGTCGGAGAGAGCGGTGGCTGAGAAGGCTGGGCCAGGGAAGTCCGGAGCCACGAGGGCGGCAACGAAGGACGCGCCGGCCGAGAAGGCCGAGCCTGGAAAGGCCGCGGCCAAGAGGACGACCGCGAAGAAGGCCGGTACGAAGAAGGCCGGTACGAAGAGGGCAGCGGCGACGAAGGCAGCGGAA
Source organism: Streptomyces sp. MBT65 (assembly GCF_016612545.1). Classification (GTDB taxonomy): domain Bacteria; phylum Actinomycetota; class Actinomycetes; order Streptomycetales; family Streptomycetaceae; genus Streptomyces. Next base: position 1,229 of record NZ_JAENRY010000673.1, on the reverse strand, counting down.
AAGAAAGTCGTGGCCAAGAAGATCGCGGCGAAGAAGGCGGCAACGAACAAGAACGCCGTGGCGAAGGCCGGTTCGGCGGAAGACACCTCGGCGACAAAAGCTGCGACGGAGAAGGCCATGACGAAGACGGGCGCCGCGAAGACGGGTACGGCGAAGAGGACGAGCGTGACGGCGAAGATCCCGGCGGAGACGGGCTCTTCGGACAGAGTCGTGGCGGAGACAGGCAGCGCGAAGAAGGCCGCGCCGAAGAGGACAGAGGCGAAGGAAGCCGTGAGCAAGAAGGCCGCAGCGAAGAAGGGTGCCGGGAAGAAGACCTCGGCGAAGAAGGGCCTGGCCAGGAAGACGAGCGTGCCTTCCGAGAAGCCCACGCGGCGGACGGTGACCGCGGACACGGGGGTGGATTCGGGGGCGGCTTCTCCGGCACCGGACGAGGCGGCTGCCGCATCGGAGCAGGCGGTTTCCGTATCGGAGGCGGAGGCTTCCGCATCGGAGCAGGCGGCTGCCGTACCGGAGACCGGGGCTGCCCCATCGGAACAGGCGGCTGCCGTACCGGAGACCGGGGCTGCCCCATCGGAGCAGGCGGCTGCCGCCCCCGGTCTCGCGTCCACACCGGAACTGGGGCTCACCTCGGAAGCGGGCCCTACGTCTGAGCCGGAGCTCACCTCGGAGCCGGAACCCACCTCGGAGCTGGAACTCACCTCAGAACCCGGCCCCGCCTCGGCACCGGACCCCGCCTCAGAGTCGGCCGCGCCGGGAGACGCTGCGGTGCCGGACAAGTTCTCGACTCAGCCCACCACACCAGCGTCGGCAGTGATACCGACCCCGGCCGACACCCCGGAGTCGGCCACACCGCCCACCGCTCCGGCCCCTGCCCCACTGCCCGCATCGGCCGACGCCCCGGAGTCGGCCACACCTCCGGCCCTGCCCGCTGAAGTGAACCTGCCCGCGTCACCGGTATCAGCCGATGCCCCGGAGCCGGCCGCACCGCCGACACGGGCCGCTGCTCCGGACCTTCCTGCTCCACTGACCCCGCCCTACGCAACGACCCTGTCGGACACCCCGTCTTCGACACCGACGCCCCCGGCCGACCTCTCGGAGACGACCGCACCCGTGCCCACCGCTCCAGCTTCGACACCTACCCCGCCGGCTACCGTGGCTGACGCCCCGAAGGTGAGCACGTCGGCGACTCCGCCCACCGAACCGACCCCGCTCACCACCCCCACCGACGC
>NZ_JAENRY010000672.1 GCF_016612545.1 Streptomyces sp. MBT65 | reverse complement strand
GGTGGATCGGGCACGCACGCGTGGAGAAATGCACCACCACGCGTGCGTGCCCGATCCACCCGTCCACCGCAGCGGCGAGCGTCGGCGACGTGTTCACGATCAGCAGGTCACCGGCCCGCAGCAGCCGCGGCAACTCCGCGAACACGTGATGCGCCACCTCGGTACCCCGCGACACCAGCAGCCGTACGGCATCCCGGTCGAGCCCCGGCCCGCGCTGCTCGGCGGGCACGCGTGCGGACAGCTCCTCCGGTACCCGCACCGCCACCGTCACCGCTCCTCCAGGAGGGCCGGTGCGCCGTAGCGACCGCTCGCCGGCCGCTCTTCCAGGAGCCGTAGGAAGGCCGGCACCACAGAGGCGGGCTCCGGGCGCGGATCGTCGTCATCCGGTACGGCCGCCGCGTACAGGTCCGTGCCCATGTCCCCGGGGTCGACCGCCCAGACCCGCAGCCCGGGTTCCTCCGCGCCGAGGACGGCCGCGAGATGGTCGAGGGCCGCCTTGGACGCCCCGTAGCCGCCCCAGGTCTCGTACGCCTCGGCCGCCGCGTCCGAACTGACCGCGATCACCGCGCCCACCCGCGAGGCCCGCAGCAGCGGCAGCGCCTCCTGGACCAGCCCCAGCGCGGCCACCACGTTCACTTCCAGCGCCTGCCGCAGCCCGTCCAGGGCCAGCTCCTCAAGGCGGACGAGCGGCTCGGCGCCCAGCGCGCTCGCGTTGCTCACGACCAGGTCGACACCGCCCAGCTTCTCCGCCGCTGCCACCAGCTCGGCCCGGTGCGCGGCGTCCGTGACATCCCCGGCGACGGCCTCCACGCGCGTGCCGTACGCGGCGACGGCCCCCGCACTCTCCCTCAGCACCCCCTCGGTCCTGGCGTCGAGCACCAGGTCCCACCCCCGCGCGGCCAGGGCC
>NZ_JAENRY010000671.1 GCF_016612545.1 Streptomyces sp. MBT65 | reverse complement strand
ACAGCAGTTCACAGGGGCTGCGCCGACACATCTACGCCGACCCATGTGCAGGGGGACGCACCATGACCACCACCCGCGATCTGCCCACTGGGCCCACCCGGCCCACCCGGCCCACCGCCCCGGACCCGGCGTCCGTACGCGTCGCCCGGCGACTCGTCCGCGAACCCTTCACCCGGACCACCTGGCGCCGCACCGCCTACGTCCTCCTCGCCCTCCCGATCGACCTCGCCTGCATCCCCCTCGCCCTCCTCGGCGCCCCCACCGCCCGCTGGCAGCGCGGGCTCGTCCGCCGCTTCCTGGGCACGCAGATCCCGTGCACCGCCCGCGCCGGCGGCCTGCCCCACGCGCTCCTCGCCACCCCGCTCAACCTCCTCACCGCGTTCATCACGCTCTACGGCTGGGTGATCGTCCCCATGAACCTCGGCTGGCCACTGCGCGCGGGCGACGACTACTCCCGCGCTTGGGGCGGCCCGACCTTCGCCGGCGCCTGGGCCTTCCACGCCGTCCTCGGCGGGATCGGCTTTCTGCTGCTGATGCCGTGGGTGGTCCGGGGCCTGACCGCCGTGCAGGTCCGTGTCGCCAGGTCGCTGCTCTCCTAGGTTGATCCCATGCCGAGCCTCCGCTCCCGCCTTCGCTCCCGCCTCCGCACGCTTGCCGTCGCCACCTTCGGCCGCCGCGCCCTGGCCGCCGTCCTCTACGGCGTGATCGCCCTCCCGCTCGCCCTCGTCGGCTTCTTCCTCACGCTCGTCGGGGTGGTGTTCGGCGGCGCGCTGTCGGTGACCACGCTCGGCCTGTGGCTGCTGGCCGTCACCGTGCGGGGCGCGCTGGCGCTGGGCGCGGTGCAGCGGGGGCTCGCGCGGCGGCTGCTCGGGCTGGAGATCGAGCAGCCGGGCGGGCCGGGTGCGGGGG
>NZ_JAENRY010000670.1 GCF_016612545.1 Streptomyces sp. MBT65 | reverse complement strand
ACCCCCGCCGCCCTGGCCGCCGACCACTTCCCGGCCACCACCCGCTTCTACGAACGCGCCTCCTACGGCAGGTTCACGCTCCGCCCGCACCCGCTGGGGAACTGGATCCGCATGCCGCACCCGTCGACGTCGTACGCCATACAGCGCGACTGGAACCCGGTGAACCGCGCCGCCTACCTGCGCGACGCGCTCGCCGCCGCCGACCCCGAGGTCGACTTCTCGCGCTACGACGTCGTGTACTTCGTCGCCGATCCGGACGCGCCCGGAGTCGACTCGGACGCGACCAAGGTCGTCAACCTGGACACCCCGCTGCGGGCCGACGGCACCGACATCCGGCGGGTCGTCACGGTGTTCGAGAAGCACCCGCCGGACCGGCTCGTCCTCGCCCATGAGACCGGGCACGTCTTCGACCTGCCGGACCTCTACCACCGGCCGGTGGACGGCAAGGGCGACTGGGACACCTATGTCGGCGACTGGGATCTGATGGGCAGTCAGTTCGGGCTCTCCCCGGACCTGTTCGCCTGGCACAAGTGGAAGCTGGGCTGGCTGGATCCGCGCCAGGTGGTGTGCGTACGGGGGGCCACGCCGACCCGGCTGACCCTGGAACCCGTGGCTGCCGGGCCCGGCGCCTCCCTGGCCGGCGGCGCGGCGGGATCGCCGGCGTTCGGGCTCGGCCTCGGGGTCAAGCTGGCGGTCGTGCGCACCGGGACGGACAGCGCGCTGGCCTTCGAGGCGCGCAGCCCCGTCGGCAACGACACCTCGGGCTGCAAGCAGGGCGTCCTCGTGTACCGGGTGCGCGACGGCGCGGCCTCCGGGAACGGCCCGATCCAGGTCGTCGACGCCCATCCGCGCACCGAGGCGTGCTGGGAGACCTCGGTCTACCCACCGCTCGCCGACGCCCCGGTCTCCCTC
>NZ_JAENRY010000066.1 GCF_016612545.1 Streptomyces sp. MBT65 | reverse complement strand
CCGCGACCCGCAGGCACCCGGACAGCCGACGCCCTCCGAACCCCCGGGGGGCGGCACCCGCCCCGCCGTGGGCTGCCCGCCCGCGCTGCTCGACGCGGTGCACGCTCATCCCGGGCTGCGGGTCGCGCTGTTCGGGTCGCTCAACGCGCTCGCCGCGGCCGAACCGGCGGCCGTGGCAAGGGCGTTGACCGGGTCCGGGCTGCCCATGAGCCTCCAACCCGGTTTTCCGCATCTGCGGATGTGTGTGACGCCCGTCGGGGCGCGCGACCGGCTCGCGCGGTTCCGTGAGGTGCTGCGGACGGCGGGTGTCTCGCCGCTGGCCGACCCCGCCGTGCTGCGCACCGCGCTGAGTCTCACCTGGCCCGGTGAGCTGCCGACGGGCCTGGAGGCGAGCCTGTTGCTGAACGAGCTGGGGTCGGACACCCACCGCACGGCCGGTACCCGGGACCTGTTGATCGAGGCCGCCCTCACCGCGCCCCCGGACGACCGTGACGTACCGGCGCTCGCGGAGGACCTGCTGCGCTGCTTCAGCACGGAGCTGCGGCCCGGGCAGCGCGCGGCCCTGCTTCTCCTGGAACTGGCCGGGCTGTTGGGCACCGAGGGGGAGAGCGACGAGTGGGTCACGAGGGTGCTGAATCTGAAGAACGGCGCCGCCGAGCCGGTGCCGGACCCGGTCGTCGACCGTGCCTTCCAGGTCCTCGCGTGGCGGCTCCTCGAAGGACAGGTGCCGACCAACGAGCTGTACGCGCTGGCTCGTTCGGGTGAACCTCGGCTGCTGGAGACGTACGAGAAGGCGGGCCGTTCCGACCGCGTGGGCGACCGGCTGCGGACCTCGCCGGCGTATGTCGCCGCCCGGTTCTGCGACTGGAGCGCGTTCCCGGGAACCCATCCGACCTGGGACGAGACCCGGACCGCCCTGCTCGGCAAGGTGCTGCGGCCGGTCGTACGGGCGCTGCCCGCCGAGGACCAGACCGAGGTCGAGGCGGTGCTCGGGCGCGCGGGCCGGGGCAAGCTCGACGCGTATCGGGCGTGGAACCGGCCCGGCGCGCTGGGGCGTCTCGCGGGGCGGCTGTCCGGACGTGGACGGCGCCCGGACCAGACCGAGGTGTGGCCCGGGGACGTGCAACCACCGACCGAGGGAGGCCGCCGATGACCGCCGCCTCACCGCTGCTGGTCCTGGCCGTCTGGACCGGGCTCGTCGCGGTCGGGCTGTGCCTGGGCCGGGTGCTGTGGGTGTTCCTGTGGATCGGCACCCGGGCCGTGTGGCAGGGCCTGGGCCCCTGGCAGCCGGGCCGCCCCGACCAGCGCGTCCCGCTCGTCGCCGCGGGCGCCGAACCCGCCCATCTCGGCTACTACTGGCGGCAGTTGTGGGTGGACGCGTGGACGGCGGGCGCCTACGGGATGCGGGTCGTGTGGACGGCGTTCCGCGATGTGTGGCTGCGCCGGAACGTACGGAACCTGTTCCTGGGCCGGCACCCGTCGGGCCGCCGCGGCCGGGCGCCGATCAACCGCTTCGGTTACGTCCTCCTTGCGCCGGGCACCTTCGTGGGCGCACTGCTCGGCGCGGTGCTCGCCACCGTCCTCCTCGCCGTGTCCCTGCTGTACTTCGGGCTGCTGGTCGGCCTGGTCTGGCTGGGCTCCGCGACGGCGGTCCCGGTGCTGCGCGGGGTGGAGCGCGGCTGGGCGCTGACCCGCGGTATCCGCGTCAAGTGCCCCTATCCGGGCTGCTATCGCCCGGTCCCGCTGGCCGTGCACCGCTGCGCCGGCTGCGCGAAGCCGCACAAGTCCCTGCGTCCCGGACGGTACGGCGTGCTGGGGCACGGCTGTGTGTGCGGGCAGCGGCTGCCCACGACCCGGCTCGCGGGGCGCGGCAAGCTCACCGCGCTGTGCCCGTACTGCGACCGGGTGCTGCCCGAGATCGTCGGCACCACCCGCGTCGTGCACGCCCCGCTGGTGGGCGGCACCTCCTCCGGCAAGACGATGCTGATGGCGGCCATGGTCGAGGGCCTGCACGCCTGGGACCGGCACGGCGACCTGCGCGTCGACTACGCCTCCGCCGACGACCGCCATACGTTCAACGACCTCAACCAGGAGCTGCGCAGCACCGGTTGGGCCCATGCCACGACAGGCGGCCAGCCGCGCGCCCTGATGCTGACGGTGACCCGGGGCCGACGGCGGCGGCTGCTCTATCTCTACGACCCGATGGGCGAGTCGGTGAGCGAGGCCGAACGGGTGCGCGCCCAGCAGTACTTGGCGCACACGGACGGTGTCGTCCTGGTCGCCGACGTGCTGGCCGACCTCAAGGTGCGCGGACGGCTGCTCGGCACCGAGGACGCCGAACGGGTCGGGTCGGCCCGCCCGTCCACGCAGGGTCCGTGGGAGACGTACCAGCGGCTCACCGGTGAGCTGAACGCGCTGACCGGCCGTCGGCGCGGGCGGCTGTCCGTGGCGGCCGTCGTCACCAAGCGGGATGTCCTGGACCGGCTGGTCACCCTGCCGCGACCGGGGGCGCAGGTCGATTCCTGGCTGGAGGAGATCGGCCTCGGCGGACTCGTCCGGGCCCTCGGACACGACTTCAAGGAGGCCCGCTACTGGGCGGTGAGCGCCCATGCCGCCACCGGCGCCGGATCGCTGGAGAGCGAGCAACGCCGGGCAGCGGAGCCGGTGTTGTGGCTGCTCGCGGTCTCCGGGCTGAAGACCGCCGCCCTCACCGGCACACCGGGCGCCGCACCGGAGAAGAGGAAGAGGTACACCACGGCATGACGAAGGTGACCCCACCGGTCGGACACGGACGGCGGCTGCTCGCGGGCCTGTTCGTCGCCTCACTGGTACTCACGGCGGCCACCCTGACCTACTTGGCCTATCTGTTCCTCCCCGACTCATAGATCTGTTCCTCCCCGACTCATAGAAAGGACACAGCGTGAGCGACATTCCCGGCGGGCCCATGGCGAACCGGCCGGTCCACTTCATCTGGCTGCTCGACTGCTCGTACTCGATGCAGGGTGAGAAGATCGCCCGGCTCAACTACGCGATCAGAGAAGCGATCCCGGAGATGCGGTCGGTGGCGCACGACAACCCGGCGGCCCAACTGCTGCTGCGGACCGTCACGTTCTCCACCACGGCCCAGTGGCTGCATCAAACCCCCGTCCCCGTCGACGACTTCACCTGGCAGGACGTCGAGGTGGACGGCATGACCAACCTCGGCGAGGCCCTGCACCTGGTCTCGCGCGAACTGCAGACTCCGCCGATGCCGCAGCGCGCGCTGAAGCCGGTGCTGGCGCTGGTGTCGGACGGAGGGCCCACGGACGACTGGCGGGCGGGGCTGAAGGCGATCGACGCGACACCGTGGGGCCGTAAGGCGGTACGGGTCGCGATCGCGATCGGCGCCGACGCGGACCGCAGTGTGCTCCAGGAGTTCCTGGGCAACCCCGAGTTGCAGCCGCTCGACGCCAACAGCCCCAAACAGCTTGCTGCGGCGATCCGTTGGGCGTCGACGGCGGCGGTGAAGGCGGCCTCGCAGCCGGTCGCGGGCGGCTCGTCCGGCCCGACCCTCACCAAGCAGCCGTACGCGCCGCCGGTCATCGACGACGACGATGACGACGTGTGGTGACCTTCGGGGTGCGACGGTGGGAGACGCTGGCCGACAGCGTGCGGGGCGTCGGGAAGAAGCGCAACCAGGACTGGTTCACCTGCCAGGGCTCCGGTTCCGGCGAGGACCCGCTGCTGCTGGCGGTGGCCGACGGACACGGCTCGGCCCGCTACACCCGCAGCGAGATCGGCGCGCGCTTCGCCGTGGACCGCTTCGTGGGCCGGGCCGAGCTGTTCGCCCGCGCGGCCCGCGACTGCCATGAACCGGGCCGCCTCGCCCGGCTGATGACCTACGCCCGCGACGACTTCCCGCGCGCCCTCGTCCAGGACTGGCGCGAGGAGGCCCTCGGCCACTGGGACCGTCACCGCCCGGTCGCCGACGCGGGCACCCCGGAACCACCGCAGAGCGAGAAACTCCTGCTCTACGGCACGACGTTGATCGGCGCCGTGCTGACGCCGTGGCTGTTCGTGGCCTGGCAGATCGGCGACGGCGATCTCGCGGTGGTCGAGCACGACGGCACGCTGAGCCGGCCGCTGGCCCCCGCCGAGGAGGATCTCGGCGACGAGACGGAGTCGCTCTGCGGCAAGGAGGCGTGGAGCGCGGTGCGGATGCACTGGGCACCGGTGTTCGACCAGGCCCGCACCCCGCGGCTGGTGGTCCTGTCGACGGACGGCCTGTCGAAGAGCTTCGCCTCGGCCGACGGCTACCGGCAGTTCGTGGCGGGCCTGGACGGCCGACTGGCGGCGGACGGCTACGAGGGGGTGCGCGAGGTGCTCCCCCAGTGGCTGGAGCAGGCGTCGAAGTACTCGGGCGACGACACGACCCTGGCGGCGGCCCTACGGCATGTGTCGGCGGTGACGGGCGGCCCGCCGGACCCGGAGGCCCCTCCGGACCCCGCCCCGGACACCCCCGCGGAGGACTCGCCCATGGACACGGAACGGAAGACGGAGACATAGATGAGCGGCATGCTCGACAGCGGTACGCGGCTGACCGCGCAGAACGGCGAAGAGATCCAGATCGTCGACATGCTGGGCGCGGGCGGTCAGGGCGAGGTGTACCGGGCCAAGACCCCGGGCGGCGACAGGGCCCTCAAGTGGTACTACCCGACCTGCGCGACCGCGGAACAGGACGCGATCGTACGGGAGTTGGTGGACCGCGACTTCGACGACGACCGGTTCCTGTGGCCCGAGGCGTATGTGCCCGCGTACAAGGGGTCGTTCGGGTACCTCATGGGGCTGCGCCCGGACCACTTCAAGGGGCTGCCCGCGCTGTTCCGGCGTCAACTGCGCACCACACCGCGCGCGTTGCTGACGGCGTGCCTGTACACGGTGGAGGCGTACCAGGCGCTGCACTCACGGGGCATCGCCTACCGGGACATCTCCTGGGGCAACATCTTCTTCGACCCGGACAGCGGTGACGTGCTGGTCTGCGACAACGACAACGCGGTGGTGGAGGGGGACGTCAGCGGCATCTCCGGGACGATGGAGTTCATGGCCCCGGAACTGGTCCGCGCCGAGCCGGGCGCCCGCCCCGGCACCCAGTCCGACCTGCACTCGCTCGCCGTGCTGCTGTTCATGTTCCTGATGAACCATCACCCGCTGAAGGGGAAACGGGAGTTGGGCATCCACTGTCTCGACGAGGCGGCGGAGCGCAAGCTGTACGGCAAGAGCCCGCTGTTCGTCTTCGACCCGGCCGACGACTCGAACGCGCCCGATCCGGTGGAGCACGCGACGGTGCTGGCCACCTGGAGCGCGGCGGCGGGGAAGCTCCAGGACCTGTTCCGGCGCCAGTTCACGGTCGGGCTGCACGATCCGTCGGCCCGGGTCCGCGAGACGGAGTGGCGGGACGCCCTGCGGGCCGTACTGGACTCGGTCGTGGAGTGCGCCTCGTGCGGCCGGCAGAACATGACGGAACCGGGCGAGAACCCGCCGCCCCGCGCCTGTTGGGGCTGCGGGACCCGGCTCGTGCTGCCGCCCCGGCTGGTGGTGACCACTCCCCCGCCGCGCACCGAGCACCACATCCGGCTGGGGCGGGCGGCCCGGGTGCAGGCCCACCACCTCCAGGCGGAGCCGACCCGGCACGACTGCTCGGACGCGAGCCTGGTCGCCGAACTGGTCGAACACCCCGCGAAACCGGGCCGGTTCGGCATCGCCAACCGCTCACAGCAGACATGGACGGGAACGCGCTCCGACGGCACCTCGCAGCAGATCGGTCCCGGTCAGACGGTGCCGCTGCGGTCCGGTCTCGAACTGGACCTGGGAGGCGGGGCCCGGGCGGTGGTCAAGGCGAAGTGAGCTGCAGGGGCGCCCTGTTGAGGCCGGGTGCCCCTGCCGCTTCACAGGCCGAGCGCGTGCTTCAGTTGCTCGATGAGCGCGAGCCCGCCGGTGCCGGCCCCGACGCCGATGGTGATGGTCTCCAGCGCGGCCCGGACCCGGCCCCGATGGACGGCCCGGCCCTCCTCGCCCGCCTGCACCAACTCGCCCTGGATCACCTGGGCTTGAGGGACCAGGGTCGGGTACTCGCCGCGCATCCGGTCGACGAGTTGTTCGGCGAGGTGCAGGACGGTCGCGGAGTCCGTTCCGTTGTTCACGACGTGACCGTGGTCGCCGATGTGGCTGTTGTGGATGTTGCCGCCGCCGTTGAAGTTGAACGTGCTCATGTCCCGCTCCCCGTTCGTGTTCAGGGCTGTGGTGCCCCGCTCTGGCCCGAAGACCCTTGGCCTTGCGGCCCGTTGTTGGTGACGTGGCCCTGGTTGCCCACGGCGCTGTTGTGGATGTCCCCGGAGATGTTGTAGGTCTGCGTGCTGATGTTGGCCTGCGCCTTGTCGAAGGAACTCGTGTCGACGTTGTGGTCCTTGAGGAACTTCTCGGTGGCGACGAGGACGCCGCCCTGGAGTCTGAAGAGGAAGTCCTGCGAGTCGATGCGTTCGGCGTAGCCCGCCTCGCCCCAGTCCCCGATCCGTTCGCGCAGGCTGTCGGTCGCACCGACGTCCTGGACGACGTGGTGGTCCAGGATCTCCCGCCGCCGCTCCGCCATGAACTTCTCGCGGCTCCGCCGCGCTCTGCGCAGCGCCCGCAACCGTCCGACGGCTCCCCGGAGTTCGGGCCAGGTACGCGCGTTGGCGTACCGGACCAGGCTCCACCAGCGCTTGGACGGGGTCACGGGCAAGTGGTCCACGAGATGGAAGCGCCCGCCCAGCGGTGGGATCGCGTAGGCGGCGACCTCCCAGGTGAGGCTCGGTCCGCTGAGGATCGCCCGCAGGTACATGGAGACGATGATCCGCCCGCCGTCGCCGACCCGCTCCAGGCACAGATGCGTCCGCATGCCCGCACCCGGACTCTGCACGCCCGCCTGCACCAGCTGGCTGGGGATCTTCGGCAGCGGGCGCGCGGTGCGGTCGGGCAGCAGTTCCGGAAGCATGTAGGCGTTGCTGCCGATGACGTAGAGCCGGTTCTTGGTCCGCAGTCCGTCCAGTCCGGAGAGGCTCTCCATCTCCTTGGCCACATAGGTGTGGAGCTCGACGGCGTCGAAGGGGCGGATGGTGAGCTTGCCGCCCTGCGGAGCGTCGGCCGGCTTGCTGACGTCGATCGGCTGCCAGACGACTTCCTTGATCTTTCTGCCGCTGCCGACGAACGGATTGGTGAGGGCCGCCGCGTCGGCGTACGGCAGCACGTTGGCCCGCTTGTTCGAGTGCTCCTGGAGCCAGGTCTCCGCCGCCGCGTCCACCGGTGGGGCCAGCTTCTCCACCTTGTCGGGGTTGCGGAACACCTCCTGCGCCGCGTCGCGGGCCTGGGCCTCCGTGCGGTGGACCAGCCACCACGAGGCGCCGAGGACGATGACGGGGCCGTAGACACCCACCAGGGCGACCGAGCCGAGGCCGTTCGCGAGTCCCCAGACCGCCACCAGCAGCGAGGTGCCGAACGCGGCGCTGAGCCAGGCGAGTTGGCGGTCCAGGGCCGCGCGGCGCAGCAGGGCGGCGCGGGCGTGCCGGGCGAGCGCGACCAGGTTGATGCCGAGTGTGAGGCCCAGGGCGTTGAACCGGTCCCCGGTGAGTTCCTCGTCGACCTCGCGGGCGAACCCCTCGTCGAGATGGACCGACGCGCACAGTCGTCGCGTCACCCCGTCCTTGCGGTACTGCGGTAACGACGGTAGGACTCTGCCCGCCACTGTGACCTGCCCTTCCGTCCGAGCCAGCGCACTCAACCCTAGGGACAACAAGCCTGTTTTGTCCCGGAGTTAAGCGAGTGCGCGGGCAATCAGTCGAAGGACAGTCCCCCGGTACGGGTCCGCTTCAGTTCGAAGAGGTCGGGGTGGGTGGCCAACACCCGGAAGCTGTCGAAGAGTTCGGCAGCTTTCGGTCCGCGCGGAATCGCCCGCAGCACGGGACCGAACCACACCGTTCCGTCGACGTGCAGGGTCGGCGTCCCCACATAGCCGCCCGATTCCTTCTCGACGCCCGCCTCATGGCTGCGGCGCACGGCGTCGTCGTGCGACGGATCGTGGGCGGCGGCGGCCAGTTCGGCGGGGAGTCCGAGTTCGGCGAGGGACTCGGTGACCACCGCGTCGAAGTCGTCGTAACCCCGCTCGTGGATGCGGACGCCGAAGGCCGTGTACAGGTCCCGCAGGACCTCGTCGCCCCGCTGTTCCGCGGCGGCCACGGCGACGCGCACCGGGCCGATGGACTTGTCGACCAACTCCCGGTACCAGCCGGGTAGTTCGTTGCCGATGTTGTGGAGGTGGAGGCTCATCGCGTGGAAGCGGAGGTCGAGCGGGCGCTCGCGCTCGACCTCCAGCAGCCAGCGGGAGGTGATCCAGGCGAAGGGACAGGCGGGGTCGAAGTAGAAGTCGACGCGGACCGGGGTGTCGTCACTCATACGGAGAACGCTAGTCACCGATTGGGCTGAGTGCTCGACCCAATCGGACGATTTCTCACTGGTCCACTTTGCTCATGGCCGTCTGCCGTGGGTCCCGTCCGCTGGACGCGAGGGCGCGGTCGAAGACGGGGGCGTCGTCCGGTACCGGTACCGGGTCGGCGAAGCCGTCGTACTGGCGGTAGAGGTCGCCGTGCTTCTCGACCACGTCGAGGACGAGGCGCGCGGCGCCTTCCGAGACGCGGTACTCCTGGCCGGTGGCCGTGGCGACGTCCCAGCCGTGGACGGCCAGCTCCTTGATGATCATCGAGGCGAGTTCGTCGGCCGGCATCTTCGCCATGCCGAGGTCGACCTCGCCCTCCCACACCGCCGGGTCGGCCCAGGCGGCGACGGCCCGGTCCAGTTGGGCGGCGTAGGCCTCCGCCCAGTCGGGATCGGCGGTGAAGTCGCGCGCGGTCAGCTCCTCGGAGAGCTGCTTGCGCAGGGCTCGGTGCTCCAGGCCGTGCGAGGTGTAGAGGACCCAGTGGTTGACCATCGCGCGGACGTCCCAGTCGGGACAGTGCGTGGGGTCGTCGAGCCGGGCCTCGCTGACACCGCGCGCGACACGGGCCGCCTCGGCGGCGCATTCGATCATGTACGGGTGCAGGTCGTGATTGCTCATGTCTCCCACGCTAGGGAGCGCGCGGTCAGGACTCTTGAACAAACGCGACAGCCTCGTCGGCGAGCCGGAGCAGCTCGTCGAACGGCATGGAACCGGGTGCCCTGTGCTCGCGCGCGAAGGTGTTCGCGAGCCGTTGCAGCAGGTCGTTGAGCGGGGTCGGGACGCCGTGCAGCCGCCCCAGCAGCGCGATCTCGCCGTTGAGGTAGTCGGCCTCGATGGTGCCGGCGCCCCGGTTCAGGGACTGCCAGGAGGAGCCGCCGCCGCGCGGGACGCCGTCGATCTCGACGAGCCGGATCCTGTCGCCGCGCGCCTCCTTCCCCTCCTCGTCGCTCGTGTACGCGATCCCGGCCGCGTCGAGCACGGCCACGCCCTCGGCCCGCACCCGCCCGTAGAACTCCAGGCTCGCCTCGCTGCCGAGCGGCCCGGCGACGGCCTCGATCGAGTTGACGAGGTTGCTGAGCAGCTTGGCGTACTGCCAGCGCGTCACGTCCGGCACGACCGGCGCCTCGAACCGCGCCTTCTCCAGGTCGGCGGCGATCAGCCTGGCGGTCTCGTCCGTGCCGTGCGGGACGCGGCCGAGGTGCAGGATGCCGGTGAGCGGGGTGCCCTCGGCGGCGACGACACCCGGTTCGACGAAGGTCGCGGGCAGCCAGACGCAGACGCCGTAGACCCGCCGGAAGCGGCGCAGTGCGAGGCGCTGGCTCTCCACACCGTTCTGCGCGCAGACGATGGGCAGTCGCTCGGCGGCGCTGCCGCCGCCGGTGACCGGCGCCGGGCCCCAGAGCGCCAGCGCGGCCTCGCTGTCCTGTGTCTTGACGGCCAGCACGAGCACGTCGTCGGCCCTCAACCCGCCCAGTTCCGCGGGCCCTTCGACGACCGGCAGCCGATACGCCGACTCCCCGTCCGGCACCTTGAGCCGCAGCCCGTGCTCGGCCAGCGCCGCTCGCTGCGCACCCCGCGCGACCAGCACGACCTCGCACCCCGCCCCGGCCAGCCGACCACCGATGGCCCCGCCGACCGCACCTGCTCCGATGATGATGTAGCGCATGGGGACGAGCCTCGCACAGAGTCGATCTCTCCCTCCAGGACGGATCTCAACTGCCGGTCAGCTCCACCAGTTTGACCACGGTGTTCCAGTTGCGGGTGGTGGCGATCAGGCCTTTGCTGAGGCGCGGCCGGGACAGTTCCACGGCGAGCTTGGAGCGGCCGAGGCCGTTGGGGGCGTAGAGGTACAGGGCGCGGTCGCCGAGGCGGAACTCCTCGGGAAGATAAGCGGCTTGGTCGAGTTCCGTGAAGCGGGCTTCGCCGGGCGGTGCCGAGAAGTAGGTGACGTGGAGCTGCTTGGCCTCCAACTCGACTGCCGGGAAAGGGCAGTTGTCGACGATCGCGCTCAGGTAGGCGTGGTCGCGGACGATGACGTCGACCGTGAAGCCGAACCGCTGCTCGATGGCCTGCGCGAGTTCCGTCGCGAGGGACTCCTCGTCGCCGTGGCCGCTCGCGAACACGGCCTGGCCGCTCTGCAGGTAGGTGCGGACGTCGTCGTGTCCCAGGCCTTCGAGGAGCGTGCGCAGCTCGGCCATCGGGAGCTTCTTGTTGCCGCCCACGTTGATCCCGCGCAACAGCGCCGCATACGTCGTCATCCGCACACCATAAAGCGGCCTTCGTGCCCCGTGGGGGGTGGGCACGACGGCTTCGGAAACTCTGTCGGACAAGGCAGGTCGGGATCAACACCTGCATACACCTGTGACTTGTTCAACAAGGTTTCGTAATAACAAAGCGGACCTCGGCCTACGCATCGGACACCCCGCGCTCCCGGTCACCCTGATCACCACCCCCGAGCCGCCCGGATAGATGTAAGGGGCCGCCGTCCTCCCCAGTGGTGAGGGCCCGGGGTCCGCGCGGAGGAGCCGCGCGACCTGGACCTCACCGGTCAGCACGAGGGGATGTTCTTATTCCGCGCATACCTTCGAACCATGAGGTGGCGGCAGGGGGCTGTCACCGTGCACAAGGGGGCAGGCCCGTCATGGGGAACGCAGATTCACGGGTGCGGGGCATCGCCGCCCGGGCCGGCGGCTGGAGCGCCCGGCATCGGTGGGCCGCGGTCGGCATCTGGGTGCTGTTCGTGGTGCTGGCGATGGGAATCGGTTCGGCGGCGGGCCGGGTGGACGTCGACGAGAGCGATCAGCTCAAGGGCGAGACGCACACCGCCGCCACGATCATCGACGACGCGGGGATCAAGGAACCGGCCGGGGAGACCGTCCTGATCCAGTCGAAGGACGCGTCGGTCACCTCCACCGACAGCGAGTTCCGCAGCGCGGTGACCGCCCTCGTCAAGGCCGTCGAGGGGACCGGCCGGGTCACGGACGTCACCTCGCCGTACGACACGAGGACGATCTCGAAGGACGGGCGGAGCGCGCTCGTCCAGTTCGACATGCGGGGCGACGCGGACACCGCCGGTGACCGGGTGGGGCCGGTGCTGAAGGCCGTCGCCGGGGTGCAGAAGGACCATGACTCGCTGCGGATCGAGGAGATCGGCAGCGCGAGCATGGCGAAGCAGTACAAGGACGCGTTCGGCAACGACTTCAAGAAGGCCGAGTACTCCGCGGTCCCCGTGGCCCTCGGCATCCTCCTCATCGCCTTCGGCGCGCTGGTCGCGGCGCTGCTGCCGGTGGCGCTGGCCCTCACCGCGATCATCGCGACGATGGGTCTGATGGGCATCGTCAGCCATGTCCAGCCGATGAGCGACACCGCCAACTCCGTGATGCTGCTGGTGGGGTTGGCCGTCGGTGTCGACTACTGCCTGTTCTATCTGCGCCGTGAACGCGAGGAGCGCGAGGCCGGCCGGGACGCCGGGGCCGCGCTGCGGATCGCCGCCGCGACCAGCGGCCGCGCCATCATCGTCTCCGGTGTCACGGTGTGCGTGGCGATGGCGGGCATGCTGTTCACCGGGCTCGCCGAGTTCGAGGCGATGGGCCTGGCCTCGCTGATGGTCGTCGCGGTCGCCATGGTCGGCTCGGTGACCGTACTGCCCGCGCTGCTCTCGCTGTTGGGCGAGCGGGTCGAGAAGGGCCGCATACCGTTCCTGCGCCGGCGCAGCCGCCGGGGCAACGGCGAGAGCCGGTTCTGGACCGCCGTCCTGAAGGGCGTGCTCGCCAAGCCGCTCGTCTCCGTGCTCGTCGCGGCCGGGGCGCTGCTCGCGATCGCCGCTCCGGCGGTCGGCATGAAGACCGAGAACCTCACCCTGGACCAGGAGTTCGGCAACTCCCTCCCGATCGTGGGGACCTACAACCGGGTCAACGACGCCTTCCCGGGCGGCTCCGATCCGGCCGAGGTGGTCGTCAGGGCGAAGGACATCAACTCGCCCGAGGTCAAGCAGGCGTTGGCCGACTTCAAGGCGCAGGCGGTCAGTTCGGGTGCCTCGCGCGGCCCGGTCGACATCAAGCTGCACGACGCGCAGAACGTCGCCTTCGTCTACGTCCCGCTCGTCGGCGGCTCCGACCAGGACAAGGCGGCGAAGAGCCTGGAGAAGCTGCGCGACGAGGTACGCCCCGCGACCCTCGGCAAGGTCGACGGCGTCCAGGCACCGATCACCGGAAACGTCGCGGGATCAAAGGACTTCAACGACCAGCTCCTCGGCTCGGTCGTCCCGGTCTTCGCCTTCGTCGTGGTCTTCGCCTTCCTGCTGATGCTGCTCTCGTTCCGCTCGCTCACGGTCGCGATCACCTCGATCGCCCTCAACCTCCTTTCGGTGGGCGCCGCTTACGGCATCCTCGTCGCCGTGTTCCAACACGGCTGGGGTGCCTCGCTGGTGGGCGCGGAGGGCGTCGGCGCCATCGTCACCTGGCTGCCACTGTTCCTCTTCGTGATCCTGTTCGGGCTGTCGATGGACTACCACGTGTTCGTCGTCTCCCGGATCCGCGAGGCCCGGCTGCGCGGCCGTACGACACAGGAGGCGATCCAGCACGGCGTCGTCACCACGGCGGGCGTCGTCACCAGTGCGGCCGTCATCATGGTCGCCGTCTTCGCGATCTTCGGCACGCTGTCCATGCAGTCGATGAAGCAGATGGGCGTCGGCCTCGCGGCGGCGGTCCTCATCGACGCGACGGTCATCCGGGGTGTCCTGCTCCCCGCGGTGATGGCGCTGCTCGGCGAGCGCAACTGGTACTTCCCGAAGTGGCTCCACCGCCTGCCCGACCTCACCCACGACGAGTCCGCGGAGGAGCTCGCGCCCGCGGTGGCGGGCGAGGGTGAGCGGGTTCGGGTGTAACTGCCCCTGACCGGAGGCTTGTTGGTCTCCCGGCGTACACGAAGGAAAGGCCCACCGGGTCCGGCCTGTCCGGACCCGGTGGGCCTTTCCTTCGTCCGAGCCCGAAGTCGACGTTCACCACCGAGCCACCGGGGTGTTCGGAATGCCGGCGGCCGTCGTCTCCGTCGCGACCATTGCCGCGGCCGGTTCTGCGCCCGGGCCGGAACCCTCTCAGGTCGGTGGCCAGTTCCGCAGGGCCGCGTCGGCCACCCGCTGGAGTTCGGAACGGGTGGCGCCGCCGGCGGCCTGGACGGCGATGCCGTTCCCCACGGTCATGAGGTAGCGGGCGAGCAGTTCCGGGTCCGCGTCCGGGGGCAGGTCGCCCTCGTCGACAGCCCGTCGGAAGCGGAGGCGGAGGTCGGCGCGGCCGTCGTCGCGCCAGGCGATCAGGGCCTCCTGGGCGGCCCGCCCGGATTCGCCGGCAGCCAGTGAGCCCTGCACACCGAGGCATCCGGCGGGGCAGTCGGGGCGGGTGGTCGTCCGGACCGCGCCGGCGAGGAACGCCGTGGCCACTTCCCGGGCGCTCGGCTCCTCCAGCGCGCGGGCCGCGTAGGCGGCCGGGCCTTGCGTGTAGCGCTCCAGGGCCTTGCGGAACAGCTCCTCCTTGTTGCCGAAGGCCGCGTACATGCTCTTGCGGGTGATGCCCATGGCGCTGGTCAGGTCGGTCAGGCTGGCGCCTTCGTAGCCCTGTTCCCAGAAGACCCTCATGGCCTGCTCCAGGGCCTCGTCGGCGTCGAAGCCTCTCGGCCGGCCGATCGGCGCTTTCCGGGTGATCTCCACCGCGCCATCCTACCTCCTCGATACCGATCGGTGCAGAAGTGCTACAGTCCACTTCTGCACCGATCGGTATCTAAGTTTGAGGAGATCAGGCAATGGGACAGCTGGAAGGCAAGACCGCCGTCGTCACCGGCGGCGGCACCGGGATCGGCCTGGCCACCGCCGCGCGGCTGGCGTCCGAGGGTGCCCACGTGTTCATCACCGGCCGGCGCAAGGACGCGCTCGAAGAGGCCGCCGCCTCGATCGGTCCCGCGGTCACCGCGGTTCCGGGCGACATATCCGAGCCGGCCGACGTGGACCGGCTCTACGACGCGATCCGCGACCGGGGCCGGGGTCTGGACGTGCTGTTCGCCAACGCGGGCGTGGCCACGTTCGCACCGCTGGCGGAGGCCACCCAGGAACAGTTCGACCGGATCTTCGGCGTCAACGTCCAGGGCACCCTGCTCACCGTGCAGAAGGCGCTGCCCCTGCTCAACGACGGCGCCTCGGTCATCCTGAACGACTCCATCCGCGCCGACGACGGCTGGGAGACCTTCGGCCTGTACTCGGCGTCGAAGGCCGCGGTCCGGTCCCTCGGGCGGACCCTGGCCAACGAGCTGAAGGGCAGGGGCATTCGGGTCAACATGGTCGCGCCGGGCGCGATCGACACCCCGGGAATCGACACCGCCGTCGGCGAGGAGAACGCGGCCGCCGTCAAGGCGGACCTCGCGACGGGAGTACCGATCGGCCGGATGGGACGACCGGAGGAGGTCGCCGCGGCCGTGGTCTTCCTCGCCTCGGCCGACAGCAGCTTCATGCTCGGCAGCACCCTGTATGTCGACGGCGGCGAGAACCGCTTCTGACCCCGCCGCGCGACCTCGCCCGACTACGACGTGAGCTCCCTGTGCAGCCGCAGCCAGTGGTCCGGGGACACCTCGCCGACGAGGACGTGCGGGTCGAGGCGCGCGGCACGGAACGCGGCGTCCACGCGTCGCCTCGGGTGGGCCCGGCGCAGGGAGGCGTGCAGCGAGCCGCCCACCCCCGAGAAGCCCAGCTCGACGAGGTGCCGCCAACCGGCCAGCGCGGGCGGTTCGAGCAACGGCGTCCGGCGCCGCTCGATCCGTACGATCCCGGCGTCGACGCGTGGCACGGGACTGAACCGGCGCCGGTCGACCCGCCCGACCAGCCGCCACTCGTACCGGGGCCAGCCGCGGACCGTCAGCAGGGTCCAACTCCCGTAGTCCCCAGTGCGTTTGCGGGCGTACTCGAGTTGGGTGAGCAGGGTGGCGTCGGTGAGGGCGGGGGCGCGCAGGCACCAGTCGACGATGTCGGCGGTGCGGGAGAAGGGCACGTTCCCGGCGACGGAGAACGGGGTCCGCGGGGGCCGGGTGTCCATGAAGTCCCCGGCGACGACCCGCACTTGGGGTGTGCCGGAGAAGCGGGTGCGGAGCCTCGGTACGAGTCGGGGGTCGATCTCGTGGGCGTGGAGTTCGCGGCAGTGGGGTGCGAGCCGTGCGGTCAACGCGCCCTTTCCGGCGCCCACTTCGAGGAGGAGGGGAAGCTGCCGTCCGTGCGGGACGGCCAGGCGGGCGACGTACTCGGCGGTGGCGCGGTCGGCGAGGAAGTTCTGCGAGAGCGCGCGGGAAACGGGGGTGGGGCGGGCCATGGCCTGCGGTCCTTGTCTTCCGTGAAGGGCATACGGGCAGACGAAGGCCCCGACCGGAAGAGCAGAGCGAGAACCGCGGACCGAACGAGCGTCGAGTCGGCGGAGGTGTCAGCGGGCGTGAGCGCCCGGGCCGGTCAGGGCACCGGGGCCGCGGCGCATGCGGATCGCATACGTGCAGCTCCGGCCGAGACCGGAGTTCGTGATCGCGTTCGCGGCTGACATGGGGGGAACGCTAGGGGGTTCGGGTGGGGTGGGGCAACGGGATTTAAGGCGTCACCTCATCAGCGTTGATATCTCGCCAGCACCAAGTTGCCGTCCTTCTCCAGGCGTTGGCGCAGGTCGGCCAGGGTGATCGCGCCGCTGTAGTACTCCTGGAGGGCCGGCGTCGCCACCTTGTCCTTCCACTCCGGGTAGCCCCGTACGGACTGCGCGGGTGCGGAGACGAGGTGGTCGGCGAGTGCGGTACCGGTCGCCCAGTCGTCCTTGGTCGTATGGAGGGCGGGGTCCCTGAGTGCCCGGGTGCCGGTGGGGAGCATCCAGTCGCCGAGGGCCAGGCGGACCATGTTCCTGGGCTGGAGCAGGAAGTCGATGAACTCGGCGGCCTCCTTCTTGTGCGGGCTGTCCTCGGCGATGGACAGGGTCTGCGGGCTGACGCCCTGGGTGAGCCCGTCGGCGCCGGCCGGGGCGGGCAGCACCTGCCAGTCGAAGCCCTTCGGCGCCTGCTGCACGATCTGCTGGCGGTAGGAGAAGCCGAGCGGGACCATCGCGTACTTCCCGCCGAAGAACCCGGGCAGGGTGTCCGAGCCGCCACTGCCCAGGGTGGTCGGCGAGGCGCTGTGGTCCACGTCCGCCTGGTCGTGGATCGTGCGCGGCACGACCTGGTCGGCCGCGCCGAAACGGACGGTCACCTTGCCGTCCGTGCCCCGATGGAACAGTTCACCGCCCGTCGACAGCGACAGGTTGAGCGTGGCGGACACCGGTTCCTTGAGGGGCCAGGCCACACCGAATTTTCCGTTCCCGCTGAGCTGTGCGGTGATGTCCCTGAACTCCGGCCAGCTCCAAGGGTGTTCGGGGGTCGGGATGCGTACGCCCGCCTTCTTCAGCCAGGTCGCGTTCGCGACGATCACCCTCGGCTCCTGGAGGAACGGCACGCCGTAGATCCCGTCCCCGAAGGTCGCCGTGTCCCAACTGCGCTGCGGGATCTCCGACTTGAGCCGGGCGGGCAGCAGGTCCCGGAGGTCGGCGAGATAGCCGCCGTAGGCGAAGTCCGCGAGGTCGTCGGAGGCGTCGTGGATGATGTCCGGCGCCTCACCGCCCTCGAAGGAGGTGAGCAGTTGGTCGTGGACGCTGTCCCAACTGCCCTGTACGTACTCGACCTTGACGTCCGGGTGGGCCGCGTTCCACTCCTTCACCAGTTCCTTGTTGGCGGTGACGGACTCGTCCTGCCAGGCCAGGGACTGGAAGTGGAGGGTGATCCGGCCGTTCGCCGAGCCGTCTCCACCGCCGCTCGTGCAGCCTGCCAGGAGCAGGCAGACGACGAGGGCGAGGATCCATCGCGGGCGCATCAGCTCTTCACCGCCCCGGTGAGCATGCCGCCCGTGATCCGGCGTTGGATCAGGGCGAAGACGAGCAGGGAGGGCAGGGTCGCGAGGAACGCGGCGGCGGCCAGCGGGCCGAGGTCGGCGACGCCCTCCGCGCCGATGAAGTGGGTGAGGATCACCGGCAGGGTCTGTTTCTCCGGGGTCTTGAGCAGGACCAGTGCGAAGAAGAACTCGTTCCACGCGGTGACGAACGCGAACAGCGCCGTCGCCACGATGCCGGGCGCGAGCAGCGGTGCCGTCACGGACACGAGGGTGCGGAGCTTCCCGGCGCCGTCGACCGCCGCCGCCTCCTCCAACTCGACCGGTACCGCCCGCACATACCCGACGAGCATCCACAGCGCGAACGGCAGCGACCACACCACGTAGACCAGCACCAGGCCGGCCAGGGAGTCGATCAGCCGCAGGTTCTTCAGCACCAGGAACAGCGGGATGATCACCAGCACGAACGGGAACGCCTGGCTGACCACCACCCATCCGGTGGCGGCCCGCGCGAGCAGGGTCCGGCGCCGGGCCATGACCCACGCCATGGGTGTCGCGATCACGACGGCGATCAGCGCGGCCCCGAGCGCGGCCAGCAGGGAGTTCGACGCGGCGTGCAGCAGCGGCTGTTCGTCGAAGGCCTGGCGGAAGTTGGCGAGGGTGGGGTGCCGTGGGATCCAGGTGGGGTGCAGACTGCCCAGCTCTCGCGGGGACTTGAAGGCCGTGGAGATCAGCCAGAGGAAGGGGAAGGCGAGGAAGACGAGATACGCGAGCAGCGCAGCGTACTGTCCGGCGCGGGCACCGGTACTGGTTCTCATGACTCGGCTCCTCCCTTGATCCGGCCCACGAGGAAGACGGCGAGGAGCACCGAGATCACCGCGACCATCACGCATCCCATCGCCGCCGCGTACCCGAACTGGCCGTAGCGGAAGGCCTCTTCGTAGGCGAAGAGCATCGGCAGCCGGGTGCGGCCGCCGGGTCCGCCGCTGGTCAGGACGTAGACCAGGGCGAACGAGTTGAAGTTCCAGATCAGGTTGAGCGCGGTGATCGCCAGCGCCACCGGTCGGAGGGCGGGCCAGGTGACCGTGCGGAAGCGGCGCCAGGCTCCGGCGCCGTCGACGGCCGCGGCCTCGTGGAGTTCGCGCGGGGTGTTCTGGAGTCCGGCGAGCAGGGCGACCGTCGTCTGGGGCATGCCCGCCCAGACGCCGACGACGATCACGGCGGGCAGCGCGGTCGACAGACTGCTGAGCCAGTCACGGCCGTCGCCGAGGCCGAAGTCGCGGAGGGTCTCGTTCAGGATGCCCGCGTCCGGGTTGTAGACGATCCGCCACATGATGCCGACGACGACCTCGGGCATCGCCCACGGGACGATCGCGAGCGCGCGGGCGAGCCATCTCAGCCGTAGGTCCTGGTTGAGGAGAAGGGCCAGCCCGAGGGCGAGCAGGAACTGGGGGACCGTGACCCCGATCGCCCACACCAGACCGATCCGGAACGACTCCCAGAAGAGGGTGTCGTGCAGCAGGTCGCGGAAGTTGAGGGCGCCGATCCACCGGGTGGGCGCGGTGCGGCCCGACTGGGAGTCGGTGAAGGCGAGCAGGACGCCGTAGAGGAGGGGGCCGACGCTGAGCACGAGGATCGGGATCAGCGCGGGTAGCACCAGGAACCAGGCCGCGCGGTCGGAGCCGTTCCGCTGTCGGCCCCGGCCGGGCGCGCGGCCCGGTGGCCTTCGCACCTCCGTCGCCGATACCCCCGTCACCGATGTCATGGAATCAGCCCCTTTGCACGGCCCGGTCGGGCCCCGTCATGGTCGTGAACGCCGTGTGCCTCGTCAAGGCACCTCGCATGCCGTCCCACCTGTGCGAATGCGAGACTGGCCGTCGGATGGCGGGAACCCGACGCCGTACGCACACGCACAGGGATCACTCGGAGGCGGACGATGGACGAGGCACGGGCCCGGGACGTACTGGCCGCGGCGGACGTACTGCCCGGCGCGGCGCGGGACGCGCGACTCCTCGCCCTCGGCGAGAACGCGGTGTTCGCCGCCGGTGACCTGGTGGTCAAGGTGGGCCGCGACGCCGAACTCCTCGACCGCGCCCGGCGCGAGCTGGAGGTCGCGCTGTGGCTGGCCGACGCGGGCGTGCCGGCGGTGCGGGCCGCGGACCCGAAGGCGCGGCTGGTCGAGGGACACCCGGTGACGGTGTGGCACCGGCTGGCCGATTCCGTACGCCCGGCCGAGCCCCGGGATTTGGCCGAACTGCTACGCCTCGTCCACGCCCTCCCCTCCCCCTCCTTCGAACTCCCGCCCCGTGAGCTGCTGGGCGGGGTGGAGCGCTGGCTGCGGCTCGCGGGCGACGCGATCGCCCCGGCGGACGCGGCCTATCTGCGGGAGCGCCGCGACGGCTTCGCGACGGCCGCCGCCGCGCTCACGCCTCATCTGCCGCCGGGGCCGATCCACGGCGACGCCCTGCCCCGCAATGTGCACGTCGGTCCGGACGGGCCGGTCCTGGTCGATCTGGAGACCTTCTCCGCGGATCTGCGCGAGCACGACCTGGTGGTGATGGCCCTGTCCCGCGACCGCTACGCCTTCCCGGCCACGGCGTACGACTCGTTCACCGAGGCCTACGGCTGGGACGTGCGGGAGTGGGACGGCTGCTCGGTGCTGCGCGGTGCCCGGGAGACGGCCAGCTGCGCGTGGGTCGCGCAGCATGCCCCCAGCAACCCCGAGGCACTGGCCGAGTTCGAGCGGCGGGTGCGGTCTTTGCGGGACGGGGACGAGACGGTGCGGTGGTTTCCGTTCTAGGCGCCGATTGATCGGGGGGCGTCGGGTGTTCGGGCGACCGCGGGTCCGTTGTGATCGCTCGCGCCCACCCGACGGGGCCGCATGTCGATACGGCCCCGCGTCCCTACCGGGCGCCCCGGGGTCACACCGTCTCGTCCTCCAGCTCGCGGAGCGGCCATGTGCCGTCGATCACCGCGTCCTGGTCGCCCTTGCGGCGCAGGAAGCTCTGGAAGTCGGCGGCCCATTCGGCGTACCACTCGATCTGGCGGCGGTGCAGGTCGGCCGGGCCCAGGGCCGCGACCTTGGGGTGGCGGTCGGCTATCGCGCCGGCCAGGCGGGCGGCGGCCAGCGCGTCGGCCGAGGCGTCGTGCGCGGAGTCGAGGACCACGCCGTACTCCTGGCAGACCGCTTCGAGGTTGCGCTTGCCGCGGCGGTAGCGGTCCACGGAACGGTCGATCGTGTACGGGTCGATGACCGGGGCGGGGTCGGTACCGCCCAGGCGGTCGCGCAGGGACGGCAGTCCGTGCCGGCGCAGCTCGGCGGAGAGCAGGGTGAGGTCGAAGGCCGCGTTGTAGGCGACGACCGGGACGCCGGACTTCCAGTACGTGGTGAGGACGTCGGCGATCGACTCGGCGACCTGGTCGGCCGGGCGGCCCTCGGTCATCGCCCGTTCGTTCGTGATGCCGTGCACCGCGACGGCGTCCGCCGGGATCTCCACGCCCGGATCGGCCAGCCACTCCCGGCGGCCTATCGGCCGTCCGCCTCTGACCTCGATGACCGCGCCCGTGACGATGCGCGCCTCGCGCGGCTCCGTCCCCGTGGTCTCCAGGTCGAAGCCGATGAGCAGCTCCTGGTGCCAGGCCATGACGGCCCCCCTTCTCGGTGGTGCTTTCCCCCAGTTGTCTCCACGATCGCATGAGCCACTGACAATCCGATGACCGCGTTCCGCTTACCGCCGGAGCGGCCCCGGGTCCCGACCCTGGGACAGGTCAGGACACCGGTCTCGAATCCGCCCACATCTGCTCGAACTCATCACGATAGGTGGGAAAAAGACCGCTGTCATCCATTTCGTCCGACTTGACCAGTCGGCTTCCGTTCCGCAGCACCAGCACCGGTGCCTCCATGCCGCGGCTGCGGCGCAGATAGGACTGCACGACGGCTATGCCGTCCGTGCCGTCGCCGTCGACGAGGTACGCCGTGAAGCGGGGCGTCTCGTCGAAGACCTGGATCTCGAAGGCCCCCGGGTCGCGCAGCCGGGACCGCACCCGCCGCATGTGCAGGATGTTCATCTCGACGGCGCGGCTCAACTCGCCCCGCTTGATGCCGAGTTCACGCTCGCGGCGCTTCACCGCGCTGGAGGCGGGGTTGAGGAACAGCAGCCGTGCCCGGCACCCCGACTCGGCGAGGCGGACCAGTCGGCGGCCGGAGAAGTTCTGCACCAGCAGGTTGAGGCCGATGCCGATGGCGTCGACCCGGCGGGCCCC
This sequence comes from Streptomyces sp. MBT65, assembly GCF_016612545.1. Taxonomy (GTDB): domain Bacteria; phylum Actinomycetota; class Actinomycetes; order Streptomycetales; family Streptomycetaceae; genus Streptomyces. The sequence continues at coordinate 7,979 of NZ_JAENRY010000066.1, read as the reverse complement.
GCCGAAGATGTCCTCGGCCGGGAACTGCCGCATCAGCCGCACCCGGTCGGGGTGCACGGCGACCACGTCCGCGAACCGGTCTCCGATCAGCTCCTCGACCGCGTCGACGGGCAGCCGGCGCGCCGAGGGCACGTCGCTGCCGGCGCCGAGGGTCTCCAGGAGCTTCGCGGAGGCCCGCTCGGCCTGGTTGAGAACGGCCTCGGACAGGGCGCGGTTGCGGGAGACGACATTGCGGGTCACCTCCAGCTCGTCCAGGGCGAGTTCGACGTCGCGGCGCTCGTCGATGTACGGCTCGAAGCACGGCCAGTGCTGCACCATCAGCTCGCGCAACTGCGGCAGGGTCAGGAAGCTGATGACGTTGTCGTCGGCCGGGTCGAGCAAGTAGCCCTTTCGGCGGCTGACTTCGCGTACGGCGACCGCGCGCTGCACCCACTCCTGGCCGGCCGGACCGGCCGCGGCGACCACCCACTCGTCGCCGTGGACGGGTTCGTAGATGGGACGCAGTACGGCCGCCACGACGGCGCGCAGCCGCTGTTCGACCAGGTTCAGCCAGATGTAGGCGCGGCCGGCTCGCTGGGCGCGCGTACGCACCTCGCGCCAGGCGTCGGCGTCCCAGTCCAGCTCCGGACCGATGGAACCAGCCGCGTCCATCGGACGTGCCAGGGACACCGCGCCGGGCGGGACTTCTGCGGAGTTCCCCTCGTGACCCTCGTCACCAGGGGGCAACTCCAGCCCTCCCGAGCCCACCCGTGCACCGCCTTCCGCTCCCCCGAGCTCTCCCCAGTCTCAACGATCAAGGAAGGGTACTCCGGGACCGGTCGGCGGTGCAGCCGGATGGACAGGGTCGTTTCTCAACTTCCGCCGAGCACATTGCCGTTCTGGTTGGCGAGCGCGGCCGGAGTGAGCGGATTCATGGCGGTGACGTCGCGCGGGGCGATCGAGAATCCCTGCCAGTGGACCGGCATCGGCTGCTGGTCCTCGTCGCGGGCGATGTGGTGGAAGCCGACGTTCACCCAGACCACGGGCTGGGTGAGGGTCTGGCCGTTGACCCACTTGTCGACCTGCTTCGGGTGCCCCGCACCGCAGTTGGGCAGGTTGTCGCTGGCGAACTGCTCGCACTTGTTGTACTGGGTGAAGTACACGTCGTGCGTGGTGAAGCTGCGACCCGGGTACTTGGTGGTGGGGCCGGGGACTATCTCGTAGGACCGGGCGTGGTTGTCCTTGTTCTTGCCGGTCGCGCTGACGACGCGCCACCAGCGCATGTTCTTCGCGTCGCCCGCGAGTTCCTTGGTGACCTTGGTCAACGTGGTCTTGTTCGTGGGGGTGTTGGCGCCGTGCGTGGTGACCTTGGAGTCGTACTGCTCGATGCGGCCCTTGGAGGAGCCGTCGAGGGCGAAGTCCAACTTCCAGAAGACGTCGTGCTGGTGGCTCGTCGCGTAGGCCGTGGCGTTCTTGCCGAGCGGCCAGCCGCGGCCGTCGCCCGCGTCGTAGTCGTAGGGCGAGAGGCTGCCGGTGGCACCGACGTTCATGTTGATGGTGCCGTCGTCCTGGAAGCGCCACTCGGTGATGTACTCGTACCAGCCGACCTGGTTGACCGTGTAGACGAGGAAGTCCTTGCCCTGCGTCTGGTAGACCTTGTTGGCGGTGTCGCCCTGCATGCGGAAGGCGTGGCCGCGTGAACGGGTCGTCGTGCAGAGGCCCTTGACATTCGGGTGGTCCGGGTCGATGGCGTCGGGGACCTTGACGGTCTTGATGGTGCCGCCGGGACACTCGCCGGGCGCCATGTTCATCAGGCCCGTGCCGAAGCCGTACTGCGTGAGGTCGCTGTACTCGTTCTTGCCGTCGTCGTACGGGACGTGGATCTGGGCGAGCTTGGCGTCGGCGAGCACCTTGATGGGCGTGGCCTGGCCGGGCGGCTGGTAGGAGATGTTCTCCAGGACGAGGCCGGCCTCGCGCTCGTAGTGCCAGCACATCCGCCAGGTGGTGCCGGTGGAGAGCTTCTGCTCGATGGTGTAGGCGGCGCTGCAGGCGGGTGCGGCGGCGGCCGGAGCGGCCTTCGGCTGGGCGACGGCCGGGCCCGCGCCGGCCGTGGCACCGGCGGCCAGGGTGGCGAGGGCGAGCCCGACGGCCCCCCGCCTGCGGGCACGGCTGATTCTGTTGACACGCATGAAGAAGTGACTCCCTTACAGGAGAAGCAAGTTGGGACAGTGGACGAAGGACGGCGCGGTCCGCGTGGATCGGTGCGGACGGCTCGATCGGCTCAGCCGGTGAGCTTGCCGACCTTGCGGGCGCTCAGGTCGATGACGAAGTCACGGGCGTCGATCCACGGCCCGTTCTTGACCTTCGGGAACAGCCGCACGCAGCGGTGCTCGCCGCACTGGTCGAGGACGCCGGACTGCCGTCCCGGAGTGGCCTTGTAGATCATGGCGGTCAGCAACAGCTGGTCCGGTGACGTGAGTTCGTTGCCGGTGGCGTCCTTGTAGTCCGCCTTCAGGCCCGCGCCCAGCGGGTCCGCGAGCAGCAGCTCGGCCGCCTCGACGTCCTCGGCATGGCTCGCCGGCGGCTGCACTCCGTGCTGGGTGCCGGTCTGTTCGACCTTGCCGGTGTCGAGGTTGACGGTCTTGGTGACGACCGTGTCGTCCTTGTAGTCGTAGAACGTCACGTCCGCGCGGCGCGGCGCGTTCGGGTTGTCCAGCTCGTCGGGGTTCGGGTCGGCGAGCTGGACGTCGAGGCGCTGCGGGCCGCGCTTCCCGTCCACGTTCTCACTGGAGTTGAGGAACTGCTGGTTCACCGCGAGCTGCTCGACGCGCTTGGTCTCGTCGTCGGTGAGCGGGTCGCGGCCCTTGCCCTTCTCGCCCTCGGCCGGCGCCTGTTGCACCACACCGGGTGCCGCGCCCAGCCCGTCCGCGGCCTGCTGCTGGGTGGACCCTGCGGCCTTCCCGGTGCCCCCCGACTCGTCCGCCCCCGCCGTGCCCGGCAGGGTGACGGCGACCATCACGGCGGTCCCGGCCACCGCTATGGCCGTCCCCGCCACCACTTTGCCCAGGTGGCGGTGCACTGTCCTTCGCACATCTCCCCCTACTCCCCCTGGGTCCATCCCCGGACCTCTGGGAGTGGTGTCTGTCCCACTCGGTTCGGCGTACGGCATACGTCGTACGCACCGGTCATTTGGTAAGAGGGATGTAAGTCATAGGTGGTTCCCTCACTTTCGGGGAGACTCATGGCCAAGGCGCCCCGGTGGCGGGGCCCGGCTGAAAGAGTCGTGACCATGCAGGTCTGGCCTGGAGAGGCGTATCCACTCGGTGCCACGTACGACGGCGCCGGCACCAACTTCGCGGTCTTTACGGAGGCCGCGGACCGAGTAGAGCTGTGTCTGCTGCACGACGACGGCTCGGAGACGGCGGTGGAGCTGCGCGAGAGCGACGCTTTCGTGCGGCACGCGTACGTGCCCGGCATCATGCCCGGACAGCGCTACGGCTTCCGCGCGCACGGCCCGTACGCTCCCGAGCGCGGCCAGCGGTGCAACTCCGCGAAGCTGCTGCTCGACCCGTACGCGAAGGCGGTCAGCGGTTCGATCGCCTGGGGCGAGGAGGTGTACGGCTACCACTTCGACGCCCCCGACAAGCGCAACGACCTGGACTCGGCCCCGCACACGATGTCGTCGGTCGTGGTCAACCCGTACTTCGACTGGGGCGACGACCGGCTGCCCCGGCACGGCTACCACGAGACGGTGCTCTACGAGGCACACGTCAAGGGTCTGACGATGCTGCACCCGGGGCTGCCGGACGAGCTGCGCGGCACGTACGCGGCGCTCGCGCATCCGGCGGTGATCGAGCACCTGGTGGAGCTGGGGGTGACCGCCCTGGAGCTGATGCCGGTGCACCAGTTCGTGAACGACCACCGGCTGGTCGACATGGGGCTGAACAACTACTGGGGCTACAACACGATCGGTTTCTTCGCCCCGCACAACGCGTACGCCTCCTGGGGCGACCGCGGCCAGCAGGTCCTGGAGTTCAAGTCGGCGGTACGGGCGCTGCACGAGGCCGGTATCGAGGTCATCCTGGACGTCGTCTACAACCACACCGCCGAGGGCAACCACCTGGGGCCGACGCTGTCCTTCAGGGGCCTCGACAACCCCTCCTACTACCGGCTGACGGAGGACCCCCGCTACTACATGGACACCACGGGGACGGGCAACTCGCTGCTCATGCGGTCCCCGCACGTGCTCCAGCTGATCATGGACTCGCTGCGCTACTGGGTCACCGAGATGCATGTCGACGGCTTCCGCTTCGACCTCGCGGCCACCCTGGCCCGGCAGTTCCACGAGGTGGACCGGCTGTCGTCGTTCTTCGACCTGGTGCAGCAGGACCCGGTGGTCTCCCAGGTGAAGCTGATCGCGGAACCCTGGGACGTCGGCGAGGGCGGCTACCAGGTGGGCAACTTCCCGCCGCTGTGGACCGAGTGGAACGGCAAGTACCGCGACACCGTGCGGGACATGTGGCGGGGCGAGGGGCGCGCGCTCGCGGAGTTCGCGTCCCGGCTGACCGGCTCCTCCGACCTCTACCAGGACGACGGTCGTCGCCCCCTGGCCTCCATCAACTTCGTGACCTGCCACGACGGGTTCACGCTGAACGACCTGGTGTCGTACAACGACAAGTACAACCAGGCCAACGGCGAGGACAACAGGGACGGCGAGAGCCACAACCGGTCCTGGAACTGCGGTGCCGAGGGCGACACCGACGACCCGGCCGTCCTGGAGCTGCGCGCCCGCCAGATGCGCAACTTCGTGGCCACGCTGATGCTGTCCCAGGGTGTGCCGATGGTCAGCCACGGGGATGAGTTCGCGCGCACCCAGAGGGGCAACAACAACGCGTACTGCCAGGACAGCGAGCTGGCCTGGGTGAAGTGGCCCGAGGAGGGCGCCGAGTCGTCTCAGTTGCTGGCCTTCACGCGCGCGTTGGTGTGGCTGCGCAAGGAGCATCCCGTGTTCCGGCGCCGGCGCTTCTTCCACGGGCGGCCCGTGGAGGGCACCCACGACGAGTTGTCGGACATCGCCTGGTTCACCCCGGAGGGCAAGGAGATGACCCAGCGGGACTGGGACTCGGCGCAGGCGTCCGCGCTGTCGGTGTTCCTCAACGGCAACGCCATCTCGGAGCCGGGTCAGCGCGGGGAACGGATCGGCGACGACTCCTTCCTGATGATGTTCAACGCCTCCCCCCAGACGCTGGAGTTCGTGGTGCCGGTCAATCACGGCCGCCAGTGGGAGGTGATCGTCGACACGGGCCGCGCCGAAGGGGTGCCGTCCGGCACGGGCGCGAAGGTGAAGGCCGGGGACCGGCTCACCCTGGTGGACCGCAGCATGACGGTGCTGCAACGGCCCACCTGAGACCGCACCTGGTGGGTGGACCGGATGCCGGGGGCGATGACACGAAGGGCTGCCGGGCGGGTACACAGGTCTGCATGACACCTGAACGACCCGACCCGGCAGTGCCCACGGCCACCTACCGGCTCCAGCTGCAGCCCGAGTTCCCGTTCGCGGCGGCCGCGGCGGCCGTGCCCTACCTGGCGTCGCTCGGCGTCTCGCACCTGCACCTCTCCCCCGTCCTGGAGTCCGTTCCGGGTTCGACGCACGGCTACGACGTCGTCGACCACGCGCGCGTACGGGGCGAACTCGGCGGCGAGGACGGCCTGCGGGCCCTCGCGCGCACCGCGCGGGAGCACGGTCTCGGCCTGGTCGTGGACATCGTGCCCAACCACATGGCCATGGCCCCGCGCCACAACCACGCCCTGTGGGAGGTCCTCAGGGAGGGCCCCAAGTCGCCGTACGCGCGCTGGTTCGACATCGACTGGGAGGCGCAGGGCGGGCAGGTGCTGCTGCCGGTGCTGGGCGGTCCGGTCGGTGCGGAGATCGGCGCGCTGGAGGTCGACGGTGACGTCCTGCGCTACTACGACCATGTGTTCCCGCTGCGCGAGGGCACCGGGGAGCTGCCGTTGCCGCGGCTCCTGGACGCGCAGTGGTACCGGCCCGTGTGGTGGCGGCTGGCCCGTACCGAGCTCAACTACCGGCGTTTCTTCAGCATCTCGGAGCTGATCGGGGTGCGCGTCGAGGACCCGGAGGTCTTCGACGCCACGCACGCGAAGATGCTGCAACTGCTGGACGAGGGTGTCGTCGACGGGCTGCGCGTCGACCACCCGGACGGTCTCGCCGACCCCGACGGCTACCTCGGGCGGCTGCACGAGGCGACCGGGGGCCGCTGGACTGTCGTGGAGAAGATCCTCGCGGACGGGGAGCACCTGCCGGCGTCCTGGCCCGTCGCGGGCACCACGGGCTACGACGCCCTGAGGCAGGTCGACGGGCTGTTCACGGACCCGGCGGGCGCCGGTGAACTCCTGGGCCAGTACCGGAGGTTCGCGGCGCCGCAGACGGACCGCGGCGGTCACTGGGAGGCGACGGTTCGGCGGGCCGCGTACAAGGTGCTCACGCATGAACTGGTCGCGGAGATGGACCGGTTGACCCGGGTGGCGGCACGCGTGTGTGCCACGTCCCCGGAGCCCGCGCTGCGCGACCGGGCCCCCTGGGCGCTGCGGACCGCGGTGCTGGAGCTCCTGGTCCGCCTGGAGGTGTACCGGCCGTACACCTCGGGGGACACCGCCGCCGTCGTCACCGAGGAGGCGGCGGCCGAGGCCCGGCAGGCGTTCGTCGTCGCCGAGGAGGCGGGTGCCGTGGACGTCGTACGGGAGCTGCTGTTGGGGCGGTACGGGGACGGGCCCGAGCAGGTCGAGTTCCGGACGCGGTTCGCGCAGACGGCGTCCGCGCTGCGGGCCAAGTCCGTGGAGGACACGGCCTTCTACCGCTATGTGCCGCTGCTGTCGGCGACCGAGGTGGGCGGGAACCCGGGTGATCCGGCCGTGTCCCCGGAGGACTTCCACGCGTACTGCGCGCGCGTGCAGCGCGACTGGCCCGCCATGGGCACCGTCCTGTCGACCCACGACACCAAGCGCAGTGCCGATGTACGGGCCGCGCTGGCGGTGCTCACCGAGGTGCCGGAGCGCTGGGCGGACGTGCTGGCCGAGGTGACCCGTACGGGTGCGGGAGTGCCGGACGCGCAGCTGGCGTGGGCGGCCTGGCAGACGGTGTTCGGGCTCGGCCCTGCGGACGCGGAGCGGGTCCAGGAGGCGTTGCTGAAGCATGTGCGCGAGGCGGGCCTGTACACGAGCTGGACCGAGCAGGAGCCGCCGTACGAGGAGGCGGTGGCGGCGTTCGTCGCGGCGGGCCCGTGCGGGCCGCCGGGCGAGCACGTGGCCGCGTTGCGCACGGCACTGGAGCCGCACGTCCGGGCCAACATGCTGGGCGCCGCCCTGGTCCAGTTGACGATGCCGGGCGTGCCGGACCTCTACCAGGGCACGGAGGCCGAGTACCTGGCCCTGGTGGACCCCGACAACCGCCGCCCCGTGCCGTTCCCGCCGCCGCACCCCGGCGACAAGGGCGCGCTGACGGCCGCCGCGCTGCGGCTGCGCGCCCGGCGCCCCGAGGTCTTCGGCGACGCGGCGACGTACACCCCGCTGACGGCGCAGGGCCCGGCGGCGGCGCACTGTGTGGCGTTCGCGCGCTCGGAGAGCGTGGTCACGGCGGTGACCCGGCTGTCGGCGCGGCTCGCGGAGGCGGGCGGCTGGCGCGACACGCTGCTGCCGCTGCCGCCGGGCCGTTGGGTCGATGTGCTGGCTCCGGAGCGGGAGTTCACGGGGCACGCACGCGTGGCGGAGCTTTTCGGGAGGCTGCCGGTCGTGCTGCTGGACCGCGCGGAGTAGGTACTAGGTACGCACCGCGAGGGTCCGCGGCGAACGGTGGACCAGGTCGTCGGGCATGCGCCTGGCGCCCTGTGCGCGGCGCAGGCCCGGCAGGGCGGCCAGGAGTGCTCGCAGACCGTGTTCGGCCGTGAGACGGGCGACCAGGGCCTCGGGGGCGAGCGGGGCGGGGT
>NZ_JAENRY010000669.1 GCF_016612545.1 Streptomyces sp. MBT65 | reverse complement strand
AGTGGGCGTGGGGGGCGGTGTCGGGGCGGCGCTTACTGGTACGGCGCTTACGGGTACGGCGGTTGCTGGTACGGCAGTTGTCGGCTCGGCGCCGGCCGGTGGGGAGGTGGCCGGTACTGAGATTGCCGGTACGCCGGGTGACCCGGTGTCCGTGGTGGTGCGTCCCGCCGTAGGGCTCCTGCTCGGTGTCGGTGTCGCGCTCCCCGGTCCCCTCGATCACATCCACGGCGTCCTGCACCGCGTCACCGGCTTCCCCGAGTGGGACGGGTTCCCCCTGCGGGACGCGCTCGCTCGGCGGCTCGGGGTGCCGGTGGTCGTCGACAAGGACACGAACGCCGCCGCGCTCGGGCTGGCCGTCGGTGGGGAGGGCGGGTCGTTCGCCTATCTGCATCTCGGGACCGGGCTCGGTGCCGGGCTGGTGATCGGTGGGGGTGTGCATCGGGGGGCGCGGACCGGGGCCGGGGAGTTCGGCCACCAGGTGATCCAGTTGGACGGCCCGCCCTGCGACTGCGGGAACCGGGGCTGTATCGAGGCCCTGTGCCTGGCCGCGGTGGCGCGCGGCGACAGGGACGAAGCGGCGCGGGTCCTCGGCGCGGGCGCCGCGAACCTCGTGGGCCTGCTCGACATCGACCTCGTGCTCCTGGGCGGCCGTACCGTCGCCGCCGACCCGGCCCCCTTCGTCCGCGGAGTCGCCGCCGTCCTCGACGAACGAGCCCGCCGCGAGGGCGCACGCGAGGCCGCCGTACCCGTACGGGTCGCCTCCGGCGGGGCGCGGGGTGTCGCGGAGGGAGCGGCGCAGTTGCTGCTGGGGCCGCTGTTCGGGCGGGCGGACGGGTAGGTGGTCCGGCAGAGTGCGACACTTCCGCGCGATCTGTGACACGTCCGCCGAACAGCCTCCCCACCCCGCCCGTTCGAGGCATTCG
>NZ_JAENRY010000668.1 GCF_016612545.1 Streptomyces sp. MBT65 | reverse complement strand
GTACGGGACGTTCCCCCGCCGCCCCGGCACGGGTTCGCCTCGCGGACAGGGCGGGGGAACGTCCCGTACGGCACCTGCGGCCGAGACGCCGGCGAGCGCGGCTCCGGCGAGGCGCACGGGTGCGACCACTGTCCCGAGGCCTTCTGCACCGACGCCGAGCCACGGCACGACCCCTACGGCATCAACTCCCATGGCAGGCCGAGCGGTTTCCCACACCTCGCCGCACACCTCGCCGAGCACCTCACCGCGTACCTCACCGCAGGCCGAACCCCACACCGTGCCCGCCCAGGCCACCCAGGCCGCCCGCAGCGGGGTTCCGCAGCCACGCCCCACCGATCTCTTCGCCGANACGACCTGGCCCGGCTCGCCGAACACGGCCCCCTGCGGGCCACCCGCGGCAGCCGCCCGGTGGTTCGCGACATCGGCTACTACGTCGCCCGTCCGGGCGCCGTGGAGGCCTTCGCCCGCATCGGTGCGGGTGACCAGGTAAGGGCCATGGCCTTCCGCCTGGAACGAGGCGCGGACCTCCGCTGGCGCTGCACGGCGGTGGAACTGGGCGGCCCGCGCACACCGCACACGGACGACGACTGAGGAGGGCCCAGGAGGGCTGACGAGGGCCGCGGGAGGACCGGGGCGGGGCTACGGGCGGAGGCAGGGCGAGGGCCGGGGCCGGAACCTGAGCGGAGAGCCGGAGCCAGAGGCAGGGCCGGAGCTGAGGCTGAGGCCTGAACCGAAGCCAAGGCTAAAGCCGGAGCCGGAGGCAGGGCAGAGCCCAAGCCGGAACCAAAGGCGAAGCCGGAGCCAAGGTCCCAGCCGGCACGAGAGCCAAGGCCGAGGACCGGGGTGGGGCTGCCGGGTCGGGGAAGTGTGACAGTTCTCCCCGGACTGTCACCACTTCTGCGGACCGCCCCCGGGAGGGAAGGCAGGGGACCGATCGGCGGACTGGGGCCACCGGCCGGACCTCCAGCCCGGCCCAAAACCGATCCGGAACCCGTCCAGAACCGGAGCTGGGACCGAGGCCAGGACCGAGGCAGAAGCCAAGACCACGGCCAGCTCAGGCGTCGGTACAGAAGCCGGCTCCAACGCCGGAGCCGGAGCAGAAGCCAGCGCTGGTGCCGAAGCCGAGGCAGAACCCGGAGCCAAGGTCGAAGCCGGCGCCGGCGGCGGCCCCAGCAGCGCAACCGCCCGCCACGCCTGACGCCCCCCTGCCTTCCTACCTAGAACCCGCCCGCACACCGCACCCACATACCCGCACCCCGCCCGCCACCCTCACACCCCCACAAGGCACACACGCCAAAGGGCCAGGCACCTTCACGATGC
>NZ_JAENRY010000667.1 GCF_016612545.1 Streptomyces sp. MBT65 | reverse complement strand
CGCCGGTGGTGCGGGACGGCGTCGTGTACGCGTGCAGCAAGGACCGTTGCGTGTACGCCCTCGACGCGGAGAAGGGGACGGGCACCGCAAGAACCGCGTGAGCGGCGCCTGTTGGGATCGGTAGCATGAGCGGATGCAAACGCGGGGGCGCAAGCTCAGATTCACGGCAGTACTGGCACTGACGGTTCTCACCCTCACCGGCTTCTCCACCGGACGGCACCACAGCAGCCGCCATGGGAGCAGCGGGGGTGGGGGCGGGTGCAGCAGCTCCAGGCAGGATCACGACACGTCGAGCAGTACAACGGGCGGTTCGTCGGAGGGCAGTTCGTACACCCACCAGCCCAACTACCGCTCCACGCCCACCTCTACGGCCTCCTCCGGCAGCGGCAGCAGTCTGCGGGACGGTACGGCGAAGCTGGTGAGCTGCGCGACGGCGACCAGGCAGTACGCGACCGTCGAGGTCAGCAACCCGAACGACCGCAAGGCCACCTTCTCCGTGAACGTCACCTTCGAGGACGCCCAGGACAACGAGGTCGACTACAACTACGCGGACGTCAAGGTGCCGGCCAACGGCAGGGCGACCGTGCGGGTGCGCTTCCTCGGCAGTTCCACCCCGGTGGACCACTGTGTCGTCGACCGCCGTGCCACAGCGGTGAGTTGACCCTCAGACCTCAGACCTCAGACCTCAGACCTCAGACCCTCACCGGGTCCGGAAGCCGCCGTTCCCACGGGCGGCGAACAGCTCCGCCTGCCGTTCGCTCGGGAGATTGCCAAGGGCAATCAGCGGCGGCGCCTGCGCATAGGCCTGCGCCCGCGCCGCCTCCTTCGCCGACCACAACGCCCGGACGGTGCCCTGGACCCCCTCCGTCGGATACCCGGCGATGACGGTCGCGCAGTCCACGGCTGCCGCCAACGCCCCACCGGGCGCGGTGAGTTCGGACACGAGCCCCAGCTCGTACGCCCGCCGCGCGGAGATCCGCTCCGCCGTCCCCATCAGCATCATCCGCGCGACCTCGCCGTACGGCATCCGGTGTGCCATCAGCACCGACTCGTACGCGCTGACCATGCCGTAGGTGGTGTGCGGGTCGAAGAACACGGCGCTCGGGTCGGCGATGACGAACTCGCTCTCGCCCAGCAGATAGAAGGCCCCGCCGCAGGCCATCCCGGACACGGCGGAGATCACCGGTTTCCAGAAGTCGTTGGCCTTCGGGCCGATGGTGAGCAGCGGATCGTCCTGCATATAGGGCGAGTTGGGCTGCGGCACGACCGCGTCCCGGTCGAGTCCGGTGCAGAAGGCGCGCTCCCCGGCCCCGGTGAGGACGACGGCCCGTACGGAGTCGTCGAACCGCAACTCCCGCCATGCAGCGGCCAGTTCGGCGGCCGTCGCGAGGTCGATGGCGTTGAGCTTCCGCGGCCGGTCGAGGGTGACGACGGCGACGCCGGTGTCCTTGTCGAGGGAGACCTGGAGGGTCATGGCCGCTCCAGGACCCACTGCGGAAGCCCGTCCGCGTCGAACACGACCTGCACCCGCGCCCCGATCCGAACCCGTTCCGGCGCAAGGGAGTCGAGAGCGGCCCCCGGCCCGGTGACGAGGTTGCCGACCAGCCGGACGCGCGGGGCGTCGACCAGTTCGACGACGATCACGTTGTAGGGCGCGACGGCGGCGTAGTCGGGCAGGAGCGGGGGGTGCGGGAAGACGTACGACCAGACCCGCCCACGCCCGCTCGTCAGCCGCCACTCGCTCGCGAAGGACTGGCAGTGGGGGCAGCAGGGGCGGGGCGGGAAGCGGGGTTCGGAGCAGTCGGCGCAGGTCTGGACGCGGAGTTCGCCCTGACGGGCGTACTGCCAGAAGGGGGCGCCGTCGGTGTCGGTGACGGGGGAGAGCATGGGGTCAACTCCTTAGCAGCAGGGCGGAGGTGGGGACGCCCTCGCCCGCCGTCACCAGACAGGTGGCGGCGTCGGGGAGCCTGNGCCGGTGTTGAGGGGGAGTTGGCCACCGATTTCGAGGGCGCCCCCTTCCGTGAAGGCGCCGCCCTCGCCCCTCCCGCAGAAGCCGTAGCCCTCCAGGGAGAGCGGGACGAGGGCCGTGAACGCGTCGTAGATCTGGGCGACATCGACGTCCTGCGGGGTGAAGTCGGCGTGTTTCCACAGGTGTCGGGCCGCTGTCCAGGCGGGGCCGGTGAGGGGGTCGTCGTTCCAGTAGTTGACCATGCCGTGGTGCTGGGCGGGGAGGCCCTGGGCGGCGGAGTGGATGTACACGGGGGTGCGCCGGCAGTCGCGGGCACGCTCGCTGGAGACGACCACGCAGGCCAACGCCCCGTCCGTCTCGAGGCAGTTGTCGAAGAGGCAGAGGGGCTCGCTGATCCAGCGGGAGGTCATGTACATCTCGCGGGTGAGCGGGCGGTCGTACATGATCGCGGCGGGGTTCTGGTTGGCCCTGTTCCGGCAGGCGAGGGCGACGTTGAACAGGTGGTCGCGGGTCGCGCCGTACTCGTACATGTAGCGGCGGGTGAGCATCGCGATCTCGTCGGCCGGGCGGAGGAGGCCGAAGGGGCGGGTCCACTGGGC
>NZ_JAENRY010000666.1 GCF_016612545.1 Streptomyces sp. MBT65 | reverse complement strand
GGGGTGTCTGTGCGTCCGCCGGAGACTCGGGCGGCCGCCGGTCCTTCGGAATGCGACGGGCCAGAACCGGGAGCGTGCAGGCCTCTTGGGCGCATTCACCGTTCCAGGTGACACGCCCTTTCGCCGCAACCGTCTCCGTGGTGTGGCCGTCTTTACATGTCCCCCGGACGCGGACATTCCCCTGTCCGGACCGGGCCTTTTCCGCCGTCATGAGCGGTAGTCTGATCGAACTGGGTCCAATACCGGAAGGTATGAGAATCAGTCGAGGGGGCGCGACGCCTCCTCACCAAACTCTCACCCCCACTGCCCCACTTCTCCACGAAGCGGCAGTGATTCCCACGGGAGGCTTTATGGCCGCAATTGCGCTGGTCACCGGATATGCGGAGCGTCTCAAGGCTGCGGCTGATGCCGTGGCGGAGGACAAGGAGCGCTGGAAGCTCTCCATCAAGCAGCGGAACGAGATCATCGCGGAAGCGGTCGACGCGGGCTATCCGCAGGCTGCCGCAGCGAAGTCGGCGAAGGTCTCGCAGCCTCACGTGGTGCGCGTGATGGCCGGAACGTACGACGACGTGGCTGACCTCGTCGCCTGATTCCCCGCGCTTATGCAGGTCAACGGCCCATTCCCCGGGGGGAAGTCGACACTTCCCCCCGCGCAATCGGTCGTTGAGCTCGCGGAAGACAGCCCACGTTGTACCCACACGTAAGCCCCTGAGCCCCCCTCAGCAGTCAGTGAGGGGGGCTCCGTTGTGCGCGGCCGCCCGTCGATACGTTCCGGTATCGGCCCCTCCTCAGCGACGATGCAGGCCACGGCGTCACCTACCGACCCTGGAGCCCCAATGGACCTGATCTCCCGCTCGAAGTGGAACGCGAAGCCGTCGAAGCACAGCCTTGTACCTGTGTCCGGAG
>NZ_JAENRY010000665.1 GCF_016612545.1 Streptomyces sp. MBT65 | reverse complement strand
GCACTTCCGCCGCGCCCACACCCTCCCCGCCCGCGAGGAAGTCCTTCCAGGTACGGAAGTCGGCGGGGGCGTCGTCCGCCAGCACCACCACCTGTTCCAGCGCCGGGAGCCCGGGCAGCGGACCGTCCCCCGGCCCCTCGCCCACCGCACGGCGCAGCGAGGCCACGTACGACGTACCCAGGAACGTCCCGGTCACGAACAGCAGCCGCGCCCCGCTGCCACGCAGCACATACGCGGCCTCGCTCCCCTTGAAGCGCGTGTTCAGCGGCACCAGTACCGCGCCCGCCGACACCGCGCCCAGCGCCGCGACGATCCAGTCCGTCGAGTTCGGAGCCCAGATGCCCACCCGGTCGCCGACCTCCAGCCCGCTCGCCATACAGGCCGCCGCCGCCCGCTCCACCCGGGCGCCCAGTTCGGCGTACGAGATCCTCGTCCGGCCCTCGACCACCGCCTCGGCGTCCGCGTACCGCTCGGCGGCGGATCGCACCAGGCCCGGGATGCTGCCCCACTCCACGTCCGTGCGCATGAACGGCCTCCCTGCACCCACTAGCTGACTACCCGTCAGATTAGCTGTAGCCTGACGCCCTGTCAGCAGCCCCGGTGTTCACGCGGAGGTGCACGGAGCATGGCCGGACAGCGCATGGCCGGACTTAAGGACGCGACCGCGATCGTCGGTATCGGACAGACCTCCTTCGCCAAACAACTCCCCGAGGACGAACGGACCTTGGCCTGTCGTGCCGTCCTCGCCGCCCTCGACGACGCGGGCATCTCCCCGAACGAGGTCGACGCCCTCGCCTCCTACACGATGGAGGAGACCGACGAGGTCGAGCTGGCGAAGGCGGTCGGCTTCGGCGACCTCACCTTCTTCAGCAAGATCGGGTACGGGGGCGGCGGTTCGTGCGCCACCGTCGCGCATCTCGCCACCGCCATCGCCGCCGGACAGGCGACGGTGGGCGTGGCCTGGCGA
>NZ_JAENRY010000664.1 GCF_016612545.1 Streptomyces sp. MBT65 | reverse complement strand
GCTCGGCGTGGGTGCCGTGGCTGAGGTTGAAGCGGGCTACGTCCATTCCGGCTTCGACCAGGGCTTTGATCTGGTCGTACGAGTCGGTGGCGGGGCCCAACGTACAGACGATTTTTGCTCGGCGCATGGTTTGAGCCTAGACCTTACCGATGGGTAGGGAATTGGCCGTGCATGACTACTCAACAACCTTTGGGTGAAGGCTTATTGACAAGGCTTGAATGTGCGGCGGGGTGCTCCAATGAGCGTGTGCGAGCGGGTGAATGGTCGAATTAATAGGCCCGGCTCATAGACGCGGGGGTGCCATCGTGAAGCGTGCGTTGACCTGGGCGTAGACGTGTTGTCGTTCGGGTTCGAGGTCGAGGGGTGCGGCGGTGTCCTCGGCGGCTCCGCCCACGAGGGCCCGGGAGCGCATACGGCCCGCGGGTGCCGCGTAGGTCTGGGTGTTCTCGGCGCCGATGTCGGCGAGTTCGACGAGGGCGGCGAGGGTGGTGCCGAGGGCTTCGGCGTATTCGCGGGCGCGTTGGACGGCTTCGTGGACGGCTTGTTGGCGGGCCCGGCGGTGGACGGGTGAGTCGGGGCGCAGGGCCCACCAGGGGCCGTCGACGCGGGTGAGTTCGAGGTCGGCGAGGCGGGTGGTGAGTTCGCCGAGGGCGGTGAAGTCGGCGAGTTCGGCGGTGACGTTGACTCGGCCGTGGTAGCGGTGGACGCGTTCGCCGCGGCCGTGCTTGGTGAGTTCGGGGGTGATGGAGAAGCCGCCGGTCTCCAGGCGTTCGACGGCTTCGCCGTAGCTCTTGACCAGGTCGAGGACGGTGGCGTTGCGGCGGGTGAGGTCGTCGAGGGCGGTGCGGCGGTCGGTGCCGCGGGCGGCGACGGTGATGCCGATGCGGGCGATCTCGGGGTCGACCTCGAGGCGGGCCTCGCCGCGGACGGCGATGCGGGGTGCGTCGGGGGTGCCGTAGGGGACGGG
>NZ_JAENRY010000663.1 GCF_016612545.1 Streptomyces sp. MBT65 | reverse complement strand
GGCGGACGGCCGTCGGACGGGTGGGGGTGCGGTGCGGGTGCGGATGTGTGGGTGGGCCGTACCGAGGCGGGTGTCATCGGTGAGACTGGCAGTCCGAACTGTGGCTCTGCCAAGGGGAGTTGGGAATGACGGCACAGAACATCGACGAGGTCGTGGACGGGCTCGCGGAGATCGTGCGGGACGCGACCCGGGCCGGTGACCGGATCGGATACTTCGCGGCCCTGTACCGACAGGTGACCGTCGAGATCCGGAAGGCCATCCACGAGGGGCAGTTCGAGGACGGCCCGCGGATGGACCGCTTCGACACGCTCTTCGGGAACCGTTACTTCGCCGCGCACGACGCGTGGCTGCGCGACCGGAGCGGACCGCGCTGCTGGCGCGAGACCTTCGGCCTGCTCACCGACTCCGACACGGTCATCGTCCAGCACCTGATCCTCGGCGTGAACGCCCACATCAACCTCGACCTGGCCGTCGCCGCCGCGGGCACGGACCCCGGCAAGGACATCCAGGCGCTACGGCACGACTTCCTGCTGATCAACGACATCCTGGCGCGGGTGGTGCTGGCGGTGCAGGACTCGGTCGACGCGGTGTCCCCCCTCCTGTCCCTCCTGGACAAGGTCGGCGGCCGCACCGACGAACAGATCCTCGACTTCAGCATCGTCCAGTCGCGGGCGGAGGCGTGGCACAACGCGGTGGTGCTGGCGGGGCAGAGTGAGGAGGAGCGCGCGGCGACGATCGAACGGCTCGACATCCGGGCGGCCGTACTGGCCCGCTTGATCGCACGCCCTGGCGCCCTGGTCCGCCCGGCGCTGGAACTGATCCGGCATACGGAGAGCGGTGACGTGGCTGCTGTCATCGCTCATCTGGACAGCGCGGTGCGGTGAACAACTCCCTTGCGTGGGTGATGTCGTGGGAGCGGTCGAGCCAGGTGGCGAGTTCGTCGGGGTCGGTGGAGGCGAGGATGCGGT
>NZ_JAENRY010000662.1 GCF_016612545.1 Streptomyces sp. MBT65 | reverse complement strand
GGCGGCGGTGAGGATGCCGGTGACCAGGCCCTTGCGCGTGGTGAACCAGCGGTTGGTGACCGTCGCCGCGAACGCGAGCGCCATCGAACCACTGCCCAGCCCCACCAACAGGCCCCAGCAGAGCAGCAGTTGCCACGGCGCCGTCATCCACACCGTCAGGCCCGAGCCCAGCGCGATCACGGTCAGCGCGACCGCGACCACCCGCCGGATGCCGAAGCGGTCCATCAGCGCCGCCGCGAAGGGGGCCGTCAGCCCGTACAGCGCGAGGTTGATGGAGGCCGCGGCCCCGATCGTCCCGCGCGACCAGCCGAACTCCTGGTGCAGCGGATCGATCAGCAGCCCGGGCAGCGAACGGAAGGCGGCAGCGCCGATGATCGTCACGAAGGTGACGGCGGCGACGAACCAGGCACGGTGCAGCGACATCATGCCGCTCCGCCGCGGGCGAGTACGGCTGCGCGGTGTGCGGTCGGCCCCGGGCTCGGGCGCGGGCTCCTGGGTGGTGCCGGGCGTGGCATCGCTTGTCTGCGTCACGTCAATGAGCTTCCGCCATCCCGCCCTCCCCGAGCCACTGGCCCGAAGGGCAGCATTCGCTAGGATCGGGCCATACAATGGAGCCATGGCCACAGCCACCGCCGACGGTTTCCGCCCGCACCGCGTCGTCGTCCTCGCCCTCGACGGCCTCCTCCCCTTCGAGCTGGGCATCCCGCACCGCATCTTCGGCCGCCCCCGGGACGCCGAGGGTCGGCTGCTGTACGAGGTCGTCACCTGCTCGGTCCGCCCGCCCGGCCCGGTCGACACCGACGCAGACTTCTCCATCGACGTCCCGAACGGCCCGGAGGCCCTGGCCACCGCCGACACCGTGATCGTCCCGGCGTCGTACGAACTCGGCCCGGTCTTCGAGCAGGGCGTCCTCACCCCCGAACTCGCCGCCGCCCTCGCCCTCGTCCGCCCCGGCACCCGCCTCGCCTCGATCTGCACCGGCGTCTACGTCCTCGCCGCCGCCGGTCTCCTCGACGGCCGCCCCGCCACCACGCACTGGGCCGACGCCGACCGCTTCCAGGAGCTGTTCCCGCAGATCGAGGTCGACGCGGACGTCCTGTTCATCGACGACGGCGACGTCCTCACCTCCGCCGGTGTCGCCGCCGGCATCGACCTGTGCCTGCACATGGTGCGCCGCGACCACGGCACCGCGGTCGCCAACGACGTCGCCCGCCGCACCGTCGTACCGCCCCACCGCGACGGCGGCCAGGCACAGTACATCCACCGCCCGGTCCCGGACCCGCAGGTGGCGACCACGACCGCCGCCCGCGCCTGGGCCCTGGCCCGCCTCCACGAACCCATCCAACTCCGGGACATGGCCGAGCAGGAGGCGATGTCCGTCCGCACCTTCACCCGCCGCTTCCGCGAGGAGGTCGGCATCAGCCCCGGCCAGTGGCTCACCCAACAGCGCGTCGAACGCGCCCGCCACCTCCTCGAATCCACCGACCTCTCCATGGACCAGGTCGCCACGGACGCCGGCTTCGGCACGGCCCAGTCCATGCGCCAGCACCTACAGACGGCCCTCGGCGTCACCCCGACCGGCTACCGCCGTACCTTCCGCACGGGAGCGACGGGAGCGGCAGAGACACCGGGGTCAGCGCGAGCAGCGACAGGGCCCATCACCGACTCCGAGCACCACGGCACGGTCGGCGCCCTCAACTGACCAACCACCAAGGCTCACTTGACGACCTCCCCGGCCCCGACTCCCCCAAGCACCACACCACCAC
>NZ_JAENRY010000661.1 GCF_016612545.1 Streptomyces sp. MBT65 | reverse complement strand
CCATCCGGCGCAGGGCGGCTTCCTGGTACAGGCCGGCATCGTCCAGCGCAGGGCAGTTTCTTGGTACAGGCCGCACCATCCGGCGCAGGGCGGCTTCCTGCTACAGGCCGGCACCATCCAGTCCGTCCTGGCTCACCCTCCGTCCTGGCTCACCCTTTGACGCGGGCCGACATGAATCAGCCCGTCCGGCGTTTGAGGACGAGGCCCCTTCAGGGCCGATGGGGGTCTGGGGGCGCAGCCCCCAGGGACGCTCGCATCAACACCCCGCACAATCCAGCCCGCATCAACACCCCGCACAAACACCCCCTGGTCACCCCACGCTGTACTTCGAGTCCGCCGCCGGATCCAACGCCAGCCGATACCCCCGCTTCACCACCGTCTGAATCAGCTTCGGCGACCCAAGTGCCGTACGCAGACGGGCCATTGCCGTCTCTACGGCATGCTCGTCGCGCCCGGCACCGGGAAGCGCACGGAGGAGTTCAGCACGGGCCACGACCCACCCGGGCCGCCGGGACAGCGCCCGGAGCAGGGACATACCGGCCGGCGGAACCGGCCGTAGCGCCCCGTCCACGAGGACCGCATGCCCGCGGATCTCCACCCGGTGACCCGCGATCGGCAGGGTTCGGGCGCGCCCGGGAAGTTCCTGGCAGAGGAGTTGGACGAGGGGTCCGAGGCGGAAGCGTTCGGGCTGGACCGTGCCGATGCCGTGGTTCTGGAGGGGCAGCGCGGTGACCGGCCCGACGCAGGCCGGGAGGACGTCGTGGTGCAGCGCGGCGAGGAGTTCGGGCAGCAGACCACGGACCTCGGCACGGGACAGCAGCGACGCGGCGGCCGGCGCGCTGGTGAACGTCAGCGCGTCCAGGCCCCGGGAGACCGTGGCGTCCAGGAGCCGGTCCAGCGGGGCGATGTCCTCGGGCGGCATCCACCGGTACACGGGGACGACCACGACATCCGCGCCGCCCGAGGACATCGCCCCGCT
>NZ_JAENRY010000660.1 GCF_016612545.1 Streptomyces sp. MBT65 | reverse complement strand
CCTCAACTCCCCCCAGCCGCCCCCGGATTCAGGCTGCTCGGGATGCCCGGCCTGGGTACGGGAAGTGCCGTGAGCGGGAGTCCCGTCGGGGAAACGGGGGACACCGCGCGCGGGAGTGCCATCGGGCAGCGTCGGAAAACCGTGGGCCGGAGTCCCATCGGCCAACCTGGGAAACCCGTGAGCCGGAGTCCCGTCCGGAAGCCGGGGAACACCATGAGCCGGCGTGCCGTCCGCGTACCGCGGCGCACCCTGCACAGGCGTGCCATCCGGCAAACGCGGGACCCCGCGCGCGGGAGTGCCGTCAGGGAGACGTGAGCCTCCATCAGTAGAAGCACCGCCGAAGAAACGCGGCGACCCGTGAGCAGGGGTCCCATCGGACAGGCGCGGCCCGCCTTGAGCGGGCGGCTGCCCCTGAAAGCGCGGCACGCCGTGAGCCGGGGTCCCATCGGGAAGACGCGGCCCCCTTTGAGCAGGCGCCACTCCCTGGAAACCCGATACACCGTGCGCCGGAGTCCCACCCTCAAAACCCGGCACGCCCTGCGCAGACGGCGGCCCCTGGAAACGCGGCACTCCGTGAACCGGGGTCCCATCAGGAAGCCGCGGCACACCATGAGCCGGAGTCCCCTCCGCGGAACGCGGCGTACCCTGCGCAGACGCCGGCCCCTGGAAACGCGGCACGCCATGAGCCGGGGTCCCATCAGGAAGCCGCGCCCCCCATTGACCGGCCCCCGCACCCTGCACCCGAGGAACTCCCCGCGCAGGCGTGCCGTCGACCACTCCCGGCATCCCGTGGGCCGGCGTCCCGTCCGGCAGACGCGGCGCCCCGTACCCCGGATTCCCGCCCCCCGAAGGCTGCTGTCGGCCAGGGATCACCCCAGGTCCAACCCAGGGCCGCTGCCCTACCTCTCCACCGTCACCCGCATCAGACCCCGCACCCCGCCGAACCACTCCAGGCTCAGGCTCAGGACGACTCCCCCGCCCCCTCAGAGC
>NZ_JAENRY010000065.1 GCF_016612545.1 Streptomyces sp. MBT65 | reverse complement strand
GCCTCCACCGCTTCAAGCACGCGCTGGTGCCCGGCGCGTGCTTGAAGCGGTGGAGGCCCTGGTCGGTCTCGGGGTCGGGGAAGCGCGGGGCGCGGAGCAGCGAGACGCGGACCGTGGTGGTCGTCCCCTTGTCACCGTCGGTGCGGACCGTGCGGGTCACATCGTGGCCGTACGTCGAGTCGTTGACGACGGCGACGCCGAAGCCGGGCTCCTCGAGGTGGACGAAGCGGTGGTTGCAGGCCTCGAACTTGGCGGCCTCCCATGAGGTGTTGGTGTGCGTGGGGCGGTGGAAGTGCCCGAACTGGGTCTCGGACGCATACCGTTCGGCGTGCACGTCGAGCGGGAAGGCGAGCTTGAGGAACTTCTCGGTCTCGTGCCAGTCGACCTCGGTGTCGATGAGCAGCCGCCGCTCCCCCGGTGCGAGGGACAGCAGTTGGGTGACCCGGGACGTGCCGAAGGACCGTACGATCCGCACCGTGTTCCCGTCGGCTACGACCTCCTCCGCGTCCGTGAGGTCGGTGACGGTGTTGCGGTAGAACTCGTCGACGTCCCAGGCGTCCCACATGTTCGGGAAGTCCGGGTGGAGTTGGAGCAGGTTCGCGGCCCGGCCGGGGGCGATGGTCTCGCGGTCGGCCTCGATGTCGTAGGCGGAGACGACGAGGCCGCGGCCGTCGATCTCGATGCGCAGCAGGCCGTTCTCCAGGACGTGGCCGCCGCCGACCCGGGTCGCGAGGGCCGTCTCGCCCTGTGCCGCCGGGGTCTGTGCGCCGCCCGCGGGGACGCCTTCGCGGGTGTGGGGCGCCGAGTTGAAGACGACGGGGGTCGTCCCCTCCCCCGCCAGCGCGCGCTGGGCCGCGTCGATGATGCCGTTCAGCTCGGCGGCCAGCCCCTCGTAGGTCTTCCGGGCCTCGCGGTGCACCCAGGCGATGGAGGAGCCGGGCAGGATGTCGTGGAACTGGTGCAGCAGGACCGTCTTCCAGATCCGGTCCAAGTCCTCGTACGGGTAGGGGAATCCGGCCCGGACCGCCGCCGTGGCCGCCCACAGCTCGGCCTCGCGCAGGAGGTGTTCGCTGCGTCGGTTGCCCTGCTTGGTCCTGGCCTGACTGGTGAGGGTGGCGCGGTGCAGTTCGAGGTACAACTCGCCGACCCAGACCGGTGGTTCGGGGTTCTCGGCCTGGGCCTTCTCGAAGAACTCCTTCGGGGTCTCCCAGGCCACGGTCGCCGAACCCTCGAGGTCGTGCAGGCGGGCCGCCTTGGCGACCATCTCGCGGGTGGTGCCGCCGCCTCCGTCGCCCCAGCCGGTGGGCGCGAGGGAGTGCCGGGCGACGCCCTTGTCCTTGAAGTTGCGTGCCGCGTGGGCGATCTCACGGCCCTGCATGGAGCAGTTGTAGGTGTCGACGGGCGGGAAGTGGGTGAAGATCCGGGTGCCGTCGATGCCCTCCCAACGGAAGGTGTGGTGGGGGAACTTGTTCGTCTGCGACCACGAGATCTTCTGCGTCAGCAGCCACTTGGAGCCGGCGGCCTTGATGATCTGCGGGAGTCCCGCGGCGAAGCCGAAGGTGTCGGGCAGCCAGGCCTCCTCGTTCTCGATGCCGAACTCGTCGAGGAAGAACCGCTTCCCGTGCACGAACTGACGGGCCATCGCCTCCGATCCCGGCATGTTGGTGTCCGACTCCACCCACATACCGCCGGCCGGCACGAACCGCCCGTCCGCCACCGCCTTCTTGACCCGCGCCCACACCTCGGGCCGGTGCTCCTTCACCCAGGCCCACTGCTGGGCCTGGGACATGGCGAAGATGAAGTCGGGTTCGTCCTCAAGGAGAGCCGTCATGTTGGACGTCGTCCGGGCGACCTTGCGGACCGTCTCGCGCAGCGGCCACAGCCACGCGGAGTCGATGTGCGCGTGCCCGATGGCGCTGATGCGGTGCGCGGACGGGACGGCGGGCGCGGAGAGGACGGCCGTCAGCTGTGAACGGGCTTGCTCCGCCGTGCCGTTGACGTCCTGGAGGTCCACCGCGTCCAGCGCCTTGTCGACGGCCCGCAGCAGGTCCCAGCGGCGCGCGGAGTCCACCGGCAGCTCGGCCATCAGCTCGCCGACCACCTCCAGATCGAGGACGAGCTGCCAGACGTTCTCGTCGAGGACCGCGAGGTCCATGCGGGTGAGCGTGTACTGCGGTTCGCTGCCGGCGGTCTCCTTGTCGCCCAACTGGGTGGGCAGGAAGGGGTGGTAGTCGAGGATGACGGGGTTGGAGGCGGCCTCGATGTGCAGCCGCACCTCCTCTCCGCCCGCGACCGGCGCGCCGATCCGCACCCACTGGTTGCGCGGGTTGAGGCCCTTCACCGGGGTGCCGTCGGGCCGGTAGACGAGGCCCTCGCACTGGAAGCCGGGCATGTTCTCGTCGAAGCCGAGGTCGAGCAGCGCCTCGACGGTCCTCCCGGCCCACTCCTGGGGGACGGTCCCGGTGACACGGAACCAACTGGTCCCCCAGGGAGCACCCCACCGGGCGCCCACCTCGATCGGTTCGGGTGTGCCCGCGAGCCCCTCGGCCACCGGCACCGGCTCGTCGGGCGCGTGCCAGACGGCCACCTCCAGCGGCACGGACTCGGGGTACACGGCGGGACGGATGCGCTCTTCGAGGACGCGCTTGAGGCGGGCTTCGACCAGGCTGCGGTCGTCATGCATGCGGGGTGCTCCGTAGCTCGGTTGCGGGTGGGTCGCGGTTCGGGTCTCGGGTGCTACCAGGTGTGCGCGACGGTCACGGGGGCCGACGCTGTGTACAGCTCCCCTGTC
The DNA here is from genome assembly GCF_016612545.1 of Streptomyces sp. MBT65. Taxonomy (GTDB): domain Bacteria; phylum Actinomycetota; class Actinomycetes; order Streptomycetales; family Streptomycetaceae; genus Streptomyces. The sequence goes on along the minus strand of NZ_JAENRY010000065.1, from coordinate 49,292 downwards.
GCGCGCAGTTCGAACCACGCCTGCTGCTCGCCCTGTTCGGCCTGCTGCCCACCGACGAAGAACGCGCGCTGGCAGGTGCCGCCGAGGAACCGCCGGGTGCCGTCGGGCAGCAGCCGGTGGAGCGTGTAGTGGCGTACGGCACCGGGTGCGGCGTCCCAGGCGAAGCGCAGATCGCCTCCGCTCGCGGCGGTGATCCGCAGGCCGTCGGGCGCGGCAGGCGGCTCGGTGTCGTTGACATCGCGAACAGCAAGTCCGCCGAGCCGCCAGTTCACCGTGCTCCCGCTCGCGTCGGCCGCGGTCAGCCGCACACCGATCGCATGCAGCGTCCCCGAAAGCCCTGTGAGCGGCACACTCACCGTCTGCCACCCGTTGACCGAGTTCACAGGCAGATAGGTGTACGGCGGCGTCAACCCCGCGCTGCTCGGCTCGGCCGTGGCGACGGCCAGCTCGACGTTCACACCGCCGCTGCCGGTGTCGGTGCGGAAGGTCAGGTCGACAACCGTGTCACCACCGATCGGCAGCTGTGAACCGTACACATCCACCGTCGTCGGTTGATCCAGTACACCCGAGACCAGCACACTGCTGCCGCCCCGCCAGGCGTCCGCGAAGTCGAAGGTCACGGTGGGCCGTTGCCCGGCCGTCCGCACCACCCAGCGCCGGGACGGCAGCCGGTCCTGGAGTCCCAGGTGATTCCATGCCGTGCTCGATGTGACCACGCCGTCCTCGTACCAGCGCAGCCCGTGCCCGGTGTTGAACACGCTCGCGAACGGCAGCGCGCCGCCCACCGTCGAACGGTCCGCGACCGACACGGCCGGTGCCCGCCAGGTGTCCGTGCTGTCCGGCTTCGACGGGTCGAGCGAGCGCCCGGTCCAGAACCGGTCGTCGGCCGCGTGGAAGTCGCCCGGGGTACGGCTCGCGGGCAGATGGTTGCGGGTCCACTCGGGCCGGTAGAACCCGACGGACGTGATGTGCGCCTTGGTCGTCGGCACCATCGCGTCCCAACTCACGGACGTACTGGACCCGTTGGACTCGACGTCGACGCCCGCCCACAGCTCGTAGCGGCTGCGCCCGAGGCCGTCCGCCTTCGTCCCGGACGCGGCCAGTGTGCTCGTGCTCCACCGGAAGTCGATGAACATGGAGTCGGCGGCCTGGAAGAACGCCTGGTTCGAGGTGTTCAGGGCGCCCTGCCAACTGACCGTCCCGTTCACGGTCATCGCGTCGTACCAGGTCACCCGCTGGCCCTGGGCGGCGGCGAGGGACTTCAACTCCCGTACGAAACCCTGCATGTCGGTGCCGAGCGCGGTGTTCCCGCCGCTGGTCTCCGCGTTGACGAACCACCCGTCGAAGCCGTACGCGGCGGCCACCGCGACGAGTTGGGCGGCCAGCGGGTAGTGCCCGGCGGAGTCCTTCTGGACCAGGTCGCGGGTCCACTGGAGTTGTCCGCCGTAGGCGACGGGCGGCAGGAAGATGTTGCCGAGGACGGGGACACCGTGCCGGTGGGCGGCGTCCACGACGGGCGCGTTCGGGGCGAGGATGATGCCCTCGCCGGACGAGCCGCCCCAGAAGACGAGTTCGTCGAGGTAGGACCAGTGGGTGAGGGCGTAGTAGTCGGCGGTGGCCGCGCCCTGGGAGGGGTTGCTCGACGTCGGCCCGAAGGAGACCAGGGACTGGATGCGGGCCTGGCCCGAGCGCGCGGTGCTGTTCGCGGGGGTCGGGGTGAAGCGTGCGGCCAGCGGGACGGCGGCCGCGTTGAAGGCGAGGTCCGCGTCCGAGGCGGCGGTCCAGCTCTTCAGGCTGTTCCAGGTGATGCCGGTGCCCGGGGTGCCGCTGGGCAGGGAGTCCGGGTACCAGTAACTGGCGTACGGCTGCCCGGTGTTGGTGGCGGCCTGCGCGGCCGCGAAAGCGGGCGTGGGCAATGGGGGCAGCAGGGTCGCTGCCGCGCCGGCGAGCAGGACGGTGCGTCTGGTGGGGCGTCCGGGGTTCACGAGCTGGTGCCTCCTTGTGGGGTGGGGAGTACCTGGTCGGGAGTGACGACTTCGGTGATGCCGCGCGCGGCGAGGTGTTCCTTGTCGTCCACGCGCACGTCGAGGACGGTCGCCGGGCGGGCACCGTCGGCGACGAGTCTGAAGTAGGCGTCGAACACCGGCCCGCCGGGACCGCAGAGCGAGCGGACCGACGGATCGGCGGGCACGACGAGGGCCGTGGTGCGGACGGCGGGTTCGTACGTGGGCTCGCGGGCCGCCTCCGCCAGCACGAGCGCGATGTCCTTGGCCTGCCGGTCGTTGGTCAACAGGCCCAGCCCGTACTCGAGTTCGGGGAAGTCGGCGAGGTCGCGGGACACGTCGTGGGAGCACCACCAGGTGATGCCCCAGAGGTCGGGACAGTCCAGGGCGTTGGCGGTGGTCGCCGAGGCGAAGTCCGCCGCGTGCTCGGCGGGGACGAGCGGCTGGGGCGCGCCGACCTCCTGGAGCCAGACGGGCCGGTGCGCTGCGTCGGCCCAGGCCTTGCTCAACTCGACGAGATAGGCGGCGTGATGCTCGCTCTGCACGGAGGCACGGCCGTGGCGTTGGCCGGTGCCGTTGAAGACCCAGGAGTGCACGGCCGTCATCGCGCCGTGGCGGGCGGCCTGGGCCGGGGTGAACGGCATGTCGTCCTGGTACCAGGTCGCGTCGTACTCGGCGTGCAGATGCGGCTTCCCGGGCGCACCCTCCGCGCAGGCCGCGAGCATCCGTGTCAGCCAGGCGTCGATCTGCTCCTCCGTCGCCCGGTCGGGGTCCGGATGCGGGCCTGCCGAGAACTGGTTGACCTCGTTGCCCAGGGTCATGCCGATGAAGTTGGGGCGATCGGCGAGGGCGGCGGCGAGGGTGCGCAGATAGGCGGCCTGGCCGTCGAGGACGTCCGGGTCGGTGAAGAGGTTGCGCCGGTGCCAGGTGCGGGTCCATGCGGGGAGGTAGTCGAAACTGCTCAAGTGCCCTTGCAGACCGTCCACGTTGACGTCGAGCCCGCGCTCACCGGCCGCGTCGACGAGCTCAACCAGCTGTCCTACGGCTTTGGTTCGGATCAGGGTCCGGTTGGGCTGGAAGTACGGCCACAGCGGGAAGACCCGGACGTGGTCGAGACCCAGCTCGGCGATCGAGTCGAGGTCGGCGCGTACGGAGTCGAGGTCGAAGTCGAGCCAGTGGTGGAACCACCCCTGGCTAGGGGTGTAGTTGACGCCGAAGCGCACGGCAGAGGACATCGGGATCCTGGTTCTGTAGTGCGTATCTGAAGTGCGTATCCGTAGTGCGTGTCTGAGGGCAAGGAGACGTCAGCCCTTCACCGCGCCTTCGCCCACGCCCCGGAAGAAGTACCGCTGGAGGCAGGCGAAGAGGGCGATCAGCGGGGCCACGGCGATGACCGTTCCGGCGGCGACGAGGCGTTCGTCGTTGGCGAAGGTGCCGTGCAGATAGTTGAGGCCGATGGTGAGCGTGAACTTGGACGGGTCGCTGAGCACGATGAGCGGCCACAGGAAGTCGTCCCAGGCGCCCATGAAGGCGAAGATCGCGACGACGGCGATCGTCCCCTTCACCGACGGCAGCGCGATCCGCAGGAACCGCTGCCACACGTTGGCGCCGTCGACGTAGGCCGCCTCCTCGATCTCGTACGGCAGGTTGAGGAAGGCGTTGCGCATCAGCAGGACGTTCATCGCGCCGATGCAGCCCGGGAGGACCACCCCGATCAGGGTGTTGTTGAGGCCCAGCTCCCGCATGGTGGTGAACTGGGCGATGATGATGCCCTCCACCGGCACCAGCATCGCGAGGATGAAGACGAGGGTGGCGACGCGGCGGCCCCGGTAGCGCAGCCGGGCCAGCGCGTAGCCCGCGAGGGCCGAACCGACGCAGTTCGTCACGACGTTGGCGGCGGCGACCTTCAGCGAGTTGAAGGCGTAGTCCCACACGGGGATGGTGTCGGCGACCCTCTTGTAGTTGTGCAGGGTGGGGTGTTCGGGCAGGAAGGTCGGCGGTGAGCTGTAGATGTCCTCGGTCGGGCCCTTGAGCGAGGTGGAGAGCTGCCAGACGAAGGGGCCGACGGTGATGGCGAGGACGACGAGCAACAGCGTGTAGCGCAGGGCGAGTTCCCAGCCGCGGATGCGGCGGCCGTGCTCGTCGGTGACGCGGGGTTCGCGAACCGCCGTCTCCGGTACGGGTCTTCTGCGCTCGATGACGCTCAAGCGTCCTCCTTCCGGTCGGCCCGCAGCACGAGCAGCATCAGGGCGACGGTGACGACGAAGACGACGACCGAGAGCGCGGAGGCGTAACCGACCCGCCCGGTCAGACCCGTGCCCGTGCGCTGGACGAGCATCACGAGGGTGGTGTCCTCGCCGGCCGGTCCGCCGCTCGGGCCGGCCATCAGGTAGACCTCGGAGAACACCTTGAAGGCGGCGACCGAGGACAGCGCGCCGACGAGGACCATGGTGGAGCGGACGGCGGGCACGGTCACCGTGAAGAAGCGGCGGATCGCGCCCGCGCCGTCGACCGAGGCGGCCTCGTGCAGTTCGCGCGGCACACTGGCGAGCGCGGCCAGATAAATGATCATGTAGTAACCGAGGCCCTTCCAGACCGTGACGGCCATGGCGCTGAGCAGCAGCAGCCACTGGTCGCTGAGGAAACCGATCCGGCCGACGCCGATCGTCTCCAACAGCGAGTTGACCAGGCCGCGTTCGTCGAGCAGCCACACCCAGATCAGCCCGACGACGACGATCGACGCGACGACCGGGGTGTAGAAGGCGGACCGGAAGAAGGTGATGCCGGGGATGTTCTTCTGCACCAACAGGGCGAGCAGCAGCGGGAGTACGACGAGCGCGGGGACCACCCCGAGGATGTACAGGGTGCTGTTGCGCAGGCCGGTCCAGAACATGTCGTCGTGCCACAGCTCGCGGAAGTTGGCGAAGCCCACGAAGTGGCCGGGGATCAGCGTGCGCCGGTCCGTGAAGGAGTTGGCCACGGTGGAGGCGAACGGATAGAGCACGAAGGCGCCGACGACGAGCAGCCCGGGGGCGGCGAACAGCCAGGGACTGGAGGGCAGTTGGCGCCGCACGCGGGACACGTCGGCCATGGGACCCTCAGCCTTCCTGCTGGAGCAGTGTGTCGCAGGCCTTGACAGCGTTGTCAAGAGCCGTCTCGGGGCTCTCCTTGCCCTGTAGCGCCTTGGCGACCTCGTTGCGCAGCGCGGTCTTCATCTGCTCACTGAACAGCACCGGCGTGTAGTTCTCCGCGTTCTTCAGGGACTTGGCGGCGGCGATCCGCACCCGGGTCTCGTCGGTGCCGTCCTCCTTGGTGAAGTACGGGTCGTCGAGGGAACCGGCGGTGCTCGGGAAGATGGCGACCTTCTTCGCGAACGACATCTGCTGCTGGGCGTCGGTGACGTAGTGCGCGAAGGCCACGGACGCGGGCGTGTGCTTGGTCTTGGAGTTGACCATCACGCCCATCACGTACATGTTCACGTGCCCGGTGCTGGTGATCTGGTCGGTGATGCCGATGTTCTTGTACAGGGTGGGCGCCTGCTTCTTGAAGTTGTCGAGGTCCAGGGCGCTGCCCGGGTTCATCGCGACGGCCCCGGTGAGGAACTTCTTGCCGGACGACTCGGGGGTCGCGGTGAGCGCCTGCGGGTCGAGGGCCTTCGCGTCGTACAACTCCTTGTACTTGGTGAGAAGTTCGATGCCCTTCGCGTCGTTGAAGGCGAAGGCGGTGCCGGCCTTGTTCATGAGCTGGACGCCGTAGCGGCCGAAGTCCTCGACGGTGGGGACGTTGGCGAGGGTGGCGACCTTGCCGTCGGTCTTCTTCGCCAACTGGAGGGCCTGGGCGAAGAGTTCGTCGTACGTCTTCGGCGGCTGGTCGGGGTCGAGTCCGGCCTGCTTGAAGAGGGACTTGTTGTAGAAGAGCGGGCCGGTGTTGAGGTACCAGGGGAAGGCGTAGGTGCCGGTCATGCCCGGTATCTCGTGGCTGGCCCAAGCCCCGGCAAGGTACTCGCTCTTGTACTTCGCGGCCGACTTGTCGAGGTCGAGCGCCAGGCCCGCCTTGGCGAGCGGGGCGACCAGGTCCGGGGAGACGTTGACGACGTCGGGCAGGGTGCCGCCGGCGGCGTCCGCGCTGATCTTGTCGGCGTAGCCCTCGGCGGGCTGGTCGATCCACTTCACATGGGTGCCGGGGTACTGCTTCTCGAAGCCGGAGATCACGCCCTCGAAGTACGACTTGAAGTTGGCGCGGAGGTTCCAGGTCTGGAAGGTGATGTCGCCCTCGACCTTGCCCGAGGCGTCGGTCGAGCCGCCGTCGTCTCCCCCGGAGCCGCAGGCGCTCAGCGGCATGAGGACTACGGCGGCGGCAGCGGCGGCGAAGACTCTGCGGGAGATGCGCACGGAGTGTGGCTCCTTTGCGGTGGGGGTGGCCAATCGTGCCGGGGCAGACCTTGCACGCTCTCCGGCGGGCGAGTCAATGGATTCCGCTCAGCTAAATTCATTAGTTGGCCGGATCCGGCCAACATCCCTGATGAGAGAGGTGCGTTGGCATTCTTGCGGTCGATCACTAATGCGCTTTAGGGTGTGCTGACTCAAGCGCATTAGTGCGCAGTGCCGGTGGAATGGAGAACGGGCTTGTCAGGCAAGCGGTCGCCCGCGCGTCGGCCGACGATGAAGGACATCGCGCAGCGCGCCGGTGTGTCCGAGAGCGCGGTCTCCTTCGCGCTCAACGGCCGGCCCGGCGTCTCCGAGATCACCCGCGACCGGGTGCGCCGGGTCGCGGAGCAGTTGGGCTGGCGGCCCAGTACGGCGGCGCGGGCACTGTCCGGGGAAGGTGCGGCGACGGTCGGTTTCGTCCTCGCCCGTCCCGCGGAGACACTCGGAGTCGACTCCTTCTTCCTCCAACTCGTCTCGGGCATCCAGGAGATACTCGCCGAGCGCCATCTCGGGCTGCTCTTCCAGATGGCCGAGGACGTCGAGGACGAGTGCGCGGTGTACCGGCGCTGGTGGGCCGAACACCGCGTGGACGGCGTCCTGGTGGCCGACCCGCGCACCGCGGACCCGCGGCCCGATCTCCTCGACGAACTGGGCCTGCCCGCCGTGGTGATCGGCGGCGCGCCGGACGAGCAGCATCCCGGTCTGTCGACGGTGTGGGCCGACGACGCGGGCGCGATGGCGTCGGTGGTCGACGAGTTGTACACGCGCGGCCACCGCCGTATCGCGCACATCGCGGGCCTGCCGGGCCTCGCGCACACCGAGCGCCGGATCCGCGCCCTGCGCGCCGAGGCCGCGCGCCGCGGACTGACCGAGGTGCACTCGGTGACCACGGACTACTCGGACGCGGCGGGCGCCGCGGTCACCCGCCGGGTCCTCGAAGTCGCCGCTCCACCAACGGCGTTGATCTACGACAACGACGTGATGGCCGTCGCGGGGGTGGCCGCCGCGACCGAACTCGGCCGCTCCGTACCGGCGGACGTGTCGGTGGTCGCCTGGGAGGACTCCGCGCTGTGCCGCATGGTCCGGCCGTGGCTGTCGGCACTGTCCCGGGACAGTGTGGAGTTCGGCCGTACGGCGGCGCGCGAGTTGACCGCGCTGCTGGACGGCGGCCCGGCGCGCACGGTGCGGGTGCCGGTGCCGCGGCTGATCGAGCGGGACAGCACGGGACCGGCCCGGCTGTGAAAGTGCTGTGTCTCCCGGTTCGCGGCCGAATCGCCGGACACCGCCGGGTACTTCGTGTGAGGCTTTGCCCATGACCTCCGAAGACCCGCTGGCCGACCGGCTCCAGCTCGACCGGCCGCACTCCGCCCGTGTGTGGAACTTCCTCCTGGGCGGCAAGGACAACTACGCCGCCGACCGCGAAGCCGGCGAAATGATCATCCAGATGTTCCCGGACATCGCCCTGCTCGCCCGCCTCCAACGAGGCTTCCTGGTCCGGGCGGTGCACTATCTCGCCGCGGAGGCGGGCATACGCCAGTTCCTCGACATAGGAACAGGCCTGCCGACCGTCGACAACACGCACGAGGTCGCGCAGCGCATCGCGCCCGAGAGCCGCATCGTCTACGTCGACAACGATCCGCTGGTGCTGGTGCACGCGCAGGCGTTGCTCACCAGCGCCCCCGAGGGCGCCTGCGCCTACGTCGAGGCCGATGTGCGCGATCCCGAGCGGATCCTCGAAGCCGCGGCAGAGACACTGGACTTCAGCAAGCCGATCGCCCTGACGATGCTGGGCATCCTGGGCCAGATCCCGGACTCGGACGAGCCCGATGCCGTCGTGGCCCGCTTCCTGGAGGCGCTCCCCCCGGGCAGCTATCTCGCGCTGACCGACGGCACCGACACCAACGAGGCGCTCAACCAGGCGATCTCGGTGTACAACGCCAACTCGGCCAGCTCCTACTACCTGCGCAGCCCCGCGCGGGTGACGGCCTTCTTCGACGGTCTCGAAGCCGTCGAACCCGGCATCGTCCCCATTTCACGGTGGCGGCCCGAGCCCGTCGACGTGGGCCGTGGTCCGTCCGACGTGGACACGATCTGCGGTATCGGCCGCAAGGTCTGAGCAGCAACAGCGAAGCGGGGCACCGGCGTTGAGCCGGTGCCCCGCTTTCTTGTGTGTCCGGTTCCTTGTGCGTGCGGTTTCTTGCGCGCCCGGCGTCAGAGTCTGAACAGTGCCCACACCGTCTTGCCGCCGCCCGCCCGCAGGTTCCAGCCCCACGACTCGCTGAGCGCGGAGACCACTTGGAGACCGCGCCCGGACTCCGCGAACTCGTCCGGGCTGCCCTCCACGGGTATGCGATCGCTGTCGTCGGTGACCGCGCACACCGCGTACGGCAGCCGGTCCCACACCGCGAGCCAGAGCGAAGGCTGCGGTTCGGCAGGGGAGTTGGGCGCCCGGCCGTAGCGCAACGCGTTGCTCACCAGCTCCGACACGGTGACCGCCATGTCGTCGAGGACCTCGTCCCCGGCCCGGCCGGTCAGTGCCGCGCGAGTGAAGTCCCGTGCCACATGGGCCGATTGAGGCATCGGCGGGACGACCAGGACGGAACAGAGGGCGGGGTCGCGCCCGTCCCCGACCGTGGGGACCAGGGTGACGGTCTGTCCCGGCTCGGGCCGGCCCACCTCGTCCACGGCTCGGCACAGCCACTCCCAAGTCCCCTCGATGTGGAGGGTGTTGGTCGGCCGTACGACTTGCTCTGCGGACATCGCGACCCCTGAGACCCCTGGGAGGAGAACAACTGCGCGGCTACACCTGTCCGGAACATGGTCCTCCGACTGACCCTGCGAACGCAAGTGCATCGGCAATTACCGCTGCAATTGCAGATGATCTTGCGAGCGGTGTCCCCGAGGGCTATCGTCCTCCACATCACCAATGGGTGCAATTGAAGCTGCAATTGCATCTGATCTTCCGGGGGAGCGATGAGGCCTCAGATCGTGCACGAGAACGGCATGGCGGCGACCCTGCTGAACGGCGCTCAGTGGCGCAAGAGCCACCACAGCAACCCCGAGGGCAACTGCGTCGAGTTGGCCGCGCTCTCGGACGGTCACATCGCCGTGCGCAACTCGCGCCATCCCGAAGGTCCGGCGCTCGTCTACACCAGTGCCGAGATCTCCGCGTTCGTCCGCGGTGTGAAGGACGGCGACTTCGACGGCCTACTCCCCGGCCGCTGAGGTCAGGCAAACCCGCGGATCGGCCGGAAGGCGCCGGACACAGGCCGGCGCCTTCCGGCTCCTTCACTCCCCGCAGTTATCCGGAACCTCGGTGCTACGATCCTCCTTTGAGTCCCGAAAACTTGCGGACGGTATCGGCGCGACCGCCGAGGGGATGAACATGACTGCAGCTCAACCTGAATACGCGCCTTCGGGTTCGGACGTGCTGAGCCTTCAGCGCGGTGGTCCGACGGTCCAGCGCATCATGCTGGGCACGCGCCTGCGCCGCCTGCGCGAGTCCCTCAACATCAGCCGGGACACGGCCGCTTCGGCGATACGCGCCTCGGACGCCAAGCTCTGCCGCATGGAGCTGGGCCGCGTCGGCTTCAAAGAGCGCGACGTGGCCGACCTGTTGACGCTGTACGGCCTCCAAGAGCCCGACGTGCGCCAGGACTTCCTGGACTCGGCCCGCCGGGCCAACGAACCCGGCTGGTGGCGCGCCTACGGCGACTCCTTCCCGGCCTGGTTCGAGCAGCACCTGGGGCTGGAGGAGGCCACCTCACTCATCCGCACCTACGAAGTCCAGTTCATTCCCGGCCTGTTGCAGACCGCCGGGTACGCGGAGGCCGTCATCCGGCTCGGCCGCCCCACCGACACCCCGGACTCGATCCGCCGCCGCGTCGAACTCCGCATGACCCGCCAGGAGTTGCTCACCCGGCCCGGCGCTCCGAGGCTGTGGGTCGTGGTGGACGAGGCGGCGCTGCGCCGTCCGCTCGGCGGTGCGGACGTGATGCGCGAGCAGGTGCGGCACCTCATCGAGACGGCCGCCCTGCCGAACGTGACCCTTCAGGTGCTGCCGTTCCACGTGGGCGGCCATGCCGCCGCCGGCGGTCCGATCACCGTGCTGCGCTTCCCGGTGCCGGACCTGCCCGACGTCGTCTATCTCGAACAGCTCACCAGCGCTCTCTACTTGGACAAGCCCGACGAGGTCGACCGCTATCTCGCGGTCATGGACCGGCTGAGCATGGTGGCCTCGCCGGCCCCCGAGTCCGTGGCCTTCCTGGAGAAGCTCCTCAAGGACAGCTGACCGTCACACCCGCGACCGGTACAGCCCGAACTCCGCGATGCGTACGGCGTCCCGGGCCGCCGTCACCCGGATCCGCCACCGCCGGGCCTCTACGGGCGTGGCCAGCAGCAGGATGCGGCTCGCGCCGATCGTCCCGGCGCGGGTGACCTCCGTCCAGGCCCCGTCGAGGTACGCCTCGACCACGAAGCCCTCGACCTGCTGGCCGTAGCGCCCGATGTCCTCCGCCAAGCGGAAGCGGTCCACGGCCTGTTCCCTACCGAGGTCGACGGTGACCCGTCCCGGCGAGACGACTCTCCGGGCCCCGCGCGCCAGGTCCTCGGGCAGCTCCCGGTGCACGCGCTCGCGGAACTCACGCAGGCGTGCCACGTCCGGGGCGGCCAGCAGACCGTCCGTGTCCGGCGGCACGTTGAGCAGCAGGACAGAGTTACGGCCGACCGACCCGAAGTAGATGTCGATCAACTCCTCGACGCTCTTGGGGACTTGATCGGGATGGTAGAACCAGCCGTCGTGGATGGACACATCGCACTCGGCGGGCCACCACTGGAGGTAGTCGGTGGTGGGCTGCGCCGAGACGAGCGCGGTACGGCTGCCCTCGTCGGGGGTGTCGTACGACAGCGCCCAGTCCGTGCGGCCGTACTGCTCCTCCTTGACCGGGAGGACGCTCCACTCGTCCTGGCGCGCGGTGCCGCCCTCGTTGCCGACCCACCGCACATCCGGTCCGGTCACGGCGATCGCCGCGTCCGGGGCCAAGGTCCTGACCAGGGTGTACCAGCTGTCCCAGTCGTAGTCCTCGACCTTGCCCGGCGGGATACGGCCCTGGGCGCCGTCGAACCAGACCTCGTCGATCGGGCCGTACTCGGTCAGCACTTCGTAGAGGGTGTTGAGCATATGGGCGCCGTAGTCGGTGGCGTCCAGTGCGTAGAAGGCGTCCGGTGCGCGGTCGTCGCCGTCGACGAGTGTGGGGATCGTGTGTGTGGCGCGTGCGCTGCCGTTGGCGTAGACGCCGTGGAGGTACTGGTTCTCGTCGGCGGGCGAGAGATAGACGCCGGCCTTGAGGCCGTACCGCCGCATGGAGTCGGCGAAGGAACGCAGTACGTCTCCCTCCCCCGCACGCCAACTGCTGTGGGCGACCGTGTGGTCGGTGTAGCGGGAGGGGTAGAGGACGAAGCCGTCGTGGTGCTTGACGGTGAGGATGGCGAGCTTGAAGCCGCCGTCACGCAGGGCGCGGGCCCACTGGTCGGTGTCGAGACCGGTCGGCTGGAACACGTTCGGGTCCTCGTCGCCGGTCCCCCACTCCAGACCGGTGAAGGTGTTCACGCCGAAGTGCAGGAACGCCGTCCGCTCCAGTTTCTGCCAGGCCACCTGCCGTGCGGTGGGCCGGACTTGGGAGGCCTTGCGGACCAGGTCGGCCTCGGTGTCGTCCGGGCCGACGGGGATGCGGGAGCGGTCGCCGGTCGGGGGCAGGGGCGCCGCGAGTGCGGGCAGCGTGGTGGTGCCGGTCGCGGCGAGCGCGGTGGCCGAGAGGACGAAGAGACGTCTGGAGAGCGCCATGGGGGTGGGACTCCTCTGGTCTGGTCAGTGTGCGGTCAAGTGCCAGGTGGCGGGCGAGTGTTGGTCCGGCGGGTACTGGACGAGCCGGCCGTCGTCCGCGATGCTCAGCGCCATCCGCGTGATCGCGTTCACCAGCCGGTAGCCGCCCGGTGCGGGTGCCAACTCCCAGCGCTGCATGGTGTTCGCGGCGTCGCAGGGCTGCGGGGTCGCCGAGACTCCGGGCTGGAGCGGCACGTTGAGGGTCAGCTTGCCGCCCTTTGTCTCCAGGCACCCCTCTGCCGTCCGCACCGTCGCATAGCCGTCCGGGGTGCGTTGCACCGTGGCATCGAGGGAGGCGCCCGCCGTGCGGAGGGTGTACGTCCCGTCCGGCACCGGTACCCGGGTCAGGTCCCGCCACCCGGGCGCATGCCCGACCGCCGTGCCCCGCGCGGTGAATTGGGCGTAGGTGGCGTCGGGGTGCGGATCGCCCCAGGTCGCCTGGGCGAGGTGCCGCAGCGCGGGCTCGGTGTCGGTGGTGACCTCGTTCTCGGTCTCGCCGCGTCCGTTGTCGGGCCAGAGGCTGATCTTCGCGCCGGTGATGCCGGCGCTGGAGGCGAGCTTCTCGCCCTCGAAGCTGCGCGGGTCCCAGCTCTGGTCGTACAGCGACTCGGTGTCGCTGTGGAAGCCGCCGCGTACGAGGTAGAGGGAGTAGGCCGCGTTCATCAACGGGTAGCCCTGGGCGATGAGTTGGCTCGGTTTCGTCTGGACGTTCAGCCAGTGCTCGACCGTGGTGCCCGCCGCCACCGGCACGGTGTTGGCGCCGGTGAGCCCGTCGTTCCAGATGCGCAGCTTCTTGCCCTTGCTCGCGGCGTAGGCCTGGACGCGGTTGATGAAGTCGATGTAGGCGTCCTGCGGGGTGGCGTTCGCGCCGTACTTCTCCTGGGCGTAGCGCAGCATCTGCGGGTACTTGGAGTAGTCGGAGCCGAGCATGTACTCGTCGGCGCCCATGTGCCAGGACGGCGCGGTGAAGACCTGTGCGTATTCGTCCATCAGGCTCGTGTAGTAGTCGAACGCTGCCTGTTGGGTGACGTCGAGCCGGGCGGGCTGCTTGGTTCCGTCGCTGTCGGTGAGCTGGAGGTCGGGGCGGTTCTCTATCCACGGGTCCATGTGGCCCGGGGAGTTGATCTCGGGGATGATCTCGACGTGGTACCTGTCGCCGAGGGCGACGAGGCGGCGCAGCTCGTCCTTGGTGTAGTAGCCCCAGGTGTTCGCCTCGGGGTGCGCGTCGCTCTTCACCTTGATTTCCAGGAGCAGTTGGTCGAGCTTGTGGTACGCCATCTCGCGCACCAGGTTCTCCAGCCAGGGCAGGGAGATGTGGATGTAGCAGGCGCAGACGCCGACCCCGCGTTCCTGGTAGCGCGGTACGTCGACCGTGCGGCCGGCCGGTATGTGGTCGCCCTGGGCGAGCAGTTGGAGGAGGGTGCGGGTGCCGTAGAAGGCGCCGGTCTCGGTCGCGCCGGTGATCGACAGCCGCTTGCCCGCCCGGAGTTCATAGCCCTCCGCGCCCAACGAGCCCTGGGTCGGCCGGACTTCGATGACGATGTCGCCGGGCCGGGCGGCACCGCCCCGCACGACGGGCACGGTTCCGTGGCCCGCCGCCTTGAGGTCGTCGGCGAGGGTGTCGGCGACCCTGCGCTCACTCGCGCTGCCGGCCAGCAGCCGGGTCCCGCCGCCGAAGTCGTAACTGCCTGACTCCGGCGTCCAGTTGGACAGCGCGGGCACGGTCACCGGCGTCGCCGTCCGCTCCTGCTGGACCGCGACCGCCGGTACGGGCGCCGCGAGCAGCGCACACACCGCCACGAAGCCGATCAGCCGGTACCGTCTCTTCCTGCGCTCAGCCATGCCACTCCACCGGTCGCGATTGATCGGACGTCTGATAATTGGACCGACCTCAGGGGCTGTCAATGGGCAACGGGGGCAGCCAAGTTGGGCCAGTGATCGGAGGACCGGCTGGTCAGCGGGCAGCTGCCCGGAACCGGCCCGCGAAAAGTCCAACAAGACGGTCACGTATGTCCAAGGCGAACCGCTCCCGACTTTCCGGGGGCGAAGGACCCTCGACGTGACGCCGACATCGGGGCACAGTTCTCCGTACATACTCACGAGTAGGTCGAAGGAGCGCGCCCGTGACCAGCTGGATCGGTCGTACCGCCGCCGAGATGTCCGCCGCCGTACGCGAGAAGCGGGTCACTCCGCGTGAGGTGGTGGCCGAGCATCTCGCCCGGATCGAGCGGCTCGACGGGCGGATCGGCGCGTTCCGGGTGGTACGGGCGGAGGCGGCGCTCGCGGAGGCCGACGAGGTGGCCGCGCGGTCCGATCTGGCCCAACTGCCCCTGGCGGGCGTGCCGGTGGCCGTGAAGGACAACCTGGCGGTGACGGGCGAGTCCAACCGGGTCGGCTCGGCCGCGACCCCGGACACCGCTGCCGACCACGACCATGTCACCGTGGCGCGCCTGAGGGCGGCGGGTGCGGTGGTCGTCGGACTGACGAACGTGCCCGAGCTGTGCGTCTTCGGGACCACCGAGGGCGTCCACGGAACCAGCCGCAACCCGTGGGACACCACCCGCACCGCAGGGGGTTCCTCGGGCGGCAGTGCGGCCGCGGTCGCCGCCGGCATGGTGCCGATCGCGCTCGGCAACGACGGCATGGGCTCGCTGCGCATTCCGGCCGCGAACTGCGGTCTCGTCACCATCAAGCCGGGGTTCGGGGTCGTCCCGGCCGGTATCGGCGACGGCGACTGGTTCGGAATGTCCGAAAACGGACCCCTGGCGACGACCGTCGAGGACGCCCGGCTGATGTTTTCGGTCATCGCGGACACCGAGGTCGTACGTCCCGACGAGCCCGTCTCCCGGAACATCGCCGTTTCCGTGCGCAGCCCGCTCGCCGGAGTGGCCGTCAGCAAGCCGTATACGACCGCCGTACGGGAGGCGGCCGGGCTGCTGACCAAGGCAGGTCACACGGTGCAGCGTGCCGATCCGCCGTATCCGCTGTCCCTGAGCAACACCTCGCTCGCACACTGGACTGCGGGAACCTCGGTGGACGCGGCGGGGCTCGACCCGCGGAAGCTGACGCGGCGGACCCGGGTGCACGCGGCGATCGGGCGGCGCTTCGTGAAGAGCGTCCGCACCGGGAAGAGCCGGGAGCGGCTCCGGGAGCGCCTCACCCCCTTCTTCGCCGAGCACGACGTCCTGCTGACGGCGGCACTGGCCCGCCGCTCCCCCAAGGCCGGGCCGTGGCACGAGCGGGGCTGGCTGCGCAATGTGCTGGCCAACACCAACTACTCGCCGATGACGCCCCCTTGGAACCTCACCGGCTGGCCCGCCATGTCGGTCCCGTTCGGCACGCTGCCCTCGGGCGCGCCCTGCGCCGTACAGCTGGTGGGGCGTCCGGGATCGGAGGCGGCGCTGCTGGAGCTGGCGGAGCAGTTGGAGAGGCTGCGCCCGTGGGTGCGGACCGCGCCGCTCGACTAAGAGGTCCGTCCTCTCGGCCAAAGGTTCCTTCTAGAGCGCCCGGTGCATGATGTGCAGGCCCACGCGGCCGTCGCGGGGATGGTCGAAGGCGTCCGGCACCGTGCCCAGGATCGTGAAGCCGAGGGAGAGCCAGAGCTTGACGGCGGGGTTGGTCTCGACGACCGCGTTGAAGACCATGCCACGGAAGCCCTGCTCGCGGGCGGCGGTGAGGATGTGCTCGGCGAGGGCGCGGCCGACGCCCCGGCCGCCGTGGTCGGGGTCGACCATGAAGCCGGCGTTGGCGATGCGGTCGGCGGGGCCGCCGTAGTTCGGGGTAACGAAGGCCGAGCCGACGACGGTTCCGGTCTCGTCCTCGGCGACGTACACGCGCTTGGGCGGGGACGTCCACAGGGCCCGGGCCGCCTCTTCGGAGGTGTCCCGGGCCCAGGTGTAGGTGTCGCCGGCAGCGACGATCCGGTGCCAGAAAGGCCAGATCCGCGGCCAGTCGTCGGCCGCGGCTTCTCTGATCAGCATGGGCGCGATTTTCGCACGCCCATGCCGTCGGCGAGCGCGAAGGGTCCCGTGGGGGTCAGTCCACGCTGGGCAGGATGTGGGGCTCGGCGAGGTCGTCCTCGTAGCCCGCGAGACGGATGGGGGCGGACCGTGCCCACACGGCCAGGCTGCCGAGCTCGTCGGACCGGTGGCCCGCACGCTCCACGTAGTCCTTGGGGCGTTGCTCGCTGTTCGTCTTCTCCGGTGTCACCGCACACTCCTTATGCGTCGGGTCACCCTCGGGGCACACCGGCCGGTCTCCGGTCCGGTACCTGAGCCCGCTCGGGCGTGGGTTGAAGGCAGTTCGGACGCGGTGGCGCCGGTTACTCGTGTGAGAGCAGGCCGTTGTGACCGGCTTGTCCCGGGACGGACCATGGGTGTGGGTGGGACCCCTTGTCGCTGTCCGTCCGCCTCAGGTTAACCAAATGAGCGGGCCGCCGCTCGATGGGGCTGAAAACATGGGGTAAAAAATAGCAACACGCCGCCACTGGGTCTCACCAGCCCGGACCCGCTGGGTGGCCGGAACCAGTGCACATCCCGTGCACACCAGTGCGGGCAGGGCGTGTTCGGAGTCGGTCGCCGGGGCTCCGTTCAGTCTCCATGGTCCTCTCCTTCCTCACGACTCGACGGGTGCGGTGTCCGACGGAGGAACGCGCTCGGCCCTGGGCACCGGCGCCGCTTCCGGCAGGCCGGGCGGCGCCGGGATACCGAAGAGTTCCTCGAAGGAGGCGGGTGCGTTCTCCCAGTCCACCTCCAGGGCGAACCCGTAGGTGTCCAGCGTCATCGCGAGGGTGCCGTGGCGCATGCGTATCTGGACGCTCCGCGGTGGAACTCCGGATGCGATCAGAACGGCGTCCATGAAGTCGCGCAGGTGCCGGAAGGTGGCCGTCTCAGGAACCATCACGCCTCTGGCCCGTGCGGCCGCCTTGGCCGCTTTGAAGGCAGTACTCAGAGTGGCGTGTCGTACCGGCGTTCCGTGACGATTCACCGTCACGAGTGCCTCATAACCCTCGGGACGCGCGCGACCACCTGACTGAACACGTCCACGCGGACCGGCGGTGGACGGCGCCGCGCGCCGTCGCGCCATGTGCGCGCGGTACTTGTCCACCACGAACGAACCGATGGGCAGTACTGCGTAGCTGTAGTCCGTCTTGAGTGGCGCGGGCTTGCCGTGTTGCCGCTGTTCCTGGATCTCCATCCTCTTCAGCTGGAGCTTCATGTCCGTTGTCCGGATGCCAGTGGCTTCTGGAGTGACCCCCGAGATTCCGACAGCTGGGTGCTGGATGTTTCGTCATCCAGGGGAAGTGATCCATGGTGGCAAAGCGAAGGGAATCTCTCGGACGAGTTCAAACGGGACGCAGGCGACCTTGCGTGTTCCTCGAAGGACCGCACCCTCACCGACATCGCTCGGGGCCTGGGTATCCATCTGAAAACCCTGCGGAAGTGGGTCCGGGAAGACGCCACCCGACGTCCCCGGACGCCGGGCGAAAACCATCCGTTCGGGAGCAGAACCGGAGACCCGAACCTAATGATCCGTGCGCGTGCGCTACTTTGTCGCCTCCGCGCGGGCCTCGCTCGGGGTGAGTCCGAACCTGGCGCGGAAGAGGCGGGCGAAGAGGGCCTGGCTGGAGAACCCCCATCGGTACGCGACATCGGCGATCCTGGTCTCCCGCGCCCCGGGCCCGGTGAGTTCCCGGTGCGCCATGACCAGGCGCCGCTCCGCAATATGCCGTGCCGGAGACCTGCCGGTGGATTCGAAGATCCGCCCCAGGTGCCGTACCGAAATGCCCAGGACACCGGCCACCTGCGCGGCTCCAAGTCCAGGGTCATGGAGATGCCGCTCGATGTAGTCCTCGGCCACGATGAGCTGCGACCGGCGGGTGTCGGACCCCGGCCTGCCTCCCGTACGCTCCTCGGCGAGTCGGCGGAGCAGGTCGAGCACAGCCCCCTCGGCGTCTGCGGGACCCTGCGGCACGTCACGCATCGCGGCCAGCCCGCCGAGCCGGGAACTCAGCGCGGCCACGAGCGCGCCCTCCCGCGCTGCGCTCCGCCCGAACAGCATCGGTCCGGGCCACCCGCCTCCTTCGCACCCCGGCGCGAACAGGCTGCGGGGCACGTCCACCAGGATCTGGCGCATCGAAGAGGAGAACCCGAACAGATACGGCCTTCGCGTGTCGTAGATGATCAGCTCACCCGCCGTCGCCGCGAGGCATCCGTTCTCATGCAGGAACACCGCCTCTCCCTTGAGCAGAAGAGAGGCGAACACCGAGTCCTTGGGCGCCGACCTGACTGTCTCAGGGCTGCGCTCGATGGCATGGGCGTTACCGGTGATGTCGGCGAGGCGCAGACCGCCCAGCTCGATGTTGGTCTGCCTGGCCAGCAGGCCCTGCTCGGAATAGGAGGTGCAGGACAGGCCCACCAAGGCCTCGCGGTTGTAGTCCTCCCAGTAGGAGATGCGCTCGGCGGGTGCGATGTGCTCGGTGGTGGCCTGGGAGATCACGGAGGGCCTGGACATGTGACCTCCTCGCACTGCATGCGTGTCGAGGGCTCAGCGTAGGCGACCGTCACACGACCAGGTAGCCCCTTCCACGGGAACGACCGCACCTGTGAAGTACGAAGTCGCTGCTGGGCACAGGAACCCGGCCGTCGAGGCGATCTCGCACAACGGCCCAAGGCGCCCGGCCGGAATACGGATCGGCACCCGCGCCGTGGTCGTAGGGCAGCGATCCCCCTGGCCCCCCGCGGACTGACCACAAAGCCGGGCGCGACGGCATTGCCCCTGATGCCGTCGGCGGCCTGTGGAGCGGCCATGGTGATCCCGATGGCCTGCTGCCTGCGAGCACGCCCGGATCCCCGCGGTCGCGGCTGACACCGACGCCCGGTTGGGCGAGGAGAACGGCCGTCGCCACGCCCCAACTTGTCCAGGTACCGCGGCTCAGCGGAAGAGGGAATTGACGTACTCGGCCCCGAGCCCGACCTTCTCGTAGTGCTCGCGGCACAACTTGATGTAGTCGTGCACGTCGAAGAAACCGTCGGGCTCTCCGCTCTCGTCGAGCCAGACGAGTGGGCCCTTGACAATGAAGAACGCCTTCATCGGCTCGTCGCTCTCATAGGCGACCAGCGTGTGCCCCTCGCCCGGGGCCTCATAGACGAAGTCGCCCGCGGTCGCCGTCCAAGGCCGCTCCAGGTAGCCCCACTTGCCGGAGATTGTGTACGCGAACACCTCGTGCGGGTGGTAGTGCCGGTTTACCAGCCCTGCCTCCTTTGCCCGCAGGATGTCGGCCCAGCTGTTGTCCTTGACGTTGATCCACAGCGGGCGGGAGCCGACCGTCTCGGTGAACGGCACGTAGTAGCGGTCGTCGTCCGTGGCCACCTTGGACAGGTAGACCTCGGGGAGGGCGTCGGGGCGGAAGGAGTTCTCGATCGGCCTGAGGTCTTTCCAGAACTCTCCGGTGGGCAGGTCGGGCATGTGAAGGGCCTCCTTCGTCGCGGGCTGATTGGAGTGAATCCCGCGGGGGGAGGCGTCGTCTTTCCCTTGGCAGACCTGACCGTTTGCAGATTCCGGACATCCGCCGGTGGCGGCCACGGTCGGTCTCGCACCCTTCCGGAACAGCGTCGGGGACGGGCAGGCCCGGATGGAGGCTCGTCGAGTGCTTCCGGGATACCCCAGGTCAAAGCGGCGGCCCGCGCTCTGGCGCTGAAGGAGTCGACTCACTACGGAGGTGGGGATGCGCGCTCAGTCGTGTGCCGACTCCGACCGGCTGACCACGACGATTCGCGCCGTGGCCGACGGTGACCGACCATACGTTGGCTGCGCGCTCAGGGGAGACAGGTCAACTGCTCTGAGCCCGACGGGCGAACGCCTCGCCCGTCGGGCTCAGCTCGGTGCGATGCCGGCCCGGTGCAGGCCTCGTCACCGATCGATCGGCTCGTACTCGAACCAGTCGAAATGGACGGAGCCGACACCGGCGAACATGCCGATCACCCGGCCGGTGAAACCGCCGGCGACCTCCGTGGAGAGGTACTTCCCGTCCAGGGAGGCGAGTTCGACGACGGTGCCGTCCGGCTCCTCGATGCTGATCGTGACGGTGTCGGGGCCGGTGCGGGCATCGTTCACCGCGTGCACGCCAGTCGTCTCGATGCGGAGGACCACAGGCCCGGGCGGTAGCGGACGGGATGCGACGACGGTGCTCAACGGGCCGATGCGGGCCCGCACTTGAGCCTCGCCGGGCGTGGCCTCGATGTCGTAGTGATGCTGCTCGTCGAGACGGACGGCGAGGCCGCCGCTGCCGCCTTCGACGTCGATCCTGGCTCGCACTCGGCAGGAGACGTGTTGTTGCCGTCGGCCGACGAACGTGACGTCGGTGTCGTCGAGGGATCCGGCGCGTGCCTGCAGAGTGAGCCAGCCGGGCTTCTCCTTCGTGGTGCACGACTCCGAAAGTCGGTGCCGAAGTGAGATCCAGTGCGGGGCGAGTGCCGGCATGTCGAAGTCGTCCCGCGCCGGAACTGCGGCCTGCGGATGCAACGGCCAGTTCGGGACGGGCATCGAGGCCGACAGTTCCCCGACAACCGGCCAGCCGTCGACCCAGTCGACCGGCACCAGGAAGGTCTCCCGCCCCAGTACATGCCAGCCCGGAGTACCACCGCCCGGCCGCACGCCGAGCAGCACCATCCACCACGTGCCGTCGGGTGCCTGTACGAGGTCGGCGTGGCCGGTGTTCTGGATGGGGTGGTCGGTGCCCCGGTGGGTCAGGACCGGGTTGGACGGGCACGGCTCGAACGGTCCCGTGGGTGTGCGGCTGCGGGCGATCGAGACGCCGTGGCAGCGTTCGGTGCCGCCTTCGGCGATCAGCAGGTACCAGTAGTCGCCGATCTTGTAGAGGTGTGGTGCTTCGGGCGCCTTGGCACCGGGGGCGCCGGACCAGAGCCGGTGCGCTGGGCCGAACGTCTCGCCGGTGTGGGGATCGATGCGGATCTGTCCGACTCCGGCGGTGGTGCACCAGCAGTTGCCGTCCTCGTCCCAGGCGAGGTCCGGGTCGATGCCCTGAACTCCGGGCAGACGGACCGGATCGGACCAGGGCCCGGCCGGATCGGTGGCCGTGAAGAGCAGATTGCCGTCCCCGCTCACATTGGTGACGATCAGCCAGAAGCGGCCGTCGTGGTGGCGGAGGGTGGGTGCGTAGATTCCGCCCGAGGACCGGGCGTCCAGCGGCAGGCGCAGCTGGCTCGGCCGGTCGAGCGCGTTGCCGATCTGGGCCCAGTTCACGAGGTCCCGGCTGTGGAAGATGGGGACCCCGGGGAAGTACTCGAAGCTGGAGCAGGCGAGGTAGTAGTCCTCGCCCGCCCGGCAGACGGAGGGGTCGGGGTGGAAGCCGGGGATCACCGGGTTGTTGATGGTGTTGGTCTTCTCGGGCTTGCTCGACACCCTCATCGAATCCTTACGTTGTTGGTGGGTTGGTTCAGCGGTGGAGCTGGACGACCACGATCGAGTACGCGGGTACCGTCTGGCGGGTCGCGCTGCCCGTCGTCGCGGAGCCGATCGAAGTCGCGTTCTTCAGGTACGAGTACACGGTCGGGGTGGCGGCGGACGGGCTGAACCCGGTGTACGAGAGCGTGACCGTCGCGGCGTTGACGGGGTCCTTGTTGATGAGCATGACGCTGAGGTCGCCGTTGGCCCGCCGCACGGCGTGCGCGGAGACGGTCGAGGTCGAGCCGGCGGTCCGGACCAGCGTGTCGCCGGGTGCACCCAGTGTGGTGATCATCCGGGTGCCGTAGTACGGCGCGAAGGGTGTGTTCAGGGGCGGCTCGCAGGAGGCTCCGCTGGAGAGGATTCCGCCGTCGTCGTAGTCCGTGGCGCCTTCGACCGTGGTCACGTGGGTGCAGTCCGTGCCGTTGTGCAGGTTCCACCAGTCGACGGTGAACGCGCCGTTCTCCATCCAGGTCAGGTACTCGTCCGGTGCGAACAGGCCGTTCGGGGATGTGTCCTTGTAGGCGTTGGCGTTGGCCTCGGTCACCGCGATGCCCACGTTGGACGCGTTGGTCCCCGCGTACTGGTTGATCAGTGAGCGCAGGGTGGCGGCCATGTTCGGGATCTCCGCCTGGGGCTTGCCCAGCAGGTCCGCCTGGCTGTTGCCGATCGGATAGTGGTGCACGATCACGAAGTCGATCTTCGATCCTGCGATCGACAAGACAGTGTGATTCCAGTCCATCGGGTCGCCGGCTCCCGTGATGCCGTCCGGCCAGGCTCCGGGGGTGGTCAGGACTGCGCCGATCTTGATGGACGGGTCGACGGCTTTCATCGCGGTGGCGTACTGGACGAGGTTGGTCGCGTACGTCGTGGCGGACTTGCTCGCGTGGTGGTCGGTTTCCCAGGTGGCGCCGTAGAGGCCGTTGCCGTAGACCTCGTTGCCGATCTCCCAGTACTTCGCGCCGTAGCCCTTGGTCACGTTGGCGTACCGCACCCAGGCCGCGGCCTCCTCGGGTGTGCCCGAGCCGTAGTTGGCGGTGATGATCGGCTGGGCGCCGGCGGCTCGTACCGTGCCCATGAAGGTGTCGAACTCCGTGTTGGGCGCGACGTAGCCGCCCTCGACGGTGTGCGTCTGCCAGTGGTAGCCGTCGGCGTAGCCGCCGCCGGGGTAGCGGACCATCCCGGTGCCGGCGTCCTTCAGGAGTCCGGGGATGTCGGGGTGGTTCATGTTGCCGTCGTAGACCGCGACGTTCATGCCGACACCGGTCGCCGGGATTCTCGCCAGCGCACCGCCCGCGTCGACGGACACCGAGGCACTGATGGCCGTAGGCGCAGCCACTGCTGACGGTGTGACAGCAGCTGCCAGCGACAGCACTGCGGCAAGCCCGACCAGACGGGCGCCATACCTGTGAACCAACCTCCGCATGAACTCCTCCAAGGGGTGCGACCGAGGCGGGTGAAGCGAGGACGGCGTTCATGCTCCGGTGAGTCGCGCGCTTTCGCCAGACTCATGAGAAGAACGAAACTTTCGTTCTTCAAAGTCAGATAATTTCCTGGCCGAGGTTAGCCAGCGGGGCCCTGATGGTCAACGGTCGCTCGGCCCACTCTCTTCGCGGGAAGCCTCGGACACGCCAAGACGCCCACTACCGACGGGCTGTCGGGGGCGGGCGTCTTCGCAGTTGGTGAGGAGGGAGCAGCGTGTAGCCGCTGCGGGTCAGCCCTTGGGAGGAGCCGTGCTGCCCCGGACCGTGAGGGTCGTCGCGATCTCCACCCCGACCTGAGGCGCCGCTTCACCTCGGCCGAGCGTGAGGGCCAGCTCGGTCGCGGCCACGGCCATCTCGGTGAGCGGCTGGTGGACCGTGG
Organism: Streptomyces sp. MBT65; assembly: GCF_016612545.1. GTDB lineage: Bacteria > Actinomycetota > Actinomycetes > Streptomycetales > Streptomycetaceae > Streptomyces. The sequence goes on along the minus strand of NZ_JAENRY010000065.1, from coordinate 25,653 downwards.
TCAGTGGCGGGTCCACCCAGGCCACGACCGGCAGGTCGTCGAAGCCGACGACACTCAGGTCGTCGGGGATCCGCAGGCCGGCCTCGCGCGCCGCCTGGTAAACGCCCAGCGCCTGGAGGTCGTTGGCGGTGAAGATCGCGGTCGGGCGGTCGGGCAGGGCCAGCAGGGAACGGGCCGCCGCGCGGCCGTCCTCGTGGGTGAGGGTCGCGTGCACGACGAGTTCCGGATCCACCGGCAGGCCCGCGGCCTGCATCGCGGAGCGGTATCCGTCCAGCCGGGCGCAGCAGTACAGCTGGTCCTCCGGGCCGCCGATCATGGCGATGCGACGGTGCCCGAGTTCGGTGAGGTGGCGGGTCGCGGCCCGGCCGCCGGACCAGTTGGTGGCGCCCACGAACGGGACGTCGTCGGGCAGTTCGGTCGCGGGGTCGAAGACGACGAACGGGATGCCCTTCGCCGTCAGTTGCGCGCGCTCGGCCTCGGAGAGCTGGGCCACGGACAGGACGCAGTTGGGTCGCCTTGCGACGGTGTCGTCCCAGGTGGGCTCGGCGGTGTCGTGCAGCCCGAACTCGGAGACCATGAGGCCGACCCGGTGCTGGCGGGCGACCCGTTCGACACCCCGGATGATCTCGACGGCCCACATGTGCTGGAGCTCGCGGAACACGAGTTCCACGACGTTGTTCCTGTTGGCCCCGGAGGGTTTGCGGTAGCCGTGCTCGTTGACCAGTGCCTCGACCCGGGCACGCGTGTCCGCGGAAACCCCGGACTTTCCGTTGATCACCTTGGACACGGTCGGGACGGAGACCCCCGCCGACTCGGCGATGAACGCGATGGTCACCGGACGGGACGTGTCGCCCTGCCCGTCGCCCTTGCCCGCCGGTCCGTCAGCTGCGTTGTCCGCCAAGGTCGCCTTCCCGGTCATCGAATCGCTCGCACCAGGCGGGGCCGGATGCAGGAGACGGTTGAACAGCGCTGTCTGGTCATGCCCGGCCATTCTGGCATCTCTTGCCGACGGACCTGTGGCCCTGAGCACATCTTCATGTTAACTTCTCCGCCGCATAGCGCGAAAGTTTCCTTCACCACGGTACGACTCGGTCGCAACGAGGCCGATCCCCCATGGGCCGAGCGCGTCCGACACAGGGACCCGCCAGGGTCTGCGCCGCCCCAACCGGAAGGTGCACGCGATGACAGGGAGACGGACACGATTCCTCATGCGACGGCGCCGGCCGTCGCGACCTCGGCGGAGGCTGACGGCGCTGCTCCTGGCGATCGTCCTGCTCCCGCTGTTACCCGCCACCGCACAAGCTGACGATCCGCCCGCCCCGCCGCCGAGCGCCCCGGCCGCCCGCAGCACGGTGGCGGCCATGCAGCCCGGCTGGAACCTGGGCAACACCTACGACGCCATCCCCGACGAAACGTCCTGGGGCAACCCGCCCGTGACCCGGGCCCTGCTGAAGAAGGTCAGGTCGCAGGGGTTCAAGAGCATCCGACTGCCCGTCACCTGGGGCATTCACCAGGGTTCCGCCCCGGATTACACGATCGACCCGGCCTGGATGGCGAAAGTCCGCCAAGTCGCCGACATGGCGCTGGACGAAGGCCTGTACGTGCTGCTCAACATGCATCACGACTCATGGATGTGGGTCAACAACCTCTCGACCGATCACGACGCCGTGCTCGCCCGCTACGACGCCACCTGGGCCCAGATCGCGGCGGAGTTCCGCGACGAACCGCCGAGACTGGCGTTTGAGAGCATCAACGAGCCGACGTTCAGCGGTACTTCGGGCGACGACGAGAACTACCGGCTGCTGGCCGAACTCAACCGGGCCTTCCACACGATCGTCCGTGACTCCGGCGGCGAGAACACCCACCGTCTGCTCGTGCTGCCCACCCTGTACACGAACGCGGACCAAGGCCGACTCGACGCACTGGCCGCCGAACTGAGCTCCCTGCACGATCCCATGATCGCCACGACGATCCACTTCTACGGCTGGTGGCCGTTCAGCGTGAACATCGCCGGCTACACCAGGTTCGACGCCACCGCGGAACAAGACCTCACCGACACCTTCGACCGCGCGTACAACACCCTCGTCGCGCGCGGCATCCCGGTCATCATCGGGGAGTACGCCCTGCTCGCCTACGACCACAACCGCCCCGGCATCATCGAACGCGGTGAGCAGCTCAAGTACTTCGATTTCCTCGGCGACTACGCGCGCCGGCGGAAGCTCACCACCATGCTGTGGGACGCCGGCCAGTTCCTGAACCGCGAGACCCTGCAATGGCGGGACCAGGAGCTGTTCGCTCAGATCAAGTCCAGCTGGACCACACGTTCGGGCACCGCCTCCAGCGACACGGTGTTCCTCGCCAAGTCCACCGCCATCACGAACCAGACGCTCACCCTGAACACCAACAGCACCGACTTCCAGGGTCTGCGCCACGGCTCCCGCAACCTCGTGCGGGGCAAGGACTACACCGTCTCCGGCGACCAACTCACGCTCACGGCCGCCACGCTCAGCCACTTGGCGGGCGACCGCTCGTACGGGGTCGCCGCATCCTTGGAAGCCCGGTTCTCCCGCGGTGTTCCGTGGCGGATCGACGTGATCACGTACGACACTCCGGTCCTGGCGAACGCCTCGGGAGACACCACCGGCCTGAGCGTCCCCACCGCGTTCCGGGGGGACAGGCTCGCGACCATGGAGGCCAGGTACGACGACGGGAGCAACGCGGGCCCGGCGAGCTGGACTCCCTATCAGCAGTGGGACACCGCCTTCTCGGCTTACACCGATGACTCGATCAAGCTGACGTCCGAGTTCTTCGCCTCGCTGAAGGACGACTCCCGGGTGACGCTCACCTTCCACTTCTGGAGCGGTGCCTCCGTGACGTACCACGTCACCAAGTCCGGCAGCTCCGTCACCGGCACAACCGCCTGACCTCGTCCACCGCGGTCCCGGCCTCCCAACGGGCCCGTCGTCGAAGCGCTTCCGACGACGTCACAGCCCCCTTCACATCTCACCGGCGAAAGCAGCCCACCCATGACTTTCGACATGAACCGCAGAACCCTTCTGAGCACGGCCGCGGCCGTCGCCGGCACCGCCGCGATGGCGCCACTGCTGTCCGCGTGCGGCGACGGCGGTCAGAGCACCGGCGGAGCCAGCACGAAGAAGGGACTCAAAGCCGCACTCCCGTCCTTCGAGCCCAACAAGTCGCTCAAGCCGGACATCCCGTCCGTCGCAGGCGGCGCCGACATCGCGACCGACCCCGGCTTCCTGACCTACCCCGCCCAACAGGCCAGGACGGTCAAGGGAGTTCCGGGCAAGGGCGGCCACTACACCGCCGTCACTCCGCTGTGGGGAACCGTCCCCTCCCCCGGCAACTCCTTCTACCAGGCCATGAACAAGGCCCTCGGTATCGACCTCACGATCAAACCCACCGACGGCAACAACTACCTCACCATCATCCCCACAATGACCTCGGCCAAGAAGCTGCCCGACTGGATCCAGCTGCCGGCCTGGTGGAACTCCGGGTTCAACACGGGCGGCCTGGCCGGCACCCAACTCGCCGACCTCACACCGTACTTGGCCGGAGACAAGATAAAGAAGTATCCGAACCTCGCCGCCATCCCCAGCGGCGCCTGGCAGGCGGGCGCCTGGGGCAACAAGATCTACGGCATCCCGTCCTACTCCAGCAGCTGCGTCGTCGCGGGCACCACCTTCTACCGCCGCGACGTCCTGGACGCCAAGGGAATCACCGCCGACCAGATCACCTCGGCGGCCGACCTGTTCGCGCTGGGCAAGGAGCTGACCGACGCCAAACGCGGCGTCTGGGCGTTCGACGACGTGTGGACGTACCTCTTTCCCTTCTGGGGTGTGCCGAACAAGTGGAAAGTCGAGAACGGCAAGCTGATCAACAAGTACGAGACCCCGGAGTTCCTCGACGCCCTCGACTGGCACTACAAGCTCGCCAAGTCCGGCTTCATGCACCCGGATGCCCTGGCCGGGCAGGAAGCCTCCGCCAGCACCCGTTTCTACTCGGGGAAGGTCCTCATCTCCGGTGGTGGCACCGGCGCGTGGAACCTCAGCGACCAGCAGTCCGGTTCGGCCGCGAACAAGGACTACCGGCGCGGGGCCTTCGGTATCTTCGCGGGCGACGGCACGTCCAAGCCGAGCCTGTTCCTGGGCAACTCCACGGGCGTCATCAGCTATCTCAACCGCAGGCTCGGCAAGGACCGGATCGAGGAACTGCTCGCGGTGGCCGACTACTTGGCCGCCCCCTACGGTTCGGCCGAGTACACCATGGTCAACTTCGGCGTTGAGGGCGTCCACCACACCATGGTCAAGGGAGTCCCCACCTTCACCGACGCGGGAAAGAAGTACGTACAGCCCCAGACGTACTCGTTCCTGGCCTCGTGCCCGCAGGTGATCAGCAACCCCGGAGCCGACCAGGTCACCAGGGACTTCACCGCCTGGCAGGCCGCCAACGTCAAATACCTCTACAAGCCGGTGTTCTGGAACATGAACATCTCCCTGCCCGCCTCCCTGGCCACCGCAGACGCCGCGCAGTCCGTGGAGGACACGATCAAGGACTGCTGCCACGGCAAGCAGAAGGTCTCCGACGTCCAGGCCGCAGTCGCTGCCTGGAAGAGCAGCGGCAACCGACTCAGGAACTGGCTGACGACCAACGTCCTGGAGAAGTACGGCACCGGTCAGTGAGGACAGCGCAGACGTGACCACCACCATCTCCCCCAAGACCGAGAAGAACCCGACGCGACAACCGCCGCAGGCGCACGTCAGACTTCACTGGCGGATCAGGCTGCGCCGGGACAAGTCCCTTGTCATCATGACGATTCCGGCCGTCGTGCTGCTCGTCGTGTTCAACTATGCGCCGCTCTTCGGCCTGATCACGGCCTTCCAGTACTACGACCCCCTCGTCGGCGTCTGGCACAGCCCGTGGGCCGGGCTGGACCAGTTCACCACCCTCCTCCAAGACCCCTTGTTCTGGAGGGCGTTGCAGAACACGCTCTACCTCAGCCTCGTCCAGCTCATCCTCTTCTTCCCGATCCCGATCGTCCTCGCCCTGCTGCTCAACACCGTGCTCAGCGAACGGCTGCGCAACCTCATCCAGTCGATCGTCTACCTCCCCCACTTCTTCTCGTGGGTGCTGACGATCACGGTCTTCCAGCAGATGCTCGGCGGGGCGGGCGTGCTCAACCAGTTCCTGCGGCAGCACGATGCCGGCACCTGGGACATCATGACGAACTCGCACACGTTCGCCCTGCTGGTCACCTTCCAGGCGGTCTGGAAGGAGGCGGGCTGGGGCATCATCGTCTTCCTCGCCGCACTCGCCGCGATCGACACCCACCTGTACGAGGCCGCCGCTGTGGACGGGGCCGGCCGCTGGCGCCGCATGTGGCACATCACGCTGCCCGGGATGCGCGGGGTGATCGTCCTGATGCTGGTACTGCGCCTGGGCAACGCGCTCACCGTGGGCTTCGAGCAACTCCTGCTCCAACGCGCGGCCGTGGGCCACAACACGGCCGACGTGCTGGACACCTTCTCCTTCTACTACGGCATCGCCACCAACAACTACAGCTACGGAGCTGCCGCGGGGCTCTTCAAGAGCGTCATCTCGCTGCTGCTGATCTGGGGCGCGAACAAACTCGCGCACGTCTTCGGAGAGGACGGGTTGTACCGCCGATGAGCACTGCCATTCCCCTACGGCAACGTCGCAGCGACAGACGCCCGGTCTGGGAAGAACAACCGACGGCCGCCACGACCACGAGCAAGAGCGCCGCTCTCACCCTGGTCGCCGCGGTCGTACTGGTACCGCTGTGGATCATCGTGGTCACCAGCTTCTCCACCCAGGCCGCCATCAACCGGGCCGGCGGCCTGGTGGTCTGGCCCGACGGGCTCACCGCCTCCGCCTACCGCGAGATGCTCGCCGACCCCACCGTGCGTACCGCCGTGCTGGTCAGCCTCGGCATCACACTGGTCGGGACAGCCGTTTCGATGGCGGTCTCCGTCCTGTGCGCCTACGGACTGTCCCGCGCCCGCTCCTACGGACACAGACCGATCCTGACGCTGCTGGTCATCACCATGTTCGTCAGCGGCGGCCTGATCCCCACCTTCCTGGTGGTCACCGGCCTCGGCGGCTACGGCCGGTACTGGGCCCTCATCCTGCCCAGCGCGGTGTCGGTCTTCAACATCCTTGTGCTGCGCTCCTTCTACGCAGGCACGTCGGCGGAACTCATCGACGCCGCCCGGATGGACGGAGCCGGCGACTGGCGGACCCTGTGGTCGGTGGTCCTGCCGACCTCCCGCGCCGTCACCGCGGTCATCACGCTCTTCTACGCCGTCGGCTATTGGAACGCCTTCTTCAACGTCATGCTCTACATGCCGACGGAGAGCCAGAAATGGCCCTTGCAGTACGTGCTGCTGACCTACGTGAACCGCGGCAACGGGCTACCGGGCTCCGTCAACAGCGGCTTCGGCAACACCCACGCCGAGACCGCTCCACTGTCCTTGCAGATGGCCGTGGTCGTGCTCACTCTCGTCCCCCTGCTCGTCGTCTACCCGTTCATGCAGAAGCACTTCAGGACCGGTGTTCTCACCGGAGCGATCAAGGGATGAGGGTTTCAGCGGCGGCCGCGCCAGGAGCAGGCCGCCGTTCCCCCGACCGGTACAGGAAGACTGAGCACCGCGCCGGAGGTGGCGGTCGGGTTCTTCACCCCATATCGGGCCGTGGTGACGTAGAGGCGATTGTCGCTGGGATGCAGGCACACCGAAGTGGGGTGTGGTGCGGGGACGGTCACGGTGTGGAGCAGGCGGCCATCGGGGTGGTACCTACGCACCGCGCCTGCGCCCCACATCGCGACCCACAAGCAGCCTTCGGCATCGACGGTCATTCCGTCCGGGCTGCCTTCGCCATCACGCAGTTGGACAAAGGTCTCCAGGCCGCCGAGGTCGCCGGAGACGGGGTCGACGCGGCAACGGAAGACGGTGCCCGCGGCCGTGTCCGCGAGGTACATGATCGTGCCGTCGGCGGTGAACGCGGGTCCGTTGGCGATGGTCAGGCCCTCGAGAACGCGTACGACCGTGCCGTCAGGGTCCATTCGGTAGAGCGAGCCCGCGCCCTGGGTGCCGTCGTAGGCCATGCTGCCCGCCCAGAAGCGGCCGGCGGGGTCGGCGACGCCGTCGTTCATCCGGCTGGGGACCGGGGTGCGGTCCTCTGGCCGGTCCAGCCATTCGAGTGTGCCGTCAGGCGTGAGCAGTGCGATGCCGGTGTCCGCGGCGGCGATCCACGCTCCCGGACGGTCGCCGACCGGCGCGACGGCTCCCAACGGCACGTCGAGCCGGGCCAGTTGGCGCACAGCCGCCGGTTCGGTGTCGTCGCGCAGTTCGAAGAGCCGACCGCTGAGGATGTCGACGTACACGTACCGGTCGTCGACCCAGCGACCGCCCTCGGCGAGTTCGTACGCTCCGTCTACGACGATCGCCGCCGTCGCTGACGTAGATGCCATGATCAGTACTCCAGGTCAGCGAATGGTCGTGCCCTCGGGCTGGTCGAACAGGCCGAGTTCGTCCCGTGTCGGAAGGCCCTCCCAGTCACCCCGGGTGGCGACGGCGAAGGCCGCGGTCGTGACGGCTCGGTACAGCCGGGCGGGGATGTCCACGCCGTGGAGGTGTCCGGACAGGTATCCCGCCACGAAGGCGTCGCCCGCACCGACCAGGTCGACCGCGCCGACCTCTCGCGCCGGGCAGTCGTTCGCCCCGTCGGTGGTGAAAGCGGTCGCACCACGTGCACCGCGTTTGATGACCACCTCGGTCACGCCGGCGGCCAGGATGCGTTGCACGGCCTCGGCCTCGCCCGCTCCGGGCGATTCCAGCATCAGCGGCAGCTCGTCCTCGGAGGCGATGAGCAGGTCGGTGTGGGCCAGCAGCGGCCGGAGCGCTGTGCGGGCGCAGTCCGAAGTCCACAGCCGGGAGCGGTAGTTGACGTCGAGGCATACGGTGATGCCCGCGTCGCGGGCGGCCGTGACGGCGGCCAGCGCGGTCTCGGCCGCCGTCACGCTGAGTGCCGGCGTGATGCCGGTCAGATGCAGGACGCGGGGGCCCGAGGCCAGCGCGGGCAGTATGTCCGCCGGTGAGAGGGCCGAGCCCGCGGAACCCGCACGGTAGTAGTTGACGCGCGTGAGTGTGCCCAGGCGGGGTTCGGTCAGCAGCAGTCCCGTGGGCCGACCGGTGTCGTCGGTGACCGCGTGGTCGGTGTCGACGCCTTCGGCGCGCAGCGTGCGCAGGACCAGCGCGCCGAGTTCGTCCGCGCCGACTCTGCCGACCCAGCGCACCCGGTGCCCGAGCCGGGCGAGGCCGATGGCGACGTTGGACTCGGCTCCCGCGACGGACAGGCCGAGGCTGCCGCCGAGCCGCAGGGCGCTGTGGGCGCGCAGCGCCGCCATCGTCTCGCCGAAGGTCACGACTTCGGGCGGGGCCTGGTGTTCCGGCGTCGTCATATCGTCTCCTGTGCGGTCATCTTGCGGAACTCGGCGGCGCGGGCGCGGAGTTGGTCCAGGTCTCCGCCGTCGGCCGCGTCCCCGACGAGGGGTGAGCCGACGCCGACGGCGAGGGCGCCCAGGTCGAGGTAGTCGCGGGCGGCCTGCGCGTCCACTCCGCCGACGGGCACGAACGGCACCTCGGGGAGGGGGTCTCGTAGGGCACGCAGATAGCCGGGTCCGCCGAGGGAGCCGGGGAAGAGTTTGATCGCGGCGGCTCCCCGTGCGAGGGCGAGTTCGATCTCGCTCGGCGTCAGGGCTCCCATCAGCACGGGTACGCCGTAGGCCTCCAGCCCGTCGACCAGTGCCGGGGTGACGAGGTAGGACGCGCCGGCGTCCACGGCGCGATCGGCGTCCCGGGCCGAGCGCACTGTTCCGGCGCCGACCAGCGCGTCGGAGCCCAGTTCGGCGCGCGCCTGCCTGATCACAGACAGCGCGTCGGCGGTGGTCAGTGAGACCTCGACGGTCGTGATCCCCTCCTCGGCGAGGGTGACCACGGTGCGCAGGGCCGCGGCAGGATCCTTGCCGCGCACGATTGCCAACAGGCGGTGGGCTCGTAGGGATTCCACCAGGTTCATGGGAGCAAGGTCTCCTTGTGCGTGGGGTGCGAGGGCCTGACGGTGGTCACCATTCGGTGAACGCCCCGTCCCGGCCGCGCCATACGGGGTTGCGCCAGCGGTGTCCGATCTCGGCAGCGCGGCGTACCGCCTTCTCGTCGATCTCGATGCCCAGCCCCGGACGGGTGGAGGCGACGGCGTACCCGCCCTGGAACCGGAAGGGTTCGGGATCCATCACGTAATCCAGCAGGTCGCACTGCTGGTTGTAGTGGATGCCCATGCTCTGTTCCTGGATGAGGAAGTTCGGTACGGAGAAGGCGATCTGGAGGCTCGCGGCCAGGGCGATCGGGCCGAGGGGGCAGTGTGGGGCCACGGTGACGTCGTAGGTCTCGGCCATGGCCGCGATGCGGCGGACCTCGGAGATGCCGCCGGCGTGGGACAGGTCGGGCTGGGCTACGGCGATGCCGCTCGTCATGACCTCGCGGAAGTCCCAGCGGGAGTAGAGGCGTTCGCCGGTCGCGATGGGGATGCTCGTGGATTCCACCAGGCTGCGCAGGTGGCCCGAGTGTTCCGGCAGGACGGGTTCTTCGACGAACAGCGGGTGCAGCGGTTCGAGCAGGGGCAGCAGGCGGCGTGACATGGCGGTGGAGGCCCGGCCGTGGAAGTCGACGGCGATGTCCCGTTCGTCGCCCAGTACTTCGCGGACGGCGGCGACGCGGGCGACGACCTCGGCGGTGCGTGCCGGGGTGTCGATCGGGGCGAGTTCGGCCGAGCCGTTCATCTTCACTGCGGTGAAGCCGGCCTTCATCTGTTCCTCGGCCAACTCGGCGACCTCGCTGGGGCGGTCGCCGCCGATCCAGGCGTACATGCGGACGCGGTCGCGGACCGGGCCGCCGAGGAGGCGGTGCACCGGGACGCCGTAGGTCTTGCCGGCAATGTCCCACAGGGCCTGGTCGATGCCGGCGACGGCGCTGGAGAGGATGGGGCCGCCGCGGTAGAAGCCGCCCTTGGTGAGCACCTGCCAGTGGTCCTCGATACGCAGCGGGTCCCGGCCGACGAGGTAGTCGGCGAGTTCGTGGACCGCGGCGCGTACGGTTTCGGCGCGTCCCTCGATCAGTGGCTCGCCCCAGCCGGTGACGCCCTCGTCGGTGGCGACGCGCAGGAACAGCCAGCGCGGAGCCACCAGGAACGTCTCAAGTCCGGTTATTTTCAAGGAGTTTCCTTCGGCGGCGGGTCGGTCGCGACGTCGTCGGCGCGGTCTTCCTTGTCTTTCCGTGCCTGTACGGCTGCCAGGTCGTCGGTGGCCTGGGCCAGGAGTGACTCGACGGCGGCCACGGCGGCGTCCGGATCGCCGGCTTCGACGGCGTCGAGCAGTTTCTGGTGCACGGGGATGGAGTCGGCGAAGTGCCGGGCGCCGTGCACGATCCGGTCGCGCACGCGCAGGCCTGCCTCGATGACGACCTCCATCCGGCTGAGGAGTTCGTTGTGCGCGGCGTCCAGCAGGGCGCGGTGGAAGGCCAGGTCCGCCTCGACCATCGCGTCCGCGTCCGTGCCCGCCGCCGCCATCGCGTCGAGTGCCTGGCGCAGTGTGTCCAGGTCGGCCGGGGTTCGGCGGGTGGCGGCGAGCCGGGCTCCGGCGGGCTCGACGATCGCGCGGACCTCGGCGAGGTCCCCCAGGAAGCCGTCGGTGGGAGCGCTGCTGCCCTGCCAGCGCAGCAGGTCGCTGTCGAGCAGGTTCCAGTCGGCGCGGGGCCGGATGGTCGTGCCGCGTTTCTGCCGTGATTCGAGCAGGCCCTTGGCGGCCAGCACGCGCAGTGCCTCGCGCACCACGGTCTGGCTGACGCCGAGTTCGGTCTGGAACTTGGCCGGGTCCACCACGGTGCCCGGGGGGTAGTCGCCGCGCATGATGCGCCGGCCCAGTTCTTCCACCGCTTGGCCGTGCAGCCCCCTACCGGGTTTGCTCACCAGGTTCTCCGTTTCCGTCTCGGTGCTGTTCGCGGAGGCCTCGTACGGCATACCGCGAGGTGCGCGGTGCTCACGAGGACTCCTTCATGACGCTCCATCCTCCATCGACCACGAGGCTGGCTCCGGTCACATAGGAGGCGTCCGCCGATGCGAGGAAGGCGACCGCGGCGGCCACCTCCTCCGGCTGCCCGAAGCGCTTGGCCGCCGTGGCCGCCACACTGCGCGCCCGGTCGGGCTCCGGTATGCCCTCCCACGCGGCGGTGAGGATGGGCCCGGGAAGCACGGTGTTGACCCGGATGTCCGGCCCGTACTCGACGGCCAACTGCCGCCCCAGCGAGCACAACGCACCCTTCGCGGCGGCATAGGCGGCATGGCCGGGAATGCCGATGACCGCGTGCACCGAGGAGGTGAGCACGACGGACCCCGACGCCTGGCGCAGCATGGCCGCGAAGGTCTTCATCCCGCGCCAGGCCGGTTTGAGCAGTACGGCCATCTGACCGTCCCACTCGGCCTCGCTCAACTCGTGGGCGGGCTTGTTGAGTTGGGCGAAGGCGTTGCTGTGCAGTACGTCCAGTCGCCCGTGGTGCTCAGCGACATGGCGGGCCAGGTTCTCCCAATCGGCGGCCGAGGTCACATCGCACCGTACGTACTCCGCGCGTCCGCCGCTCTCCCCGATGCCTGCGGCGAGCGCCTTGCCCGCTGCGTCGTCCACGTCCGTGACCACGACGCTCGCGCCCTCGTCCGCCAGCCTTCGTGCCGTGGCGGCGCCGATCCCGTGCGCTGCGCCGGTGATCACCGCCACCCGCCCCGCCATCCTGCGGCACTCCGTCATCGCGTGCGTCTCCCCTCTGATGACTGCTGCGCGCACCCACCATAGCTGTTTCAATTAATTATGAATATATCTTGACGAGGTGGCAATGCCGCTCCGAGACTGACCGGCAGCAACAGGCACGTTTCAGCACGAAGCGAGGAAGGACCTCCTCCCATGAGCCGCACCACACACCTCCGCAGAAGCCGGGGCGCACTCGCAGCGACCCTTGCCGCCACCGCCCTGGTGATCTCCGCCTGCGGGGGTTCGAACAGTTCGCAGGACAAGGGAGCCCAGGCGCCTGCCAAGCCCGGCCAGAAGGTCGACCTGCGCTTCTGGTCATGGGTTCCCGGCGTCGACAAAGCCGTCGACAAGTGGAACGCCACCCACCCGGACATCCACGTCAAACTGGAGAAGATCCCGGCGGGCAGCAGCGGCGGCTACGCGAAAATGCGCGCCGCGCTCAAGAGCGGCAACGCGCCCGATCTGGCACAGGTGGAATACCAGGAGATCCCCTCGTTCCTGCTGGAGAACGGCCTGGTGAACCTGTCCCAGTACGGCGCGGACAAGGACAAGTCCAAGTTCGTGGACTGGCAGTGGCAGCAGGGAGTCTTCGACTCGAAGGTCTACGCGATCCCCCAGGCGTCCGGCCCGATGGGCCTGTTCTACCGCTCCGACCTGTTCAAGAAATGGGGCATTGCGCCGCCCGCCACCTGGGACGAGTTCGCCCAGGCCGCGCAGAAGATCCACGACGCCGATCCGAAGGCCTACATCAGCACCTTCCCCGCCGGAAACTCCGCCTGGTTCACCGCACTCGCCTGGCAGGCCGGCGCCAAGTGGTTCGGCGTGAACGGCGACACCTGGACGGTGAACATCGACTCCCCGCAGACCCTCAAGGTCGCCGCCTTCTGGGACAAGCTGCGCGGCGAGAAAGTGATCAAGACCGAACCCGACTTCGCCAACGGCTGGTACAAGGACCTGCAGACCGGTGCCATCACCTCGTGGGTCAGTGCCCAGTGGGGCGACGCCATCATCAGCGGCAACGCTCCCCAGACCACCGGCAAATGGGCCGTCGCACCCATGCCGCAGTGGACGAAGGGCGCGAACGTGTCCGCGAACTGGGGAGGATCCTCCACGGCTGTCCTCAAGGGCGCCAAGCACACCCCCGAGGCCCTGAAGTTCGCCGAGTGGCTCAACACCGACCCGGCAAGCGTCGACCTGCTGCTGCAGGGCGGATACGGCTGGCCCGCGGGGGCCGACGCGTACAAGGGCTCCTCGCTGGACAAGCCGTCGAAGTTCTTCGGAGACCAGAAGTACAACGAGGTCTTCGCGCAGGCGGACAAGAGCATCGACACCTCGTGGAAGTGGATACCGACGATCGACGCCACCTACCAGCACCTCAACGACGGCTTCCAGGCCGCCCTGGCCGGCAAGGGCACGTTCGTCTCCGCGGTCCAGCAGGCGCAGAAGCAGACCGTCGAGGACCTGAAGAGGAAGGGCTTGAAGGTCTCCACCGGCCAGTGACCGCCTCCGGAGGGCGCGACACGGCCGCCGCCGTTCTCCCCTCCGGACTCCAGAAAGAATCCTGATGTCCACCCGAGCGCCCCGCCGCCGCAGAAACCTGGTGCCCGTCGCCTTCGTCGCGCCATTCCTCCTTCTGTTCCTACTGACCTTCGCCGTCCCCATCGGCTACGCCGTCTACCAGAGCGTCATGGATGTCGAGCACACCGGAGCCCTGGGACTCGGCGGCAGCCACACCGCCTTCGTAGGGCTGCGCAACTACTCCGACGCGTTGTCCGACCACGCCTTTGTGCGCAGCATCGGCCGCGTACTGCTGTTCGCGGCCGTCCAGGTGCCGGTGATGGTCGCGTTGTCCGCCGGGCTCGCGCTGCTGCTGGACAGCGCCTCGGCCAGAGGCGTGCGGTTCTTCCGCGCCGCCTTCTTCCTGCCCTACGGCGTTCCGGGGGTGATCGCGTCCATCCTGTGGGGCTTCTTGTACGTTCCGGGAGTCAGCCCGCTCGTGGACGGCATGCACCACCTGGGCATATCGGTCGACCTCCTGGGCGGAAACACGGTCCTGTGGTCCATCGCGAACATCGTCACCTGGGAGTTCGCCGGCTACAACGTCCTGGTTCTTGTCGCCCAGTTGCGCACCATCCCCGCGGAGCTGTACGAGGCCGCCCGCATCGACGGCGCCAGCGCGTGGGCGACGGTCCGGCACGTCAAACTGCCGCTGCTGCGCCCCGCGTTGATCCTCACCACGGTCTTCACCATCATCGGCACGCTGCAACTGTTCGCGGAGCCGCTGGTGCTCAAGCCCGTCTCATCGAGCATCGACAGCGCCTACACCCCCAACCTCAGCGCCTACAACGAGGCGTTCACCAACGACAACTACCACCTCGCCGCCGCCGAAGCAGTGCTGCTCGCCCTCGCCGCATTCGCGCTCTCCTTCGGATTCCTGCGGCTGATCAACAAGAGAGGTGAGGACGCGTGAGTCTCCAGACACCGGCCCGCGAAGTCCCGCCGAGTGCCGAGTCGCCGGCCTCCGACGACAGCACGACACCGCGCGGCGGCATCACCGGGGTCACCACGCGCAGTCGCATCCTCGTCACCGGCCTTCTCGTGGCCGCCGCCGGGTACTTCCTGCTCCCCGTGTACTGGCTCGCCGTGGCCTCGACCAAGTCCACCGGCAACCTGTTCGGCAGCTTCGGACTGTGGTTCTCCCATCCCCAGTTCCTGAGCAACCTGCACCAAGTGGTCACCTACGACCACGCGATCTACCTTCGCTGGGCGTTCAACAGCCTGCTGTACGCGGGCGTCGGCGCAGGCGTGGCGACACTTCTGGCCGCGATGTCCGGCTACGCGCTGGCCAAGTTCTCCTTCACCGGCCGCGACACGATCTTCAACGTCGTGCTGGGTGGCGTCCTGATCCCTGCCACGGCGCTCGCGCTGCCCATGTACCTGCTGTTCAGCAAGGCGGGCCTGGCCAACACCTACTGGGCCGTGCTGCTGCCGAGCTTCGTCAGTCCCTTCGGTGTGTACCTGTGCCGGATCTACGCCGCAGCATCCATACCGGACGAGTTGTTGGAGGCAGCCCGCATCGACGGCGCGGGAGAGATCCGTATCTTCACGGTCGTCGCTCTGCGCATCATGACCCCCGCCCTGGTGACGATCTTCCTTTTCCAGTTCGTCGGCATCTGGAACAACTACTTCCTGCCACTGGTCATGCTGTCCGACTCCAAGCTGTATCCCATCACCCTCGGCCTGACCTCGTGGCAGTCCTTCGCCGACCGCCAACCACAGCTCTACCAACTGACCGTCGGAGGTGCCTTCGTCTCCGTCGTCCCCCTGATGATCGCCATGGTCGCCCTGCAGCGCTTCTGGCGCAGCGGTCTGACCGAGGGCAGCGTAAAGGGCTGACGCCGCCGGACCGGACGGTCCCGCCCCTCGCGACGGACCAAGTCGCCGTCCCACTCCAGGCTTGAGCCAATGTCGAGGGTCGCCACCCTTGAGTGCCCATGTCCGGTTGCTCGCACTGGCGTTGGCGATGCCACACGCAGCGACCTGCGTGGCTTCCTGGCGTTGCCCGAGCGGTGGATCGTCGAGCATCTCTTCACCCGCCCGATGCGCGACTTCGCACGGCGCACAGCCGTACTCGACGAGGCTGCCGGCGCAGACCAGGGTCGGCGCCCATGCCACGTGGCGCCGCCTGGACCGCCGTGTCGTCAGGCGATGGACGTGGACCCTGCGGCCGAGGTCACAGCGCACGCACCCCGTCGTCCTGCGGCATTCCGTCATCACGCGCCTCTCCCCTCCCGTACTCACCCCGCCTCAGATGTTTCAATTAATTATGAATACATCTTGACTGTCTGGCGATGGCGCTTCAAGACTGACCGGCATGTACCAAGCACCCTCAGTACCGATCGACAACCGACGGCGTCTGCGCCCGGCCGGGATCGCCTTCGGCGGCGACTACAACCCTGAGCAGTGGCCGGAGGAGGTGTGGGCCGAGGACGTCGCGCTGATGAAGGAGGCCGGCGTCTCCATGGTCACGGCCGGGATCTTCTCCTGGGCCAAGGTGGAACCAAGGCCCGGCGAGTACGACTTCACCTGGTTCGACCGGGTCATGGACAACCTCGCCGGGGCCGGCGTGGCCGTATGCCTGGCCACCATGACGGCGTCCCCGCCACCCTGGCTGTCCCGGCTGCACCCCGAGATCCTCCCCGAGACCGCCGACGGCCGCCGCATGTGGCCCGGCGGACGCCAGCACTACTGCCCCTCCAGCCCCGTGTACCGCGAGTACGCCGCGCGTCTGGTCGAGCAGCTGGCCACCCGGTACGCCGACCATCCCGCGCTGGAGCTGTGGCACATCGGCAACGAGTACGGCTGCCACACCCCGCAGTGCTGGTGCGACGAGTCGGCGAGCGACTTCCGGCGCTGGCTGTCCGAGCGCTACGGCAACGTCGAAGCCCTCAACGACGCCTGGTCGACGGCCTTCTGGGCGCAGCACTACGACAGTTTCGACGAGATACTGCCGCCGCGGCTTGCACCGACCTTTCCCAACCCCGCCCAGCAGTTGGACTTCGCCCGCTTCTCCGACGACGCGTTGCTGCAGTGCTACCTGGCGGAGAAGGAGGTCCTGCGCCGGATCACCCCCGACGTTCCCGTCACGACGAACTTCATCGGCGTCCACAAGCCCGTCGACGCCTTCCGGTGGGCCGCCGAGGAGGACGTCGTCTCGGTCGACGTTTACCAGGACCCGCACGACAAGGACACACGTGTCGCGGCGGGGTTCATCTTCGACGTCACCCGCTCCGCCCGCGCGGGACAGCCGTGGATGCTGATGGAGCAGGCGCCCAGCGCGGTCAACTGGCGTGAACGCAACGGACCCAAGCCGCCGGGCCGGATGCGGCTGTGGAGTTGGCAGGCCATCGCTCAGGGCGCGGACGCGGTGCTGTACTTCCAGTGGCGCCAGTCCCGGGGCGGTGCCGAGAAGTACCACTCGGCGATGGTTCCGCACGGCGGCACCGACACCCGCATCTTCCGCGAAGTGCGCGAGCTGGGGCGGGAGTTGGCCTCCGTGCCGCAGATCGCCGGCACCCGCTCGACCGCCAAGGTCGCCCTGGTGCTGGACTGGAACAGCTGGTGGGCCCTGGAGCTGGACTCGCACCCGTCCACCGCGCTCAGCCAGATGGACATCGCGCTCGCCCACTACCGCCCGCTGTTCGAAGCCGGCATCGCCTGCGACGTCGTACCCCCCGACCGGGATCTGTCCGGCTATCGCCTCGTCGTCGCGCCCAACCTGTACCTGCTGAAGGAACGGGACGCCGAACGCCTCACCGAGTTCGTCCGCGGCGGCGGCCACCTGCTGATGTCGTTCTTCTCCGGCATCGTCGACGACTGCGACCGGGTGCACCTTGGCGGATACCCAGCCCCACTGCGCGAGGTGCTCGGCCTTCGCGTCGAGGAGTTCTGGCCGCTGGCGGAGAAGGAGACGGTCGACGTCCGGCACGCGGACGGCACAGTCAGCCGCGCCGACCTGTGGTCGGAGTCCCTCATACCCGAAGGCGCCCAGACGGTGGTCGAGTTCGACTCCGGACATCTTGCGGGGCAGCCGGCCGTCACCCGGCACTCCTTCGGCGAGGGACATGCCTGGTATGTCGCCACGCGTCTCGGACCGGAGGCCATGCGGTCCCTGACCGACGACGTGTGCCGTACGGCGTCCGTCGCGCCCGTACTCCCCGGGCTTCCCGAGCACGTCCAGGCGACCGTCCGCGAGGACGACGGCGGACGCTTCGTCTTCCTGCTGAACCATGGTCAGGAGGAGGTCGAGATCGGGCTCCCCGAGCCGATGTCCGACGCCCTGACCCCAGGGAGGACGTCCATCGACCGCATCACGCTGCCCGTGGCCGGAGTAGCCGTACTGACCGAGCCGTAGAAAGCCGAACAAGCCGCCAACACAAAGGGGAGGGGCAGTTCGCCCCTCCCCTACTCACCGGCCCGCGTTCCGCAGGGTCACCGGCCCTTCGGACGGGCGGCCGTGCGGAACGCGTCGTAGACGAGCTTGGGCCGCTCCTCGGCGAACGTGAGCAGACCCATCACTGAAATGCCGTTGTAGGCCTGGTTGTAGCCGGCCCGCTCCTTGTAGTCCTTCAGGACCCAGTAGGTGAAACCGGCGACGAACTCGCTGCGCGCGGTCACCTGCGCCCAGTGCGCGGTGAAGCTCGCCGCCTGCCATTCCTCGGTGCCCTGCGTGGTGCCGGGGCCGTGGGTGCCGGCCACGGACCAGGTGCCGTTCTCCGTGATCAGGATCGGCTTGTCGGGGTACTTCGCGTGCACGGCGTCCAGCGTGGGGCCGAGGTCGGCGTCCTTGCCGTAGAAGTAGCCGAAGTACTCGTTGAACCCGATCACGTCCGCGAGGTCGAAGGCGGGATCGTTGCTGGTGTTGGACGCCCAGGTCACGGGTCGGGCGGTGAGGTCGACCGCCTTCACGGCCGCCTTGAGGTCGGCGAGCCAGGCCCGGTAGACCGGGGCACCCTGGGCGTCGATCTCCGACTCGTTCTGGAGTCCCCAGAGGATCACCGAGGGGTGGTTGTGCTGGTTCCACGCCATCGTCAGGGCCAGGGCGCGGGCGAGGCCGTAGCGCTCGGTCTGGAGCTTCTCCTGAGCGGTGTTGAGCCACATGGTGTCGATGTCGTCCATCACCAGTACGCCGTGCTCGTCCGCCCAGTCGTAGACGTAGGGGTGGCGGTTGTAGACGCAGTTGCGGATGAAGTTGGCGCCCAGTTTCGTGATGTGGCCCAGTTCGCGGTCGTACTCGGCCGGTGTCATCGCCCTGCCGTGCGCGGCCGTCTCCTCGTGCCAGTTGAGCCCCTTGAGGAAGACGGGCTTGCCGTTCAGCTTCAACTGCGCGTCGTCGACGGTCAGTTCGCGCATGCCGTACACGGTGGACAGTGTGTCCACCCGCGGGCCGGCGTGGTGCCCGGCGGTCAGGGTGGCGCGGGCGGTGAGCGTGTGCGGCGAGGCCGGGCTCCATCGCGGGGCACCGGGTACGCGGAGAACAACCCGTACGACGCCTGCCGACCGGGCGGCGATCCGGGCCGCGACGACGGTGGGCCGGCCGCCGCTGGCCCGGCCGGGATCCAGCGTGAGCCGGCCGTCGAAGTCGGAGGTCCCGTGGTTCTCGACGACCGCGTGCACCTCAAGACGCCCATTCGCTGCGGCCACGAGCAGCTTGGCGATGGTGACCTGCGGGACCGCCTCGATCCAGGCCGAGCGGGTCAGCCCCGCGTAGGGCCAGTAGTCGACGGGCTTGTACGGCACCTCGTACTCGTCGGTGACCGGCTGCGGAGTCGAGGCCGTGTAGTCCGTGTAGCTCGCCCGGCGGAAGACCCGCACGGCGATCGTCTGCCGCGTTCCGGGCCGCAGCGCCCCCGAAACCGGCAGCGCGAAGGGCGAGTTGGCGCCTTCGTGCTTGCCGAGATGCGTGCCGTCGACCCAGACCTCCGCGCTGTAGCCGGCGGCCAGGAAGGCAATGCGTACGTGTCGGGCACGCCAGGACGCGGGTACGTCGACGGTGGTCCGATACCAGGCGTAGCCGTCGCTGAACGCCGTGCCCTGACCGAAGGGGGCGGTCTCCGACCCGAAGTCCGGCGTGTCCAGCAGGTCCCAGGCAGCCGGGACGTCGATGCGGTCCCACGCTCTGTCGTCGTGGCGCGGGGACTGCCAGCCTTCGCCGAGCCCCTGGTCCTCGGGGTCGAAGCGGAAGCGCCAGCGCTTGTCCAGGGACAGGTAGTCGCGCGTGGACTCGTGGGTACGCCAGCCGTCGAAGGCGGGGAGCACTGTGCCGTACTGGAAGACGACGTTGGTCCCGCCGACATCCCGTACATGGGTGCCGGAGGGCTCGGTGGCCGGGTGGGTGTCGAGCACCGGGCCGTTCGCGGCGGCCACGGTTGTACCGTCTGCCGCTCGCGCCGTCGCCGGCCAGGCCGGCAGGGCGACGAAGGCGGCGGCGCCGAATGCCGTGACGACGGTGCGCCGGGACGGATGGATGGATTCGGTCATGACGGGCGGCTCCTTGAGGCACGTACGTGTTCGTCCGCCCCACAGCCTGGACAAGCCCGCCACCGTCGTCAAGGATTATTCATAAATAATGAATTGAGCTAGCGTGGTGCCGCCGAGCCGCCGACGGCGCCCTTCCGCACACGAACGACGGGTGACCCCATGACCTCCGCATCGCAGCAAGCCACCACGCCCGACGGCGCGCGCCGCCTGGCCATCACCCTGTGGGACTTCAGCTGGTACACGCAGGCAGGACCCGGTGAGCCCTTCGCCGACCTCGACCGCGCCTTCGCCGAGACGGTGGAGCGGGGCTTCAACACCGTGCGCGTCTGCGCCATGCCCTTCCTGCTGTTCTCCGGACGCGTCCCCGCCCCGGAGAGCCTCCAAGTCCGCGGTCTGGGCGAGCAGTTCGGGCAGCGCACCCGCTGGTACAACGTCCGCGGCGGCTATCCTCTGGACGGCCGCCGACGGCTCGTCGAACTCTTCGAGACAGCGGCCCGGCACGACTGCAAGGTGATCGTGTCCTCGTGGGAGTACCAGCAGTCCCCCAGCTTCGCCGACACCGATACGTGGCACCGCGCCCTGGCCGAGGTTCCCGGCCCGGACCGCGCCGAAGCGGTGGCCGAATCGCTCGCAGACCTGCTGGACTTCGTCGACGAGCGCGGACTGCTCGACCGCGTCGCCTACGTCGAAGTGCACAACGAGGTCGACAACTGCTCCCTCGTACCGGCCGACGGCACCGCGGGCCACTACGCCCGGCTGCGCGGCCCGCTCGAACGCGCCGTCAAGCTCCTGCGGGCGCGCCACCCCGCCGTCCCCGTGACCTACTCGCTGGGCGAGCCCTGGCCCGCCGAGCTCGACGACCTGCCCGAACAGGCCCAGATCGCGCACTTCCACTTCTACGTCTACGGCGTCCTCGGCGCGCTGTACGAAGCGGTCGGGCTCGGCCACGGCACCGAAACGGCGCCCGAGACCACCACGTGGCCGACCCCCGAACTGGCCGCCATGCTGCGCCCCGACGCGCCCGCCTTCACCGACTACCAGCCGGACGAACCCTGGCGACTGGCCGCCACCGGGATCCCCCGCGAACTGTTCTACGCACACGACTGGGTGGACCCCGACCGCTGGGACCTGTGGCTCTACGAGAACTATCCGGCACACCGGCAGGCCATGCGGGACACCTTGGCCGGGTGGGTCGACTCCGTCGCCGAGTTCTCCCGCCAGCGCGGCATCCCCGCCGTCCTCGGCGAAAGCGTCGTCGGATACACCCCACTCCTGACCCGCTTCGAAGAGGACGCCGTCGGCAAGGACATCGCCGAGTTCGTCATCGACCGCTGCCTCGCCGCAGGCTTCCAGGGCATCGTCCTGACCTCCAACGCGGCCCCGCACCACCCCATGTGGCACACCGACCGGGACTGGATGCGGCGGGTCAACTCCCGTGTCACAGCAGGCTGAACGCGATCCCGGGGCGGCCCGGAGTGCGGCCGGCAGACCGTGCCGTCCCAAGGACCAGGCAGCACACGAGCCGGCGGCCAGGAGAAGCATGGCTGACCCTGGCTTCCGGCCGTGCGCTGGGCATCTGCGTCACTGATGACGCCGCCCCGGCACCTGGGGTCGCCTCGTCTGCCGCATGCTCCAGTAATACGTCGTCCCGGGGGACGTCGATCCTTGTGCTGCCCGAGGCCCCGCCGCCCGCCGCCGTTACCGCGCGATGGCAGGCCCCACGCGAACGGGCTCGGGTGCCGCCTGAGTTGGCGGCCTCGGCTCGCAGTGCGCGTCGACGGCGTGGCGGACGTCCGTCGACAACGCCACCGGTTGGACCTCACTCCGAGGAATCCATCGCCGCGGTGTGGCACTGTTCGACGACCCGGTGCACATCTTGTGCCGCACCGGGTCCGAGAACCGCACGATCGGCTCAGGAGAACCCAGTGCCCACGGCCTACGGTCCTCGCCCTAGGAATGTTCACGCCAGGCAACCTCGGCGACGTCTCAGCGGCCCACGGCGGCGCAGTCCGAGGTGGTCGACGGCGGCCAGCCCATAGGTTTGGTGATCGCGAACGCATGTCTGCCCGGACCGCTTCCGGCGGCGGACACGGTTGGGTGGACCATTGGCGGGGACCGACATACAGGAGTCGGAAGTAGTGCAGGAACAGAACCCGGCCGACCACTCTGCCGGGCTGAGGGCCTGGCGGCACCAGAAGGACGGCGTTGGTCGGGCTGCTGGGCGCCTGCATGGACGGGCCGGAGCAGGAAGGGAACGTGCCGGGCCATGACGGCGTCGGCCGCTTGCCGGGCGGCGCCCCAGGGAGACTCCCAGTTAGACGCCATTTCAGTTGGTGTGATCTTGCGGCAGTCCGGGGTGATGGCTGCTGCGCTTGTCGAACGGTTGGCGCCGGATGACCTGTGGGACTTGTTCCAACGGGTGGTTCCGCCGGCTCCAGAACGCCCGCAGGGCGGAGGGCATCGTCGCCGAGGAAACCGTGAGGTGCTGACCGCGATCATCTTCGTGGCCACTTCGGGCTGCACCTGGAACCAACTGCCACCGGGCTTTGGGCTGTCGGGAGTGACCGCCTTCCGCCGGTTCAGCGAATGGAGTGAGGCCCGTGTGTGGGCCAGGCTCCACCGCCTGGTCCTGGACGAACTCGGTGCCCGGGGCGATCTGGACTGGTCGAGGTGCGCGATCGACTCCGTCAGTGTCCGGGCCCTCAAAGGGGGCAGCTGACGGGACCGAATCCGACCGACCGCGGCAAGAAGGGTTCGAAAATCCACCTCATGGTGGACCGCAGTGGCCTGCCTCCGTCGGTCGGCATCTCGGCCGCGAATCTCCACGACAGCCAGGCCCTTGCCCCACTGGTCCGCGGCATCCCGCCCATCGGCTCACGCCGCGGCCCTCGCCGTCGCAGGCCCGGCAAACAGCACAGGGACAAGGGCTACGACTACCGACACCTGCGACGATGGCTGTCCTCCCGCGGCATCCGACACCGCCTCGCTCGCAAGGGCGTCGAGTCGTCCCGACGCCTGGGCCGACACCGCTGGGTCGTGGAACGGACCGTGCCCTGGCTGTCCGGATGCCGCCGACTCCACCGCCGCTACGAACGCAAGCCGGAACACTTCCTCGCCTTCACCACCATCGCCGCGACCCTCATACGTCACCGCAGACCAGCCAACTGAAATGGCGCCTAAAGCGCTCCGCAGTGAACGCGCGCTTGCCGGCCGCGGTCCCCATCGTGGCCGTTGGGGCGCCGGTGGAGTGGGGACCTGCGTCGGTGCGGCGCGTCGCGGTTTCCCACGAAATCCGGTGGAGTGCCAGCGGCTGGAAGTGGTTGGGTCCTCCTCCATGCTTCGCTGACACGACCCGGCTCAGTGCGAGGCGCAAGGTCCGAATCGCAGGCCTGGTCCAGCCCGCGTCGCGTCGAGTGATGGAGGTTATCGCGGTGGCTGGTTATGGGGCGCTTTCCGACGTATACGAGTGGCTGATCGGGGACGACAGGTTGACCCGCGCCAAGGCAGCCGCGGTTTACTACAGCGATGTCGTGGGCTTTCTGCCGCCCGACGTGCGCGTCCTCGACTGCGGCCAGGCCCGAGCAGATCACCCCTCTTTACTGGGAACTGCACACCAGCAAGCGCGACGAGGCCGAGCTCGTCTTCCGCCTCGACTCCGAAGGCTTCCCCCGCGCCTGACACCGCGCCGGCTCTGCCGACTCGCCGAACCCAGATCGTGTCGCGGCGTCCCACCGCCGCGACACGGCTGTGAACCCACCCTCACGGGGAGGCCCGCACACCTACGCGTCGGCCGCCTGCCGCGGCCCGGGCAGGACGGCCGAGAAGGATGCGTTCGTCATCGTCGGCCAGGGCACGCATGAGCCAAGATCCTGGCCTCCTGCCGCCCGGCGACGAGCCAGCCGGCGACCTGCGCACTCTGACCGCCCGTCGCCTCGACCTGGTCAACGACCGGACACGTCAGACCGCTCGGATCCGTTCGCACGCGCAGACCGGTCGGCCGGCGTCGCGAGGCTTCAGCTGCTCGGCCAGGTGCTGAGGGCCTGGTCGACGACGCGGTGCATGTCTTCTGGACTGGCGCCGCCGGAGGCCTGCACTGCAAGGCCCTGCCCGACGGTGTTCACGTAGCGGGCGAGGGCGTCCGGGTCGGCGGTGGGGGGCAGGTCGCCCTCGGCCTGGGCTTGTTCGAACCGTTTCCGCAGGGCGGCCACTCCGGCCTCGCGGCGTTCGGCCAGGTCGCGGCGGACCGTTTCGCCGTCGGGGCCGACGGCCAGCGCGGACTGCACCAGCAGGCAGCCGCGCGGACAGCCGGGGAGGGTGTGGGCGTTGACACCTCCGCGCAGCATCGCCTCTACGACCTGCCGGGCGGTGGGCAGCTCAAGAGCCGGGGCCACAAAGGCTCCCGGGCCCTGCACATAGCGATCGACGGCCTTGCGGAAAAGCTCCTCCTTGTTACCGAAGGCGGCGTAGATGCTGCGCCGGTTGATCCCCATGGCCTCGGTCAGCGCGGCGAGCGAGGCGCCCTCGTAGCCCTCGGCCCAGAACACCCGCATCGCCACCTCCAGCGCCTCGTCGGTGTCAAAGGACCGGGGCCGTCCCGTCGTGGGCATCGAAGTCTCCTTGAGGAAAAGTTCGCCGCGGCGGAATGAATCCGCGGCTTGCTCAGGTTAGTGTCATCGTGGTTATAGTAACCGAGCGGTTCGGTTCGTAAGTAAGTGGACGAAATTCGGAGCACATGTCATGAGCACCCAGGTTGGCTCCAGCACCACCCAGTCCGGCGTACGGCCCCTTGATGGCAAGACCGCCCTGGTCACGGGCGGGTCCCGGGGTATCGGTGCCGCGATCGTGCGCCGTCTGACCGCCGACGGTGCCCAGGTCGCCTTCACCTACGCCAGCGCCAAGGAACAGGCCGACATCGTGGCCGGGGCGACGGGCTCTCTGGCCATCCAGGCGGACAACGCGGACCACGAAGCCGTCCGGGCCGCGGTCAGCCATACCGCGGAGCATTTCGGCGGACTGGACATCCTCGTCAACAACGCCGCCATCACCTACGCCGCGCCGATCGAGGACTTCACGCTCGAGGAGTTCGACCTGATCATGGCGGTCAACGTCCGGGGCGTTTTCAGCGCCGTCCAGGCCGCCGCCGCCCACCTCGGGCAAGGGGGTCGCATCATCACCGTCGGCAGCGTCAGCGCCGATCGCGCCCCCCCCAGCCCGGCATCAGCGTCTACGCCCTGACCAAGGCCGCCGTCGCCGGTTTCACCCGCGGCCTGGCCCGCGAACTCGGTCCGCGTGGCATCACGGTCAACACCGTGCAGCCCGGCCCCACCGACACGGACATGAACCCCGACTCCGGCCCGGCCGCGGAATGGATGAGACAGCTCACCACGGTCGGTCACTACGGCAAGCCCGCCGACATCGCCAGTGCCGTCGCCTATCTCGCCAGCCCCGAAGCCCGGTTCGTCTCCGGCAGCACCTGGAACGTCGACGGCGGCTCCTCTGTCTGACCGCCCGCCCCGGGCGGCCGCAATCCCCTTGAACATCCCGGTGCCCGCGATCGGCGCAGAGTTCTCGGCCGGCGCAGGCCACCTGCTCTCCGGCCAAACCGCCGCACACGACAGCACCCGCTACTGCACCCCCTAGCAAAAGGACGTACCACCACCATGAACGCTTCCACCACAGCTTCCACGACCGCCCTGGCCGTCGGGTCGGAGGATCCGCTC
>NZ_JAENRY010000659.1 GCF_016612545.1 Streptomyces sp. MBT65 | reverse complement strand
TTCAAATCCTGTCCCCGCTACTGAAGGCCGAGGGCCGGAACCCGAAAGGGTTCCGGCCCTCGGTGTTTCTACGGTTGGTGGCCCACCGCCTCCTCGTACAGCGAGCGGTCCACGGTGCGGGATTCCGGAAGTGCGGGGCCCTTCGAGACGCCTGCCGCCTTGTACGCGGCCTGTAGTCGGGTCGTCGTGCCCGCGCGGATCTCCCAGTCCATGGTCAGGGACGGGGTCGATCTCAGGACCGACTCGTCTGTCTTCAGGAGTTTCGCGAGGTATGCGGTGAAGGTCGGGTCGCTCTTGTAGTCGGCCGCGAAGTACGTGTTCACCGTGCGGATGTAGGCCCGGAGGAGGGCCACGCCGGCGTCCACGTCGTCGTTCAGGAGCGTGCGGCCGTAGAGCATGCCGCCCAGGGGCTCGCCGAGGGGCTGGCCGCCCAGGAAGGCGTACGCGGGGTTGTCGTCGACCTGGCGCCAGACCGGGTCGAGGAGCCAGGCCGAGTCGACGCCGCCGTTCTGGAGGGCGGTGAGGACGTCGGCGGAGCCGAGTTGCTGGTACTGGATCTTGTCCAGGCCGCCGCCGTGGGTCGCGAGGGCCTTCTCCATGGGGTACGCGATCACCGAGCCCTTGCCGATCATCGTGCCCATCCTGCGGCCCGCCATCCGGACGTCGGCCGCCGCCTCGCCCTTCTTCAGCTTGACCCACAGGCCGCTCTTCGACTCGGGGTCGGGTGAGAAGTTCCCGGCGACCCACTTGATGTCGAAGCCGCCCTCGACGCCGTTCATGACGGCGGCCTCCGGGGCCGCCCACATCGCGTCTATGTCGCCCTTGGCGAGCAGGGGCAACGCGTCCGGGGTCGGCAGGACCTTGAGGGTGACGTCCAGGCCCTCCTTCTTGAACTCGCCCTTTTCCAGGGCGACTTCGAGCGGGGCGACATACTCCGCGCTCAGCGTTCCGGTCGCGATCGTCACCTTGCGCGTCTTGGGGAGGGGGTCGGGCG
>NZ_JAENRY010000658.1 GCF_016612545.1 Streptomyces sp. MBT65 | reverse complement strand
GGCGTAGTAGGCCAGGACGCCGAAGGAGGAGAAGCCGATCGCGCCGCGCAGGTCTGTGGTCGCGGCGAGGACGGCGACCACGGCGCCGACCGTGAGTTCGGCGCGGTGGGGAACGCCGAAGCGGGGGTGGACGGAGGCCAGGGCGTGCGGCAGGTGCCGGTCGCGGGCCATGGCGAGGGTGGTGCGGGAGACGCCGAGGAGCAGCGCGAGCAGTGAGCCGAGCGCGGCGACGGCACCCGCGGCGCGGACGGCCGGTACCAGCCGGTCGGCGCCCGCGGCGTGCGCGGCGTCCGACAGTGGGGCGGTGGCGTGTGCCAGACCGTGCGGGCCCAGCAGTGTCAGGGCGGCGACGGCGACGAGGGCGTAGACGGCGAGGGTGATGCCGAGCGCGATCGGGATGGCGCGCGGGATGGTGCGGGCGGGGTCGCGGACCTCTTCGCCGAGGGTGGCGATGCGGGCGTAGCCGGCGAAGGCTAAGAAGAGCAGCCCGGCGGCCCGGAGCAGCCCGCCGGCGGTGGTGTCCGGGCCGATGGCCAGTCGCGCGGTGTCCGTGTGGGCGGAGGTCAGGGCGGTGACGATCACGGCGGCGAGCACGGCCAGGACGACGGCGACGATCGCGCGGGTGAGGAGGGCGGACTTCTGCACGCCGGTGTGGTTCACCGCGGTCAGCGCCACTACGGCGGCCACGGCCACCGCGTGGGTCTGGCCGGGCCAGAGGTAGGCGCCGACGGTGAGGGCCATGGCCGCGCACGAGGCCGTCTTGCCGACCACGAAGGCCCAGCCTGCCAGGTGGCCCCAGAAGGGGCCGAGGCGTTCGCGGCCGTAGACGTAGGTGCCGCCGGACCGGGGGTACAGGGCGGCCAGCCGTGCCGAGGACGTCGCGTTGCAGTAGGCCACGACGGCGGCCAGGGCCAGTGCGAGCAGCAGTCCGGAACCGGCCGCGTCGGCCGCCGGGCCGAGGGCGGCGAAGATCCCGGCGCCGATCATCGACCCCAG
>NZ_JAENRY010000657.1 GCF_016612545.1 Streptomyces sp. MBT65 | reverse complement strand
GCCGTGGACCGGGACGAGGTGATCGACGTGGCGGAGTTCCTGCCGCCGGGTGCCACCTGGCTGCCCGCGCCCCCGCACACGCTGCCCACCCTGCCGGGGCAGCCGCCGATGGTCGGGTACCTGGTCCTCATCCCGGCCGACAGCCCGCACCTCGCCCGGACCAACCCGGTCACGCCCCTCCCGGACGAGGCCGAACCGCTCGTCCGCATCGACACCGTGCAGCGCACCGCGCAGTTGGGCGGCGCGGAACTCGACCTGACGTACCTGGAGTTCGAGCTGCTCGCCCATCTCGTCGCGCATCCGGGCCGGGTGCACACCCGCGACCAGCTGGTCACCACGGTGTGGGGCTACGGACATGTTGGCGACGGCCGTACCGTCGACGTCCACATCCGGGTACACCGAGGACGCGCCCCTCGTCGAGGGGGCCGAGCCCGACGCCGACAAGACGGACTACGCGCGCGACAAGCGGGGCGGGGAGCTGGCCGCGCTCGGCGCGTTCGGGTCGGAGCGGTCCCTGTTCGCGCGGGCCGGGATGATCCTCGGGCCGTACGAGAACGTCGGGCGGTTGCCGTGGTGGCTCGGGCGGGTCGCTCGTGGCGGTCCCGTGCTGGCGCCGGGGCCGCGGGAGCTCGCGCTTCAGTACGTCGATGTGCGGGACCTCGCGGAGTGGCTTCTCGGCTCTGTGGAGCGGGAGTTGAGCGGGCCGTTCAATCTGATGTCCGCACAGGGGCACGCGACGATGGGGGCGTTTCTGGACGCGTGTGTGGCGGTGACCGGTGGGGCGGCCGAGTTGCGGTGGACCTCGCCGGAGGTCGTGCTCGGGGCGGGGATCGAGCCGTGGACCCAGTTGCCGGTGTGGGTGCCGCCCGGTAGTGAGGGGTACGACGCGTTGTACCGGGCGGATGTGTCTCGGGCGCTGGCGACCGGGCTGAGCTGCCGTTCCGTGGAGGAGACGGTGGCCGATACGTGGGAGTGGTTGCGCGGCATCGGGGGGTCTGTTCCGGAGCGGGTCGGTCGGCCGGCGGTGGGGCTCGACCCCGCTGTCGAGGCGAAGGTACTCGGGGTTCCGCTGGAGTGGTGATGTGTTTGCCGCACCCCCACAGAAAGCAGGTGGGGGTAGCGACACCCCCTTCATGGTGGCCCGGCCCCGTGACCTCGTCGGCCCGCTCGGTGAGACTGACCGCATGGACACGAACAGCGAGAGCAGACGGGCCCGTGCCGTTCTCACGGACGGGTTGCGCGCGCTCGCCCTCGCCCTGATCTCCCTCGGTGGGTCGCTCGCCCTCTTCGTCCTCACGATCCTGTCCCTCGTGGCCGTCCCTCTGGGCCTCGGTCTGATCACCACCCCCTGGGTGCTGGCCGGTGTACGGGCGCACGCGGATCGGCGGCGGGTGTTCGGGGCGCAGTGGTGCGGGGTGCGGATTCCGTCGGTGTATCGGGCGGTGCCGGAGGGGGCGCGGCCCTGGACCCGGACCTTCCGGATGCTCGGGGATCCCGCGACCTGGCGGGATCTCCGGTGGCTGCCCGTCGACATGACCGCCGGGTTCGTCACCGCGTTGGTGCCCGCCGCCCTGGTGTTCTATCCGCTGGAGGGGTTCGCCCTGGCCTTCGGGTTGTGGCGGGTGTTCACGGACGGGACGTATGTCGGGTGGTGGTACGGGTTCGTGCCGGTGGGCGGGCAGGGCAGCGCGCTGCTCGCCGGGCTGCTGGGCGTGGCGATCCTCGTCGCCTCCTACTTCCTCACCCCTCCGCTCCTGCGCGTCCACTTTCTGCTGACGCGTTCCCTGCTCGCCCCGGGGCAGGGTGAACTCGCCGAGCGGGTGCGGGTGTTGACCGAGACGCGACGGGACGCGGTGGACGGGTCGGCCGCCGAACTGCGGCGGATCGAGCGCGACCTGCACGACGGTGCGCAGGCGCGGCTGGTGGCGATGGGGATGGATCTCGGGACGATCGAGGCGCTCGTCGAGAAGAATCCGGCGAAGGCCAAGGAGTTGCTGGCCCGGGCCCGGCAGTCCTCCGCCGAGGCCTTGGGCGAGCTGCGGGATCTCGTGCGCGGTATTCATCCGCCGGTGCTCGCGGAGCGTGGACTCGCGGACGCGGTACGGGCGTTGGCGCTGCGGATGCCGGTGGCCACCGAGGTGAGCGCGGATCTCGGGGGCGGGCGTGCGGACGCTCCGGTCGAGTCGGCCGCCTACTTCGCGGTCAGCGAGGTGCTCACCAACGCCGTCAAGCACTCCGGTGCCGACCGGATCTGGGTCGATCTCCATCACACGGAGGGGATGCTGCGGATCTCCGTCACCGAC
>NZ_JAENRY010000656.1 GCF_016612545.1 Streptomyces sp. MBT65 | reverse complement strand
GTGGGGGCGGCGATGACGGGGGACGGGCAGTTGCCGGTCGCCGAAGCCCCTGGGGTGCGGGGTGACCAGACCTTCGATGCGTGGCTCGCGGAGCAGGTCGCGCGGGGGCGCCGGCTTGCTCAGGGAGGGTGAGACCGCCGTGTCCGATTCATCACCGTCACCACATGGTCTGGGTCGGGATCCCGCCCTCGGCTCGACCCTCGGTTCGCTCATGGCCGAGCGTCGGCGGCTGCTCGACCTCGGGTACCGGATGCTCGGTTCGGTGCAGGACGCCGAGGATGTCGTACAGGAGACGTACGCCCGTTGGTACGCGCTGTCCGAGGAGGAGCAGCGGGCGATCGACGTGCCGATGGCGTGGCTGACCCGGGTCGCCTCGCGGATCTGCCTCGACCAGTTGGGCTCGGCGCGGGCGCGGCGGGAGCGGTACACCGGGGAGTGGCTGCCGGAGCCGGTGCGGCACGGGGCCGGGTGGACCAGTACGGGGGGTGCGGGCGCGGACGATCCCGCCGACCGGATCACCCTCGACGAGTCGGTCAGCATGGGGATGCTGGTGCTGCTCGACTCGATAACTCCCGCCGAGCGGGTCGCCTTCGTCCTGCACGACGTGTTCGGGTTGCCGTTCACCGAGATCGCCGAGACGGTGGGCCGTACGCCCGCGGCCTGCCGCCAACTCGCCTCCTCCGCACGCGGGCGCCTGGCCCGGCGCCCGCCCGGCAGCAGTACGGCGGAGGAACACGGACGGGTCGTCTCCGCGTTCCGCGAGGCCTGCGAGACCGGTGACCTCGACGCGCTGGTCGCCCTCCTCGACCCCGCGGTCGAGTCGCGCAGCGACGGCGGCGGCAAGGTGCGGGCGGCGCTGCGTCCGGTCGTCGGCCGCGACAAGGTGGCCCGCCTCTTCCTCGGCCTCATGCGACGGGAACCCGAGGTGGAACTCGTCGAGGACGACGTCAACGGGACGCCCGGGGTGGCGGTGCGGATCGGGGGGACCACGTTCGCCGTGCTCGCGGTGGGGGTGGGGG
>NZ_JAENRY010000655.1 GCF_016612545.1 Streptomyces sp. MBT65 | reverse complement strand
GGATGCATGGGATGCATGGGATGCGTGCGGTGCTCCCTGTGGATGAGCGGCCGGGTAGGTGGGAGCAGGGCCTCATTCCCCAGGCCCCCCTTCACCACGACCGCGTCGAGCGGGCCCCGCGGGCGCGATCGCGTGAGGTCCCGCGTCGCCGTGGGGCTCACGGAGTGTGCGGAGTACATGAGGTGCATAAGGCACACGAGGTGCATGAGGTGCATGAAGTGCACGGGACGTACGAGGTGTTCCGCTCGGGTTGAGGAGGTGGCCGAGGCGGGCCAGGGCCTCCTCCACCAGGGCCGCGTCGAGTGAGTGGCAGATGCGGAACCAGCCGGGGCGCGGGGCGTGGAAGGCCTCGCCGGGCAGGATGCTGACGTGGGTGCGGTCGAGGATCTCCTGCCAGAGCGCGCGTTCTCCGGCGAAGCCGGGGCGGGGCAGCCAGGCGGCCAGATCGGCCCAGACCGAACAGCCGGCCTGCGCGGGGGCGTACGGGATGCCGTAGCCGTCCAGGAGCGCGGCGGCCCGGGTGTACGAGGCGGAGAGGCGGCGCCGGTTCTCGGCGAGGAAGGCGTGCACGTGCGCGGGGTCGGCCAGCAGCCGGGTGAGGTGGGCCTGGGTGTGGGTGGAGACGGGCGCGAAGTAGGCGAGGGCGCGGGCCGCGTCCCGGATCTCCGGGTCGGTGGTGTGCAGCACGCCCGCCTTGAGACCGGGCAGCCCGAAGTCCTTGGCGAAACCCCACACGGTGTGGACGCGGGCGGGGTCGGCGGCGACCGTCCGCAACCCGGTGAAGGGCAGCGGCCCGAAGACCGACCCCGCGTAGATCTCGTCGGCGACGACGGCCACGCCGTGGTGGGCCGCCACCGCGGCCAACTCCCGTAATTCCGCGGCCGGATGAACCGCTCCGGTCGGATTCGCGGGCGACGCCAGTGCTACGGCCCGTACGTCCACGCCGTCGCGCCGGGCCTCGGCGAGCGTCCGGTCCACGGACGCCACGGAGAGCGCGGTGGCGACCACGTCGAGGGCCGCGGTCGCCCCCGCCACCACGACCAGGTCCTCCGGGTCCACGGCCCGACCGCCCATGGAACCGAGATGCCGCGCGATGTGCTCGCGCAGCTCCGGGGTGCCGTACAGGGGCGCGTAACGGGTCTCGCGCGCCGTCAGCGGCAGTGGCGGCACCTCACCGTGCAGATCCTGGACGAGCCGGTTCTCGGCGGTACCGAGATTGAGCCACCCGTCGGGACGCAGGCTGGGGTGATAGGGCAGCGCCTCGGCCCGGAAGTGGGCGTCGGCGATGGCGGGCGAACCGGAGACCAGCCGGGCGGCCTGGCGGGAGGTCGGGGTCATCACCCCTCCACCCC
>NZ_JAENRY010000654.1 GCF_016612545.1 Streptomyces sp. MBT65 | reverse complement strand
GCCTGGGCCCCGCCCGCACTGCGCACCTCGCCCCGCTTCATCAACTCCCCTTGGACACCAGGTGCGTTGGACGCCGTACGCGAGGACACCACCGACCTCCTCCTCGTCGGCACCGGCCTCACCGCCGTGGACCTCGCCCTCACCCTCGACCGACCCGAACGCACCGTGCACGCCGTCTCCCGCAGCGGACTCCTGCCGCAGCCCCACGCGTTGGGCCCGGCCGGCACGATGGAAGCACCGAGCTGGCCGAGCGACCTGACACTGAACGGACTGCGCCGCACCGTCTACCGGCACATCGGCCGCTCCGTCCGCACCCACGGCGACTGGCGGCCCGCCCTCGACAGCCTCCGCCCGCACACCGCGAGACTCTGGCACAGCCTCACCCCCGAAGAACGCGGGGAGTTCCTCGCCCACGAGGGCGCGATCTGGAACACCCACCGCCACCGCATGGCCCCCGCCACCGCCGAATCGGTCACCCGGGCCCGCACCGCACGGCGCCTCCAGGTCCATGCCGGCACGATCGCCGATATGACGGAAGCAGACGGGCAGTTCGTCGTCACCCTCACCAACGGCCGTACCCTGCGCGTCGGTTGGGTGATCGACTGCACCGGACCGGGACAGCGGCTCGAAGACCCGTTGTGGCGTGGGCTGTTCGAGGCGGGTACCGCCGTCCCCGGACCGCTCGGCATGGGGGTCGCCACCCGTGACGGACGCCTCCTCGACGCCCAAGGCCGCTGCGTACGACCGCTGTTCACGCTCGGCGCCCCGAGGCGCGGCGAACTCTGGGAGACCACCGCGATCCCCGAGATCCGCGTCCAGGCCGCCGCCCTCGCCCGGCACCTGCTCGCACCACCGGCCCGCCGCACCCGCCGCAGGCCCGTCGACGGACTCGGACTCCCGCTCTCCACCCACGCCGAGGCCGCCACCGCGTACCGCACCGGACTCGACCGGGTCCTCAAAGTCCGCGCCGGAGCCGAGGACGCCTTCAACCGCGCGGTCGCCCTCGACCCCGGATTCGCCCTGGGCC
>NZ_JAENRY010000653.1 GCF_016612545.1 Streptomyces sp. MBT65 | reverse complement strand
CCACTGCGGTCGTGTGGGCGCCGCGGGCCCGGAGTGCGGCGCCCACACGACCGCAGTGGAGTCCTACGGCCTCGCCGTGCACTGGCAGATCCTGGCCGAGGCCGGCCTGCGCACCCACCCGCTCCCCTTCGACCAACTGGGCACGGACCCGGGGCAGTTGACGGACGAATCCGCCGTCCTGCTCACCCCCGCCCACCAGTTCCCCATGGGCGTCCCCCTGCACCACGACCGCCGTTCCGCCGTGGTCGACTGGGCCCGGCGCACCGGAGGCCTGGTCCTGGAGGACGACTACGACGGCGAGTTCCGCTACGACCGCCAGCCGATCGGCGCCCTCCAGGGCCTCGACCCCAACCACGTCGTCTACCTCGGCACCGCCAGCAAATCCCTCGCCCCCGGCCTCCGCCTGGCCTGGATGGTCCTGCCCCCCTCACTCATGGACGAGGTCACGAAGGCGAAGGGCGGCATCGACACCTGCGGCGTCCTGGACCAGTTGACCCTCGCGGAGTTCATCACCTCGGGCGCCTACGACCGCCACGTCCGCGCCGCCCGCCTGCGCTACCGCCGCCGCCGTGACACCCTCGTCGACGCCCTCGCCCAGCACGCCCCCGACGTCCACGCCACCGGCATCGCGGCCGGCTTCCACGCCGTCCTCAGCCTCCCACCCGGCACCGAACACTCCGTGGTCCAAGCCGCCGCCTGGCAGGGCCTCGCCCTCCACTCCCTGTCCTTCTACCGCCACGAACACGCCCAGACCACCCCACTGGACGCCCTGGTCGTCGGCTACGGCACACCACCGGACCACGCGTGGACGGGGGCGGTGGAGGCGCTGTGCAGGGTGTTGCCGTGAGGGGGTCGGACTGTCGGCTCCTCTCCGACACGGGCCCGCAGATTCAGCCCGTCCGGCACTTCTCCGAGACAGGCCGCACCACCCAGCCCGTCCGGCACCTTTCCAGCGCAGGCCGCCCATAGTCAGCCCGTCCGGCGTTTGAGGACGAGGCCCCTTCAGGGCCGAAGGGGGGTCTGGGGG
>NZ_JAENRY010000652.1 GCF_016612545.1 Streptomyces sp. MBT65 | reverse complement strand
CGCCTCGCCCCTCGCCCCGCGTCCCCACAGCCACCGCCTGTGCACTGGCGGCCCTCCTCCTGACGGCGTGCAGCGGGTCGGCGGGCGTCCAGGGCACCGCCGGCAGCGCGGGCGTACACGACCCGTACTTCCCGAAGGCGGGCAACGGCGGCTACGACGTGACCCACTACGACCTGACCCTCGCCTACACCCCCACCACCCACGCGCTCACCGCCACGACGACGATCACGGCCCGGGCCACCGCCCCCCTCTCCGCCTTCGACCTGGACCTCAAGGGCATGAAGGTCAACTCCCTGACGGTGGAAGGCAGGAAGGCCGACTGGACCCGCACCGGCCAGGAACTGAAGGTCCGCCCGCCCGCCACCCTCCCCCAGGGCAGGACATTCACGACGACGGTCGACTACTCCGGCACGCCCGAGACGCTCACCGACCCCGACGGCTCGGAGGAGGGCTGGCTGCGCACGGCCGACGGCGCGCTGGCCCTCGGCGAACCGACCGGCGCGATGGCGTGGTTCCCGAGCGACAACCACCCCTCCGACAAGGCGACGTACACCATCACGATCACCGTCCCGAAGGGCCTCCAGGCGGTCTCCAACGGCGAGTTGAGGTCGGAGACGACGACGGCCGACGGCCGCACGACCTCGACCTGGCGCACCACACAGCCCATGGCGACATACCTGGCGACGGTCGCGATCGGCCACTACGACATCACCCGCAGCACCACGAGCAACGGCCTCCCCGTGTACACGGCGGTGGACCCGCACGAGGCGGAGGCGAGCCGCAAGGTACTGGCACAGCTCCCGGAGATCATGGAGTGGGAGGAGTACAACTTCGGCCCGTACCCCTTCTCCTCCACCGGCGCGATCGTCGACCGCCGGGGCGACGCGGGCTACGCCCTGGAGACCCAGAACCGCCCGTTCTTCCCCGGCGCCCCCGACACCGCCACCCTCGTCCACGAACTCGCCCACCAGTGGTACGGCAACTCCGTCACCCCGAAGACCTGGCGCGACATGTGGCTCAACGAGGGCTTCGCGACC
>NZ_JAENRY010000651.1 GCF_016612545.1 Streptomyces sp. MBT65 | reverse complement strand
GGCATGGCTCTCCAAAGGGCCGCGTCCCGGGCCGCGACCCTTTGGAGAGCCATGCCCCGTCGCCTGTTCACCTCGGAGTCCGTGACCGAAGGTCACCCCGACAAGATCGCCGACCGGATCAGCGACACCGTCCTGGACGCGCTGCTGCGCCAGGACCCCTCCTCCCGCGTCGCGGTCGAAACCCTCATCACCACCGGCCAGGTCCACATCGCCGGCGAGGTCACCACCCGCGCCTACGCCCCCATCGCCCAACTGGTGCGCGAGGCCGTCCTGGAGATCGGCTACGACTCCTCGAAGAAGGGCTTCGACGGCGCTTCCTGCGGGGTGTCGGTGTCCATCGGTGCGCAGTCCCCGGACATCGCGCAGGGTGTCGACACGGCGTACGAGAACCGTGTGGAGGGCGACGACGACGAGCTCGACAAGCAGGGCGCGGGCGACCAGGGCCTGATGTTCGGCTACGCGACGGACGAGACGCCGACGCTGATGCCGCTGCCGATCTTCCTGGCGCACCGTCTCGCCAAGCGTCTGTCGGAGGTCCGCAAGAACGGGACCATCCCCTACCTGCGCCCGGACGGCAAGACGCAGGTCACCATCGAGTACGACGGCGACAAGGCGGTCCGTCTCGACACGGTCGTGGTCTCCTCGCAGCACGCCTCGGACATCGATCTGGAGTCGCTGCTGGCTCCCGACATCCGTGAGTTCGTGGTCGAGGCGGAGCTGAAGGCGCTGGTCGAGGACGGCATCAAGCTGGACACGGACGGCTACCGGCTGCTGGTGAACCCGACGGGCCGGTTCGAGATCGGCGGTCCGATGGGGGATGCGGGTCTGACCGGCCGGAAGATCATCATCGACACGTACGGCGGGATGGCCCGTCACGGCGGTGGCGCGTTCTCGGGCAAGGACCCCTCCAAGGTGGAC
Source organism: Streptomyces sp. MBT65 (assembly GCF_016612545.1). Classification (GTDB taxonomy): domain Bacteria; phylum Actinomycetota; class Actinomycetes; order Streptomycetales; family Streptomycetaceae; genus Streptomyces. The sequence continues at coordinate 1,459 of NZ_JAENRY010000651.1, read as the reverse complement.
CGTTCGGCGGCGTACGCGATGCGCTGGGTCGCCAAGAACGTCGTCGCCGCGGGCCTCGCCTCCCGCTGCGAGGTGCAGGTGGCGTACGCGATCGGCAAGGCCGAGCCGGTGGGCCTCTTCGTCGAGACCTTCGGCACGGCGAAGGTGGACACGGACCGGATCGAGAAGGCGATCGACGAGGTCTTCGACCTGCGTCCGGCCGCGATCATCCGTGACCTGGACCTGCTGCGGCCGATCTACGCGCAGACCGCGGCGTACGGCCACTTCGGCCGGGAGATCCCCGACTTCACGTGGGAGCGCACCGACCGCGCCGGACACCTGAGGGCGGCCGCCGGCCTCTGACCACCCCGCCCGGTGACGGGAGGGGGCCGTGGGAGCCGTAGGAAAGGAGAGTCGTCGTGCGTAGCGCGGTGACAGGACGCATCGCCACCGGGGGAGTGCGGGTGGCGGCCGAAGCGGGTTCCCGCCCGCACCGCTCGCCGCAGGCGCCCGCCCCCGGAGCGCCGGGGCCCCGTACAGGCCGGATCACGGCCGTTCTGATCAGCACCGAGCAGAGGAGGACGCGATGTACGACATCACCATCACCGAGGTGGACAGCAGGCCGTCCCAGGAGGCGGCGGACGCCCCCCTGCCCCTGTCCCTGCCGTTGTCCTGTACGCCGCCGCTGCTCCTGGCGGGGATCGACGAGGAGGAGTGGGGGGAGCCGCACGTGGTGCGCGGTATCGACTGACGCCGTCCGCCGCAACCGCGCCCGTGCCGTTCTCAAGTCATCCGCGAGCCGTTCTTGGCAGCCTGCGTAAGAACGCAAGAAGGAGACGGGCGACGCGTGGAAGGGGCGGGCATGGGACGGGTGCTGCGGGGCGGCCGGCGGGCGCTGGCGGACTATGTCGTACGGCGGCTGTGGCTGTCCCTGGTGGCCTTCGGCGCCTCCTACGAGCCGTTCGCCCAGCAGGCGGAGACGGCGGCGGGGCCGGAAGAAGGGCCCGGGTCCGCGCAGCGTCCCGGCGGGCCCTATGCCGGGCACCGGGCTCCCGACAGCGGCTGAGACACCGGCTGCCTGCGGCGGCCGGGGACGGGATGCGGGACGCGTTCGCCCCGGCGGCTCGCAGGCCCGGCGGCCCGGAGCGGGGACGTGGGCGTCGTGGATGCGGGCCGGCAGCCGGGTGCGGTCCTCGTCGAGGAACTCCGCCCGGGAGCCGGGGAGTTCGGGCCGCTTGCGCGGACCGGGCGCCGGGTCAAGGAGACGTCGGCGGTCCGTCGGAGGCGGGGCGGGGCGGTTGATGCCGGCCGGGGCTCGTTGCCCGCGGACGTGATCGCGCGCGGCGGCCGGGCCGGAGCGGGTGCGCTCGTGGCCGGCGGGGGAGGGGCGGGCCGGGAACACCGGCGCATCCCCTGGTGCGGGAGTAGTGGTGGGGCGGCCGGTGGCCGCCCCCTTTCTTGTCGGTTCGCGCTTCTGGTG
>NZ_JAENRY010000650.1 GCF_016612545.1 Streptomyces sp. MBT65 | reverse complement strand
CGTCAACGGCTTGCCGATGTGATGCTTCTGGCTTCGCCTGACGGTCCGTTATTTCGGCAGCGGCCGATTCGCGTTTATAATTTTGGGGATGCCTAGCTCGCAGTAAGCGTTCGCCGTCAGCTGTCTGAATTTCTCGGCGGAATGCTGGACTTGAGCGGCATGGATGTGGCTGTCTTGGCTATACGGCGCCACCAGCCCTCCCCCGCGCCGTCGGCCGGGGCAGTGGGCCAACTCCCTCCCTGTGCACCGCCCGACAAGGGCCGACTGCACCTCCATGCACCGACCCCCAGGAGCCGCCGCCCGATGAGCTACGACGCCCGCGAATGGGTGTGGGACCACAGCCACAGCAAGGGCACCGCCCGCATGGTCCTCGCCCTGATCGCCGACCGGTGCCGCGACCGACACTGCGTCGCCTACGCGTCCGTGCCCACCCTCATGAAACGCGCCAACGCCTCCCGCACCGCCGTGCGCGACGCACTCGCCAAGCTGATCGCCGACGGCGAACTGGTACAGCTCCCAGACCGCAAGGGACCCAGGGGCGAGACGTACTACCGCCTCCCAATCGCCGCCCGGTTCCTCGCCGATGAGGCTCGGGAGGGGGACCGGAATCCGGCACCCCAACAGGGTCGGAATCCGGCCCTCGGGGGGTCAGAATCCGACCCTGCCGAGCCCTTCGAGGGGGGATCGGAATCCGGCCCCGGGGAACAGAGTCCGGCCCCCAGGGGGTACGGATTCCGACCCGAGGGGGGTGCGGATTCCGACCCCCAGAACAGAAGAGAACCGAAGGTGAACGGTAGTAAGAGCAGCAGCAGCTCTGCCCCGCTCATCTCCGCCACCGAGTGGCAGATCGACGACAGCGCCCACGCCTGGCTCCAGCACGACGGGCATCTCAACCGCCTGGGCGAGCACGGCCTGCGTACCGCCGACGCGAAGTGGCGCACCTACCGGAGCTTGTGGGATCCCCGCAATGCCGCCGCGTGGGCCGCCGACTGGCGTGCGTGGATCGCCCGGGAACGCACCCCCGCCCCCGGCCGCCCGACCCTCTACGCCC
>NZ_JAENRY010000064.1 GCF_016612545.1 Streptomyces sp. MBT65 | reverse complement strand
GGGTGGGACGGGCCGCAGGCGGGCGGTGGTCTCGGCGGTGGTCTCCTCGGAGCGGAGCGCCGTGGCGCCCGCGACGGCCGGGGTGCGGGACCGGCGGACCACGAGGAGGAGGGCCAGGAGCAGCAGGAGCAGTACGGCGGTCAGGGCGATGAGCAGGACGCGGGTGTGGTCCGTGGACGTCTCTCCGCCGAGTTCGGCGACGCCCACCTTCTTGTCGATCAGTTGGCCGCCGGTGAACTTGGACCTCTTGAGCGCCTTGCACAAGTCGCTGTCACAGGAGGGGAGTTCGGCCAGTGTCCGGGCGTCCAACTGGTCGATCCGGGCGTTCCGGTCGACGAGTGGACGCCCGGCCAGGATCAGCAGCGCCGTGCCGCCCTGGCCGGTGTGGACACCGGCCGGTACCTGGACCTGAAGGTTCTTGAGGTTCTTGCGGACGGCGTCCGCGCCGCCCTTCGTGCCGGTGTCGAAGCCCAGGGGCTTTTTCAGCGTGACCGTGACCACGGCCCCGTCGTCCAGCGCGTCCTGCCAGCAGCCCAGCCGCGTCGGAAAGTTCTTGCCGCAGTCCGCGCCGGCCGCGGTCGCCGGACTCCCCGGAATCACCGCGATCAACAAGCCGAACAGCAGGACAGTGAACAACGTACGTCTCATGACGACCCCCCGTTGGCGCCCATAGTGGAGGCAACAGGGCGGTGGCCGAAAGGGGTTGAGTGAGAATGCTCAATTCACTTCTACAGCTGGAAAACCTGATGACAACGGGTGAACATCTGTCGCGCCCGTTCCACCCAATCACTGGCCAGAACATCGAAATCGTCCTGGGAGATCCGGCAGGTCAACGGGAGGTCGCAGACCCCGGCGAGACACGGTCTCGGTCCGCGTACGTCCCACACCGAGAGCATGGGATTCAGCTGTTCGGTGTTCCACGCGTTCGACGCGGCGGCGGCGATCGCCAATTGATCCTTGCGCAGAGAATGACCGTCGGTGACAAAGGCGACAAGGAGTCTTTTCGTGGTCATGAAACGCACGGTGAGTGTGCGCCCCGACGCCTCTAGATCGAATTGCAGGGAGACGGAATCGACCTCGCTCTCGACGTGGTAATTCCGGCGGGCGCCCCAGGTGTGGGTCAACTGCCGCCAGGACGAGGCGATGTCGTAGTCCCGGCCGGGCGGCAGGGAGGAGTCAGGCGTCGCCACGCGCCACCGCCCGCGTGACCATGACGTCGGTGAGGCCCGCGTCCAGCAGGGCCTGCGCGTGCAGCAGCAGACAGGACGGCACCGGCAGGCTGGTGGCGCCGCCGCGCCGGGCCGCCAGCTCCTCGCGGCGGACCTCGATCGTGCGGGCCACGGCGGGCGGCGGCCAGGTCGCGGGGCGCGGCTGCGCCAGCAACTCGCCCAGCAGGACGTCGAGTCGGGGCCGGTCCGCGGGCCGCTTGGCCAGACACCGCGTGAGCAGCGGCCGTATCGCCGGTGGTACGCCGTCGAGTTCGGGGGCGCGGTGCACGACGCGCAGGCTCACCGCCTCGCCCGCGCCGAACGGCGGGCGGCCGGTGAGCGCGTACACCAGGACACCGCCGAGGGAGAACACATCGCTGGGCGGGCCGATCCGACCCGCCGTCATCTGCTCCGGGGACATGAACGGCGGGGTGCCGACGACGATTCCGGCCTGGGTGAGGCTCGGGGCGCCCTCGACGCGGGAGATGCCGAAGTCGATGACGCGGGGGCCGTCGGAGGCGAGCAGCACGTTGGCCGGTTTGAGGTCGCGGTGGACCAGGTTGGCCGCGTGGATCGCCTGGAGTGCCTCGACGAGGAACGCGCCGAGCCTGCGGACCTGGGCCTCGGGCAGCGGTCCGTCCGACCTGACGGCCTCGGCGAGGGAGGGTCCGGGCACGTACATCGTGGCCAGCCACGGGAGTTCGGCCTCGGTGTCGGCGTCGACGACGGCCGCGGTGTAGGCGCCGCTGACCAGCCGGGCGGCGGCGACCTCGCGGGCGAAGCGCTCGCGGAACTCGGGCTCCGCGGCCAGTTCGGGCCGTACGACCTTCACCGCCACCTCGCGCCCGGCCGGCGAGCGGCCGAGATACACCCATCCCATCCCGCCGGAGCCGAGCCGCCCGGCGATCCGGTACGGCCCCACGCTGAGCGGATCGCTGACCGGAGTGCGCACCCCGCTCACCTCACTTCGGGGTTCGTTGCAGGTTGTCCCGAGTGTCCCTCGAAATGCCGGTCTGGGCAGGGGGGATGCGAGAAATAGAGGCCAACGGGTAAGGGCCCGTACGCCGTTGTACGGGCCCTTACAGTTCCGCTACGGGATTCAGCCGAGGCGCTGCACCAGCGCCCGGTACTCGTCCCACAGTTCCTTCGGGGTGTGCTCGCCGAAGGTGTTGAGGTGGTCGGGGACCAGGGCGGCCTCCTCGCGCCACACGTCCTTGTCGACGGTGAGCAGGAAGTCCAGGTCGGCCTCGGACAGGTCGAGGCCCTTGGTGTCGAGGGCGCCCTTGGCCGGCAGCACGCCGATCGGGGTCTCGACGCCCTCGGCGCGGCCGTCGAGGCGGTCCACGATCCACTTCAGGACCCGGCTGTTCTCACCGAAGCCGGGCCACACGAACTTGCCCGCGTCGTTCTTGCGGAACCAGTTCACGTAGTAGATCTTCGGCAGCGTCGCCTGGTCCCGGCCCTTGGCCACATCGACCCAGTGGCCCATGTAGTCACCCATGTTGTAGCCGCAGAACGGCAGCATGGCGAAGGGGTCGCGGCGCAGCTCGCCGACCTTGCCCTCGGCGGCGGCGGTCTTCTCGGAGGCCACGTTGGCGCCGAGGAAGACGCCGTGGTTCCAGTCGAAGGACTCCGTCACCAGCGGTACGGCCGAGGCACGCCGGCCGCCGAAGAGGATGGCCGAGATCGGCACGCCCTTGGGGTCCTCCCACTCGGGCGCGATGATCGGGCACTGCGAAGCGGGCACGGTGAAGCGGGCGTTGGGGTGCGCGGCGGGCGAACCGGACTCCGGTGTCCAGGAGTTGCCCTTCCAGTCGGTGAGGTGGGCCGGGGTCTCCTCCGTCATGCCCTCCCACCAGATGTCGTTGTCGTCGGTCAACGCCACGTTGGTGAAGACGGAGTTGCCCCACAGCGTCTTCATCGCGTTGGCGTTGGTGTGCTCGCCGGTGCCGGGCGCGACGCCGAAGAAACCGGCCTCGGGGTTGATCGCGTAGAGCCGGCCGTCCTCCCCGAACCGCATCCAGGCGATGTCGTCACCGATCGTCTCGACGGTCCAGCCGGAGATGGTGGGCTCCAGCATCGCGAGGTTGGTCTTGCCGCAGGCGCTCGGGAAAGCGGCGGCGACGTACTTCGAACCGCCCTGCGGGGGCGTCAGTTTGAGGATCAGCATGTGCTCGGCGAGCCAGCCCTCGTCCCGCGCCATCACGGAGGCGATGCGCAGGGCGTAGCACTTCTTGCCCAGCAGCGCGTTGCCGCCGTAGCCGGAGCCGTAGGACCAGATCTCGCGGCTCTCGGGGAAGTGCGAGATGTACTTGGTGGAGTTGCACGGCCACGGCACGTCCTGCTCGCCCTCGGCCAGCGGGGCTCCGAGCGTGTGCACAGCACGCACGAAGAATCCGTCGGTTCCGAGTTCGTCGAGGACGGGCTGTCCCATGCGGGTCATGGTGCGCATGGAGACGGCGACATAGGCGGAGTCGGTGATCTCGACGCCGATCGCGGAGAGGTCCGAACCGAGGGGGCCCATGCAGAACGGGACGACGTACATCGTCCGGCCCTTCATGGAGCCGCGGAAGATGCCCTTTTCTCCCGCGAAGATGTCCCGCATTTCCGCGGGCGCCTTCCAGTGGTTGGTGGGTCCCGCGTCCTGCTCCTGCTCGGAGCAGATGAACGTCCTGTCCTCGACCCGGGCGACATCGGTCGGGTCGGAGGCGGCGTAGTACGAGTTGGGGCGCTTGATCGGGTCGAGCTTCTGGAAGGTGCCCTTTCGGACGAGTTCCTCGCTCAGTCGCTCGTACTCCGCTTCGGATCCGTCACACCAGACCACGCTGTCCGGCTGGGTCAGTTCTGCGATCTCGTTCACCCACGAGATCAGTTCCTTGTGTTCGGTGGGGATGACGGGGGGAGCCGCGATGTCGCGCGCCACGATTGCTCCTATGATGAGGGATTTTGTCCTTGTTGCCCCGTGGGGGCCGCGACCCGGATGCTTCACGATGGTCGATCTTGGCGCTCATCCGGTGCCGACCGCACTCATTTGATCATCCGACCCGTCCGCCCATATGTCCAGAGGGCCTCACAGACGAGCGACGTGAGGATCGCCACTCATCCGCACCTCACCGACATGTTTTCCGTGCGTCACCATCGCTTCACCCCCGGTACCCGGGGTTCGGCTACGCATGAGAGAGTGGCCACTTCCGGACCCTCATCTCGCCGCACTGACACGTAACTTACGGTTCCGTAGGTACGATTGCGCGCATGACTGCGTCCGTCCCCGACGCGCCCACGGACACGCCGACACACGGCCATGGTCCTTCCGCGCTCTCGATTCCCGACCATGCGAAACCGAAGCTGCGCGGCTGGCTGCACCTCGGCATGTTCCCGGCCGTGTTGATCGCAGGCCTGGTGCTCACCGCCCTCGCCGACACACCCCGGGCCCGTATCGCCTGCGCGATCTTCGCCCTGACGGCCTGCCTGCTCTTCGGGGTCAGCGCGCTGTACCACAGGGGCGACTGGAGCCCGCGCATGGACGGCATCCTGCGCAGACTCGATCACGCCAACATCTTCCTGATCATCGCGGGCACGTACACGCCCCTGACGATGCTGCTGCTCCCCGGCGCCAAGGGCCAGTGGCTGCTGTGGGGCATCTGGGGCGCGGCGCTGGCCGGCATCGCCTTCCGGGTCTTCTGGGTCGGCGCCCCGCGCTGGCTCTACACCCCCTGCTACATCGCGATGGGCTGGGCGGCCGTCTTCTTCCTGCCCGATTTCATGCGCGCGGGCGGCATCGCCGTCCTGGTCCTGGTGGTCGTCGGCGGGCTGCTCTACAGCGCGGGCGGCGTGATCTACGGCATCAAGCGCCCGAATCCGTCACCGCGCTGGTTCGGTTTCCACGAGGTCTTCCACTCGCTCACGGTGGCGGCCTTCCTCGTGCACTACGTGGGGATCTCGCTGGTGGCGTACCAGCACGGGTAGCAACCGAGACACCTCTCGTCCATGGCCACGGCTCACCAGCCGTGGCCATTTTTCATGCCCGTCACCCTGCCGGTTCCCATGCCCGTTCCCCTGCCGGCCGCCCGATCGTCATGTTCTGACAGTGGAACCCTGTTGACATCAACCACCTTTTGACAGCTACTCTCATTTTATGGCTACTGTCACTCATCACACCGACGTGCGACGCGACCCGCGCCGCTGGTGGGCCCTCGGGGCCCTGGTCGCGAGCATGCTCACGCTCGGCTTCGACACGACGATCCTCAACGTCGCCCTGCCCACGATGGCCGGCGAACTCGGCGCCACCACCGGCCAGCAGCAGTGGATGGCGGACTCCTACGTCATCGTCTTCGCGGCCCTGATGCTCCCGGCAGGCCTGCTCGGCGACCGCTTCGGACGGCGCCGCATGCTGATCACGGGGCTCGGCATCTTCCTCGCCGGTTCCGTCGCCGGCGCGCTCGCGAGCGACGTGAACTGGGTCATCGCGGCCCGCACGATGATGGGCGTCGGCGCGGCCCTGGTCACCCCGCTCGCGCTGTCCGTGCTGCCCTCGCTCTTCGGCCCCGACGAGCGCACCAAGGCCGTCGGCATCATCTCCGCGGCCTCCTCGCTCGGCCTGCCGCTCGGCCCGATCATCGGCGGCTGGCTGCTCAACCACTTCTGGTGGGGCTCGGTCTTCCTGGTCAACATCCCGATGGCCGCGATCGGCATCGCCGCCTGCGTCTTCCTGCTCCCCGAGACCCGCGACCCCGCCTCGCCCAGGGTCGACGCCCTCTCCACCGCGTTCACGGCGACCGGCCTCGGCGCCCTCATCTACGCGATCATCGAGGCGCCCAACCGCGGTTGGGGCGACCCGCTGATCGTGGGCATGCTCGTCGGATCCGCGATCGTGATGGCCGCGCTCGTGCTGCGCGAGCGGCGCATGGAACGCCCGATGCTCGACATGGCCCTCCTCCGCCACCGCGGCTTCCTCTTCAACACGCTCGCCGCGACCCTGGTGATGTTCGTCCTGTCCGGCCTGCTGTTCGTGCTGCCGCAGTACCTCCAGGCGGTGCTCGGCAACGACGCGCTGGGCACCGGCGTCCGGCTGCTGCCGATGATGGGCGGCCTGATCGTCGCGGCCCGCGCCGCACAGCCGCTCGTCGCCAAGTTCGGCTCCCGTGCCGTGGTCTGCGCGGGCCTGGTGGTCCTGGCCTTCGCCGCCCTGCTGGGCAGCCGTACGACGGTCGACTCCGGCTACGGCTTCACCGCGCTGTGGCTGTCCATCACCGGCTTCGGCTTCGGCTTCTCGATCGTCCCCGCGATGGACGGCGCGCTCGGTGCGCTGCCCCGCGACCGGGCCGGCAGCGGCGCCGGGCTCCTGATGACCATGCGCCAGGTCGGCGCGGCGATCGGCATCGCCCTGCTCGGCAGCCTGCTCGCCAGTTCCTTCCGTGACCGCCTCGACGTCACCGGCCTGCCCGCGAAGGCGGCGGACACGGCCGGGGAGTCCGTGGTCGCGGCCCACATCGTCGGCGGGCGGACGGGCTCGGCGGACCTCATCGCCTCCGCGAACAGCGCGTACGTCCACGGCATGGGCCTGGTCCTGCTGGTGTGCGGGGTCGCGGCCCTCGTCACGGCCCTGCTGTCCGCGGCGTTCCTGCCGAACACGCCGGCCGCGCCGGCCAAGAAGGAGGACGGGAGCGACGACGAGGACACCGACGCAGCCGTGGCCATCGCTCTGGCGGATGCCGGACAATGAGCAGCATGACGGCCGCACCCTCCCCCTTCAGCCCCGCCGAACGCCCTCGACTGGGGCTCCGGGAGCGCAAGAAGATCAAGACCCGCGAGGCGATCCGCACCGCGACGTACGCACTGGTCAAGGAACAGGGCTACGACGCGACCACGATCGAGCAGATCGCCGAACGCGCCGAGGTGTCGCCGTCGACCGTCTTCCGCTACTTCCCCACCAAGGAAGACATCGTCATCACGGACGAGTTCGACCCGATCATCATGGACGAACTCCGGGCCCGCCCGGCCGACGAGCCGTGGATGGTCACGCTGCGGTACGTGATGCACAAGGCCATCGCGTACGGCATGAAAGAGGACGAGGAGGTCTCCCGCCTCCGCACCCATCTGATGGTTCAGGTCCCGGCCGTGCGCTCACGCATGATGGAGAGCATGTCGGTCACCGGCGACATGCTCTGCCAGGCCATCGCCGAGCGCACCGGCCGGGACCAGGAGAGCCTGGAGGTACGGGTCTCCGCGATGGCACTCATCGGCGCCCTGATGGAGACGTCCCTGTACTGGGCGGAACACGGCCACCGGGACGATTTCAAGGACCTCATGGACCGCACGCTGGACGTACTGGAGCACGGGCTCTCCGAGTGAGCCCGTGCCCCAGGGCCGTACCGACCGCTAGCGCTTGGTCGGCACGGTCTTCACGTCACCCTTCCCGCAGGCCACCCCGTCCCTGTTGGGGTCGAGCCGCAGCGGGTCGTCCTTGCCGTTGACCTTCAGGCGGCCGTAGGAGTTCTGCTGGAGCCATGAACAGCGGGCCGCGGTCGTCGACTTGACCTCGGACGGGAAGACCGTCGGGACGCAGACGTTGATCGTGCCGTAGTGGCGGTCGCAGCCGGAGAGGGTCACGGAGACCTTCTGCGAGGTCCGCTTCCTGCCGGGCTCGGTGACCTTGCCCTTCAGGTCGTCGGCGAAGGAGTGGACGTGGGCCGAGGCCGTGTCCGTCGTCAGGGCCGAAGGGCCTTGCAGATGGACCCACTTGGCGACCGACGGCACACCGTTGGCGTCCACCGCGAACAGCATGTACCAGCCGGGCGGTGCCAGGTTGGGGTTGCTCGTCACGTTCAGGTCGACCGTGTTGCCGTTGACCGAGAGCGGCAGGTCCACGAACCGCTGGTTCGGGTCCGAGGAGTGCGTGACGGCCGCCGGGCGGATCAACTCCGCCTTGGCGATGGGCCGGTCGACGGTGATCGTCTGGGTGTCGCCGTACTCCCACTCGTTGTCGATCACCGAAGTGATCGTCGGCCGCGTGCCCTTGAGGAGATACGGCGGGGTGTAGATCGACACGTTGTGGTTCCAGGTGCCGTTGCCCGGGTTGTCACCGGTCGACATCACCCGCCCGTCCGGCAGCAGGAACGAGGACGAGTGGTAGCCGCGGGCTTCGGGGTCCGCGGCCACCGGATCGAACGTCGTCGTCGCCGGGTCGAAGATCGACGCCTCGTACACCGGGTTCGCCCGGTTGTGCAGCGCGCCGCCCGTCTCCAGCACCGTGCCGTCCGGCAGCAGTACGGCGGACACGTACATCTTGCCCTGCGCGCCGGTCTCGGCCACCGGGCCGTTCCCCAAGTCGACGGTCCCCTGCGGGATCTGGGGACCGACCGTGTACGTCGGGTTCGCGGCCTTGAGGTCGATGATGTCGGTCAGCCGGTTCGCGTCCGGGTTGGAGTCGATGTTGCCGCCACCGATGGTGAGCACCTTCTGGTCCTGCGCCGGAGGCAGCAACACGCTTGCCGACTGGTCGCGTTGGTCCTTGTTCTGGAGCCCCGAGACCGATGTGATCGTGTTCGCGTTGTAGTCGTAGATCGCGCTGCCCGTGCCCGGGATGTTGTTCCCGAAGACATGGCTGCCCGTGTAGAAGAGCCGGCCGTCCTGCATCAGGACCATCGACGGGTACAGCCCCCAGTACGACCAGGTCTGGTTGACCTGCGACAACGGCAGCCACTTCTGCTGCGCGTCCGACCAGTACTCGGCCGTCACCGACCCCGTCGAGTCCTCGCGCAGCCCGCCGAAGGAGATGACGTCACCGTTGCCCAGCTCGGTCGCCGACGGGTACCAGTGGCCGTCGTTGAGGTCGTTCGTCTTGCTGTACGTCTCGGTCACCGGGTCGAAGATGTACGAGTCCTTGTACCCCTCGTACCCGTGCGAACCGTCCGCAGCCGGGAACGCCTTGTTGCCGCTCATCACCAGCACCCGGCCGTCCTGCAACTGGATGTGCCCCGAGCAGAACATGTCCTTCGGCGTCGGGATCACCTTGTACGTGCCCGCGACCGGGTCGTACACCGCACTCGTGAACGTCCCCGCGTCGAACTGCTCCTGGCTGTTCCCGGAGCCCGCGATCAGCAGCACCTTGCCGTTGTTGAGCACGACGGAATGCATCGAGCGGACCGGGTTCTGCGTGGGCAGCACGTCCCAACGGCCGTTCGCGCACTGCTCGGCGGTCGCCGTGCAGGTCGCGGGCGGCAGCGTGTCCGGGACCTGGTCCATCGTGTAGTCGTCGGTGGTCGCGGACCCGGTGCCGTAGACCGAGACACCCCAGGTGATCCGGTCGGTCCCGGCCGGGACCTCGGGCGTACGGACCGTCGCCTGGGTCCAACTGCCCTGCATCTCGAGGGTCTTGAGGTCGGTCCAGTACTGCCAGCCGGCCGTGGTGTCGTGCCGGAACAGCGTGATGTTCGCGTCCGGCGTGGTCGTCTTGTACCAGAGCCCGAGGTCGTACTGCTTGCCCGCCGTCACCACCGGCGCGCAACTCGTCGACTCGGTGATCAGCGCCTTCCGGTCACCGTCGACCCGTCGCGTCACGGTGACCTTCATGGCCTTCGAACCCGAGTGGGCATCCGAAGTCGTGGCGAAATCAAAGTCGTTGTCGCCCCAGCCGGACTTCTCCCAGCAGTACGGCATCCCGTCGCTGCCCGCCGTCTCGAAGCCCGGATTGAGGACGAGGTTCGCGGCCGCGGCGGACTGCGGCGAGGTCAGCAGCAGCCCGGCGGTCAGGGCGCCCACCCCGACGAAGGCGGTTCTTCTGCGGTACTTGTTCACACGGCTCTCCTTGCTGCTGTACGACTCCCTTTACCGCGCGGGAGATAGACCAGTGCCTCGGTGCCGACGAAGCGCAGGACGAAGGTGGTGACCAGTGCGAGCGCGGTCGCCGACACGGCGCCCATGCCCAACCGGTGCACGAACAGGGCGATCAGCGGGATCCGCAGCACCAGATCGGCGTTGGCGAGCAGCGCGAACCGGCCCGCCCTGTCCCACCAGGCGCGGTGCCGGCGCCGGTCGCGGAACAGCAGATGCTCGATGAGATAGAAGTTCCAGGCCACGCCGAGCTGGTTGGCGAGGATCTCGGCGGGGACGTAGTGCATGCCCGCCTGCGTGAGCGCCCACAGGCCGACCAGGTTCGGCAGGAAGCCGGTGGCGCCGATCAGGCCGAAGATCACCATGCGCGCGACCGGCGAGACGGTGCGCAGCCCGAGCAGATGGCGCAGGAAGCGAAACCCTTCCTTGGCCGTCGACTTGGACTCGCCGGCGAACCGGTCCTGGAAGACGAACGGCACCTCGGTGACCTGGCGCGGACGGCCGCGGACGGCGAGTTCGAGCAGGATCTTGTAGCCGAGCGGCTTGAGCGTCTCCGCCGTCACCGCGCTGCGGCGGATCGCGAAGAAGCCGCTCATCGGGTCGCTGATGCCGCGCAGCTTGCGCGGGAAGAGCCCCTTGGTGAGCCAGGTCGCCCCGCGCGAGACGGCGATGCGGTATCCGCCGGCCAGTCCCTCGCGGCTGCCGCCCTTGATGTACCGGGAGGCGACGACAAGTCCGGCGTGCGTCCGCTCACCGGTGCCGACCAACTCCGGTACCAGGGATGGCGGATGCTGGAGATCGCCGTCCATGACGACGATCCAGTCGGACGTCGCCGCCTTGATCCCCTCGACGACCGCGCCGCCGAGCCCGCCGACCGGTTCCTCCCGGTGCAGCACGGTCACCGGGAACGGGCAGTCCTGCGCCGCCTCGGAGATCACCTCGGGGGTGTCGTCGGTGGAGTCGTCCACGAAGACGACCTCGCAGGGCAGCCGGGTCGGCACGGACTCGGTGATCCGGTGCAGCAACTCCCGTACGTTCGCGGACTCGTTGAAGGTCGGTACGACGATGGTGACGGCACCGGGCTCGGCCAGCCCCTCTTTTCCCGCGGTTCGCCACCGGGGCGCTCCAGCCGGTGTCGAGACCGTGACCGTGCTCAGCCCTTCGGGCCTCCGCGCTCCCCCACGCTCGAATGCGCTCGCGCGGGAGGGGCCCCCATCGCTCTCGACACCGGCGCGCCCCTTCGGCTCACTCGCGGCTGCGCCGCGTACGGCCGGATCACCCAACTCCCCGGGGACAGTGGACTCTTGGCTCATCGCTGGGCTCCCACGGTCTCGGACTGGATCTGCCGGATCTCGATGCGGTCGTCGCCGGTGCCGAAGGTGGCGACGGGTGTGGAGTGTTCGATCGCCGCCTTGACGTTGGGCAGGTCGACCGCGTCGCGCCGTACCGTCGGGGAGGCCACGACGTAGTCGATGTCCTTCCAGCCGTCCGGCAGCGTCTTGGTGACGGCCGGGTCGAGGTCGGCCTTGTAGAACCAGATGACCCCGAGCCCGGGCCGGTACCCGGCGTGCACCAGGTCCAGCCAGAGCGCGTCGTCGACCAGGACCCGGGTGTCCTTCGGGTCCTTCACCTCGGTGGACAGCCACTTGGAGGCGGCCCGGTAGGGGGCGTTCGCGTCGGCGGTCAGGGCGGTGCGGTCGCCGTCGTACCACTGCGGTACGACATAGGCGCCGGCGGCGAGCGCCAGTGCGGCCGCGAGGGCGTACCGACCCCCGGTGACGTATCGTTTCTCCCCTTCTCCGCGCCATCTGCGCAGCACCGCGTGGGCGACGGAGGCGGTGCCCCCGGCGAGCACCAGGGCGAGGAAGGGCAGCGCGCCGATGACGTACATCGCGGGCAGATAGCCGCCCGGGCGCAGGGCCACCAGCGCGAGGATCGCCACGGTCAGCGCGGGTCCGGCGAGCGAGCGGGCGGTGACCGACCAGCGCCAGGTGGCCAGCAGGAGCAGCGCCCCGGCGAGGCCGCCCAGGGGCAGGACACGGTCGTAGTAGAGCCAGGAGTGGAAGACGCCGTAGGAGCCCGTGCCCGGGTCGAGGATGAAGCCCGAACCCGGCCTGGTCATCTGGTATTTGAGGCCGTCCCAGAGGGAGACATGGCCGCTGCCGGGAAGCAACTCGCCCTTGAGCAGGGCGAAGAGCGGGTACGACATGCCGATCAGGACGCAGGCCGTGATGGCTCCGGTGAGGGCGAACTTCCGTGTGTCCCGGTGTCCGTGGCGCCACATGGTGACCAGCAGCGCGGGCAGGATGACGAGCATCGTCTCCTTGGTGAGGACCGATGCCGCGCCTGCCAGACCGGCGCCGAAGTGGTGCCAGAGATGGCGACTCGGTGACGCGGCCAGGCAGAACGCGAGCAGCATCCACATCACGGCGATGTTGTCGAGGAAGATCTCCCGCTGGAGGATCACGGACAGCGGGGACAGCCCGAAGAGCAGCATGCCGAGGCCCGACGCCCAGCGCGGCAGCGAGAGGCGACGGCCGAGGACGTAGACGAGGACCGCGCTGATCGCGCTGATCACCAGCATCGCGAGGCGCATGGTGCCGACGGTCATCGAGTCGGGGCTGAAGTGCGCGGGGATCCAGGTGAGCAGCGCGATCTGGATCCAGCCGAGCGGCGGGTGGTCGTACCAGTAGGTGTAGTGGGCCAGGCCGGTGCCCTGCTGGACGGCCCAGGCCTGGGCGAGGTAGGTGCCCTCGTCGTCGCTGAGCGTCGGGTAGTCGGCGATGTTCCAGCCCTGCACGACGAGGATCGCGACGAGGAGCAGGCCGCAGAGAAGGAGGTCGGAGCGCGAGGAACGGAGTCTGCTCGGCGGTGCTGTTCGACCGGCCGAACCGGTTTCAGGCGCAGGCTGCCGCTGCGCGGGGACCGTGGTGGTCACCGCGGGAAGGGTGGAGGTCACGCAGGAACGTCCTCTCGGATCACTGCGGTTTCGGTGAGGTGTGCGCCGACGTGGGAGGTCAACTCCCAGTCGTTCCGGCCACGTTGCTCACGCCACACTGCGCGGATCGCGGCTCCGGCGAGCAGCACCTGGTAGAAGGGGCCGCCCACGACGAGCTTCAGGTAGTGGACCGCGCGGACGCGCAGTCCGTACTGCTTGCCGAAGTCGTGCAGTCCGACGACCTCGAAGACGAAGGTGACGGCGGCGGTGACCAGCGGCAGGAAGGTGAGGAAGGCGACGCCGACCGGCACGTCCAGGAAGAGCGCGACCGCCGCGTTGAGCGGGATGATCACTCCGGAGAACGCCTGGAGGAACGGTGTCATCAGCGTGTAGCGGGCGAGCAACCGCTGCCCGAATCCCGGGAGTTGCCGCCAGTCCTTCTTCCGGTAGACCTGAAGGAAGCCCTGGTTCCAGCGAGTTCGCTGCTTCAGCAACGACATCAGCGAGCCGGGGGTCTCCTCCCGGGTCACCATGTCGGAGTCGTAGGCGACGACGACCTTCTTGCCGACACTGGACAGCCGCACGCCCAGGTCGCAGTCCTCGGCGAGGCAGTTGGGGTCCCAGCCGTCGGCTTCGCGCAGGGTGCCGGTCCGCACGAAGACGGTGTTGCCGCCCAGCGGGATGAACCCCTTCTGCGCGTGCAGATGCAGCCGGGACCGGAACCAGAAGAAGTACTCCAGGCAGTTGCGCAGGCTGTACCAGCTGGAGTGGAAGTTGATGAGCTGGACGCCCCCTTGGACGACGTCCGCTCCCGTCGTCCGGAACGCGTGGTCGACGTGGGCGAGCAGCTCCGGATGGACCTGGTCCTCCGCGTCGAAGACCCCGACGACATCGCCGCGGCAGTGCGGCAGCGCCGTGTTCATGGCCTTCGGTTTGTTCTTCTTCTCGTGGGTGTCGACGACGACCCGCACGCGCGGATCGCGCTCGGCGGCGCTGTTGGCCACCGCCGCGGTCTCGGGGTCGTCGTGCCCCACGATCACGATGATCTCGAAGTCGGTGTGTGTGGATTCCAGCAGCCGCTGGATGGTGTGGTCCAGCACGGCTTGCTCGTGCCGGGCCGGCAGCAGCAACGAGAACGAGACGTGCTCGTCCCCGTCCGGGCTGCTGAATCGGGTGGAGGCGAGCACTTCGGGCGTACGCCACGCGTGCATCTGCCACCACAAGGTGAAAGCGGCCATCCAGAACAGGGCCAGCGAAACGACAGCGATGAAGACAGACGTCACCAAAACAGATCCCCCCAGGATCCCCAATTCCCCCCGGCGCGACGGTGAGTTACCTCCGCCGCGTCACCGGGCCGAGACTATGGGCGATCTGTGAAGCGGACAGCTGATTTCAGTGAAGAGCGTGTTTCATCACAATGAGTCTCGCCGATGAGCATTTCTCGCACAGGTCGCGTTTGGGGCGGTTACGACCCTGACATTTCACCTGTTCAGCGCGGTGCGCAGCCGCTCCGGGTCGGTCGTGGGCGCATCGCAGGTAAAGTTACGGCAAACGTACGCGGCGGGTCCACCGTCGACCAGGGGTCGGTCGGCGAGCAACGGCAGTTCGTCACTCCCCGCGACCCCGAAGGCGACGACGGTCCCCGGAGCGGTACCCAGAAGTGCCGTACGGTGCAGGGTTTTCGCGCCCTCGTCATCGACCGACGGTCCTACGACGGCGACCTCGCGCGGCCCGTCGAGATACGCCTCGGCGACCGCGAGCCCCCATCCGATGAACCGCGGCACGCGCGGCCCGAGCGCCTTCACGACCCCCAACGCCCGCTCGGCGGCGGTGCGATGGGGCTCGGCACCGGTCTGCGCGGCATAGCCGAGCAGCGCGCCGGCGGCGGCGGTCCACCCCGAAGGGGCGGCGTTGTCGGTCGGATCCTGCGGCCGCCGGATGAGCTGTTCGGCATCGGCGGCGGTGTCGTAGAGCGCCCCCGACTCGTCGACGAACCCGGCGAGCACATGGTCGAGCAGGAACCCGGCGAACTCCAGCCAGACCCCCTCCCCCGTGACCGACGCCAGCGCGAGGAACCCCTCCGCGACATCGGCGTAGTCCTCCAACACCCCGGCGTTCGCCCCGACGTGGCCGTCCTTGCTGGTGCGGGCCAGCTTGGCGTGCTCGTCCAGATGCAGTCGTACGAGGAGATCGGCGGCGGAGACGGCGGCCTCGACCAGGTCGGGGCGGTCGAAGTAGGCACCGGTCTCGGCGAGCGCGGCGATCGCGAGCCCGTTCCAGGCGGCGACGACCTTGTCGTCACGACCGGGCGCGGGACGCCGCGAACGGGCGGCGAGCAGCCGAGTCCTGACCGACTCGATCCTCTCGGCGTCGAAGACCCCTTCGGTCCCCGGGAGTTGGAGGACGGACTGCCCCTCCTCGAAGGTGCCCTCGTCGGTCACGCCGTAGTACTGGGCGGCGAGTTCGGCGTCCTCCTCGCCGAGGACCTCGGCGAGCTGCGCGGGCGTCCAGACGTAGTAGGCGCCCTCGACGTGCTTGCCGGTCCCGTCGTCGCTGTCGGCGTCGAGGGCGGAGGCGAACCCGCCCTCGTTGGTACGGAGTTCACGCACGAGGAAGTCGGCGGTCTCGACGGCGACGCGGCGCGCCAGCTCGGAACCGGTGCTGCGCCACAGGTGCGCGTACACCCGGCACAGCAGGGCGTTGTCGTAGAGCATCTTCTCGAAGTGCGGGACGACCCACTCGCGGTCGACGGAGTACCGCGCGAAGCCGCCCGCGAGCTGGTCGTAGATGCCGCCGCGGGCCATCCGCTCGCAGGTGTCCCGCGCCATCTCCAGGGCGCCTTCGGAACCGGTGCGGGCGTGGTGGCGCAGCAGGAACTCGAGTGCCATGGACGGCGGGAACTTGGGCGCGCCGCCGAATCCGCCGCGCTGCGGGTCGTACTCGCGGGTGAGCCCGAGCAGCGCGGCGACGAGCTCGCTCTCGCCGGGGGCGTCGGTGCCGCCGTAGTCGATCTGGCGCTGGGCGAGGTCCCGCGTGATCTTCCCGGCGACCTCGTCGACCTCGTCCCGCCGATCGGTCCAGGCGCTGCGCACGCCCTCCAGCACCTGCCGGAAGGAGGGCATGCCGTGGCGGGGCGCGGGCGGGAAGTACGTACCGAAGTAGAAGGGCTCGGCGTCCGGCGTCAGAAACACGGTCATGGGCCAGCCGCCCTGACCGGTGGCCGCCTGGACCGCCTCCATGTAGACGGCGTCGACGTCGGGGCGTTCCTCGCGGTCGACCTTGATGCTGACGAAGTGGGCGTTGAGGTAGTCGGCGGTGGGGTGGTCCTCGAAGGATTCGTGGGCCATGACGTGGCACCAGTGACAGCTCGAATACCCGACGCTGAGCAGCACCGGCACACCGCGCTCACGAGCCTCCGCGAAGGCCTCGGGCGACCAGGGCCACCAGTCGACGGGGTTGTCGGCGTGCTGGAGCAGATACGGGGAGGTCTCATGGGCCAGTCGGTTCACCGGTCCACTCTCCCACGGGGGCGGGAGCGGCGGAGAAGTGCCGGGCCGTGCGTCGCCTCTGCTCCGAGTCCGGCTTCTGGCGCAGTCGGTCGGGGGTGTGGCCCGTCGAGGACCGCGCCCGGTGCGAGCGGACCCGTGATCGTCGGCCCTCTCGCGCTCCCGCCTCCCGCGAAGGACACTCATAGGCCAAGGAGTTGCCGCCGGAGGGGGACGACACATGCGGGACGGCCATCGGAGCGATGCCGAGCGGCTGTTGGCTCGGGCCGTGGAGGAGGAGGTGCGGCGCTCCGGCGGGCGTACCGACGGGCAGGTGCTGCTGGCGCGGTCCCGGGCCGCGCTGGACGCCATGGCGCAGACGGCGGCCGAGGAGTACGCGGCCTATACGGAGGCGTTGGACACCGCGGCGGCCGGGCAGATCGGGTTCGGGCAGCGCTATGCCAAGGAGGGTGGAGGAACTCCCTTACTCGTGGCGGCTGTTGGCGCGGTTGCCGCTGTCGTCGCCGACCTGGCGCTCGGTACCGGGACCGGCACCGCGGTCGGCGCCGGGCTCACCGTCGGCGTCGTGGGCGCGGCGGCGACCGTCGTGAAGGTGACCGCCTCCCATCTGCCCGCCGCGCATCACCGCGCCGGTGCCGCCAATCAGCCCGGCGGACCCGAGCAGTTGAGGTTGCAGTGGCTGACCGCGCTGGAGGTACGGGGCATCCGTCCGTTCCTGGACCAGCAGCGGGTGCTCGCCGCCTCCACCGGGCCGACGAAGAAGCCGGGACCGCAGTTGCGCGGCACGGACAAGAGCGCGGCGGCCCGCAGACGGAGTGTGCTGGAGCAGTCCTTCGGTCAACTCCCGGACCCTGTGGGCGCGTTCGCGGGACGGCGGGCTGAACTGGCCCGGATCCGGCAACTGGTGCAGGCGGCCCGCGCGAGCACGGAGACCCGGCCGACGGTGGTCGTGCTGCACGGCGCACCCGGCTCGGGGCGCACCACGCTCGCGGTCCGGGCCGCACAGGATCTGCGGGACCAGTTCCGCGGCGCCTGCGTGGTGGATCTGCGCGGCGACAGCCCGGGCGAACCCCCACTGCCCACCCGCGACGCCCTGCTGCACCTGCTCAACCGGCTCGGCGCGCCCCGCGAGCAGTTGCTCTTCCGTGAACGCTCCTCCCCCGAGCAACAGGTCAAGCGGCTGGGCGAGTTGTACCACCAGCACCTGACCGGCCTCCCGGTGACGATCGTCCTGGACGACGCCTCCGACGTCGCGCAGGTGGCCACCCTGGTGCCCGAGCGCTCGGACAGTCTGGTCGTGGTCACCGCCCGCAAGCCCCTCGACCTGCCCGCCGAACTGGCCGCCTGGGTCCATCAGTTGCCGGTGGAACCGCTGGACGCGGCGGGCGCGGAGGAGCTGTTGGGCGCGGTGGCGCAGGACGGTCGGGAGGGGCGGGACGGGCGAAGCGGTCGGGACGGTTCGGAGCCCTACGACGCCGAATCCTCCGACCGGATCAGGGAGTTGTGCGGCGGGCTGCCGCTCGCGCTGCGCGTCGCGGGCTCCTCCCTCGGCCCGCGTTCCTCGCGTCAACTGGCCACAGATCTTGGCGCGTACGGCCCGGTGGAGCCGGTCGAGCGGGCGCTGTGGCTGCGCTACACCGACCAGGCGGACCCGGCCCGCAGGCTGCTGCGCCGGCTGGCGCTGGCCGGCCGGGCCTCGCTGGGCGCGGCCGCGGCGGCCGCCCTGCTGGCCACGGACGAGACGGAGGCGACCCGCCACCTCCAGGCCCTGTCCCGAGCGGGCCTCATCGACCACGTCCGCGGCACCCGCTACCGCCTGCACGACCTGGTCCGCGCCTTCGCCCAGGCCCGCCTCCTCGACGAGGAGGAGTCGGCCGAACGGACCGCCGCGCAGGAGCGGTTGATCGTCAACTACGGCGAACTCGCCGACTCCGTCCTGCGGTTGGTCGACGGCAACATGTCGACGCGCTCGGACCGGTTCGGCCCGCACGGCTTCACCTCGCTCGACGAGGCGCTGCGCTGGCTGGACGACGAGTCTAGCTTCATCACCTCGACGCTGCGGCACGCGGAGGGCGTCGACCAGGGCGCCGTACTCAATCTGCTGGGCGCGCTGTGCGACTACTGCCTGCTGCGCGGCGACCTCTACCGGCTGGGCGAGATCAGCGAGTTGGCGCAGGCCGTCGACCAGGGGCTGCTGGTCCGCTCGGTGCAGTGGCGCACGGGCATCGCCGCCCGGCAGCTCGGCGAACTCGACAAGGCGCGCACCACCCTCACCTCCGTCGTCGACCTCTACATGGAGGCCCATCACGACGCGGGCGCCGCACGCGCCCTGTGCTCCCTCGGCATCACCCTCCACCACCAGGGCAACCTCAGCGAAGCGGCGACCCGACTCCGCGAGGCCCTCGACCTCCAGGCCCCGCCCGAACTGGCCACGGACCGCGCCTGGACGATGCACGCGCTGGCCGCCGTGGAACGGGACCGCGCCCGACTCCCCGAAGCCATGCGGCTGTTGACCGAGTCCCTGGTCCTGCACCGCGCCGGCGAGTCCCTGCACGGCGAGGCCTGGGCACACTTCCAGCTCGGCCAACTCGGCCTGCGCATGGGCGACATCCCACGCGCCGAGTCCGAACTGACCACCGCCCTCGGCATCTACGGCCGTACCCGCGACGCCCGCGGCGAGGCCTGGGCGCTGACCCAACTCGCCCGCGCCCGGCTGGTCGCCGGCGACCCGTCCCCGGCGGTGGACGGCCTGCGCCAGGCCGCCGCCCGGCACCGCGAGAACGAGGACGCGCGCGGCGAGGCCTGGACCGTCTACTACCTGGGCCAGGCCCTGGAGGAGATCGGCAAACTGGACCTGGCCGTGCGCGAGCTGGAACGCTCCCGCACGATGTTCTCCCGGATGCGCGACGTCTACGGCCTGGCCTGCGCCCGGCACCACTCGGCGCGCGTGACCCGCGACCAGCGCGCCGCCCAGACGGGTTCGCTGCGCAACTCCGGCTTCGCCCGCCAGCTCCTGGTCGACGCCCGCGCCGACTTCCAGCGCATCGGCGTCGCCCACGGCGAGGCGTGGACCTGCCTGGAACTCGCGGTCGTCGACGCGGGCAACACCCGTACCCAACAGGCACTGACGCTCTGCGAGGAGGCGGTGGGCCTGTTCACCTCGTACGGCGACCGGCGCGGCGCGGACTGGGCGCACTTCCTGCGCGCCACGCTCCTGCCGTACGCGGCCCCCGGCGGGGTCGAGGTCGGCACGGCGGTCGCCCAGGAGGAACTGGCCCAGCTGTCCCGCGCCGGGCACCCGTCCCGCGACGAGAAACTCGACGACTACGTGGAGGCGTACCAGCTGCTGCTGGAGCGGGGCGTGAACCTGGAGGCGGGCTGGCAGGCGTGGCGGCTGGGCATGGTGCCGAGCCGGCACGCCCGGGAGGTGATGGGGGTGCCGGTGCCGGGCACCCCCTGACGCCTCAGCCCTGCTTGGCCTTGGGTTCGGCCGGGGCGGACCCCGACTCGGCCCGCGCCTCGGCCGCCGGGTCGGCGCCCTCCTTGAAGTCGACCTTGTTCATCTGCTTGCTCATGGACTTCATCAGCCCCCATACGGCCAGGGCCATCACCGCGAACACGATGAAGCCGAGGACGCCGGGGGTGACCTTGTTCTCGTCGACCTCGGCGAGGGGGACCAGGTGCGTCATTGCCAGGGCTGCGCTTGAGCTCATGTCAGGCATTGTCGCGGATGCCCGCAAAGAGGTCGTCCTCGGGGAGGGAGGTATCGACGAGGGACTTCGCGAGCTCGTACTCCTCGGTGGGCCAGACCTCCTTCTGGATCTCCATCGGGACCCGGAACCAGCCGCCGTCGGGGTCGATCTGCGTGGCGTGCGCGAGCAGCGCCTTGTCCCGGATCTCGAAGAACTCGGCGCAGGGCACGTGCGTGGTCAGCACCCGCTCCGTGCGCTCGAACTCGTTCCACCGCTTCAGCCAGTCCCCGTACGGCGACTCCAGGCCGCGCGCCAGCAGCGCGTTGTGCAGGGCCTCGGTGCGCTGCCGGTTGAAGCCCTGGTTGTAGTACAGCTTCTGCGGCTGGAACGCCGGGCCGAACTCCGACTCCGGGTACTTCTCGGTGTCGCTCGCACCCTCGAACGCCACCATCGAGATCTTGTGGGTCATGATGTGGTCGGGGTGCGGATAGCCGCCGTTCTCGTCGTAGGTGGTGATCACCTGCGGGCGGAACGAACGGATCTGCCTCACCAGCTCGCCGGCCGCCTTGTCGACGTCCTCCAGCGCGAAGCAGCCCTCGGGGAGCGGCGGCAGCGGGTCGCCCTCGGGCAGCCCCGAGTCGACGAAGCCGAGCCACTCCTGCTTGATGCCGAGGATCTCGCGGGCCTCGTCCATCTCCTTCTTGCGCACCTCGTGGATGTGCTCCTCGATGTACGTGTCGCCCTGGAGCTTCGGGTTGAGGATGGAGCCGCGCTCCCCGCCCGTGCAGGTCACGACCAGCACGTCCACCCCCTCGGACACGTACTTCGCCATGGTGGCCGCGCCCTTGCTCGACTCGTCGTCGGGGTGCGCGTGGACGGCCATCAGTCGCAGCTGGTCAGTCAAGACTCAATCCTCAGTAGGTCGGCGCCCCGGTGTCCTGGGGTGCAATTCAACAGGTGCCGTCCCGCAGGGACGTCGTTGAGGGGTGGCGGTCGGGTGGCGGGTGGGAGGCTTCTATAGTGACCGAATCGGGAGGCGAATAATTCCGGGGGCCGGTTTCGAAAGCCCCTTGAGCCCCTTGCCGGGAGGACGATCATGAGTACGGCGAGTACGCGACTGCCCGAGGGCCGCTACGGCCGCTCGTCGGACGAGCGTGCCGACCACAAGCTCAGGATCGCCGGTGCCGTCCTCGCGACGGGCCTGCTCGCCCTCGTCGGATACTTCGCCTACCACTACGTCGTCGAGGCCAAGATCAGCGCCGAGGTGATCACCTTCCAGGCCTCGGACACCGAGGTCAAGGTGCATCTCGAGGTCCACAAGGACTCCGGGACCACGGGCTACTGCACCCTGCGCTCCCAGGCCGCCGACCAGTCCGAGGTGGGCCGCGCGGACTTCCACTTCGGCGGCTCCGCGACCCGCATCGACAGGGTCGTCACCCTGCGCACCACGGCCAGGGGCACCACGGCCGAGCTGCTGGGCTGCCACTCCGACTGACGTCACCCTCGTTACGTAGGCGCTGACCAGCGTTGACGTATGTCTGACGGCTTATGTCCTCCCCCTGACGCCGTTGAATTGTTAGGCTCGTGGTTTCGCCCTTCCATGAAGGAACATTCTTCTGGGTAGGGCGATGCTTTGTATTCCCAGTACCTACGAGGAGCACCTGTGACCCAGACCAGCGAAGACGTCACCTGGCTCACGCAGGAGGCGTACACCAAGCTCAAGGACGAGCTGGAGTACCTGTCTGGTCCCGCGCGCGCCGAGATCACCGTGAAGATCGCGGCCGCTCGCGAGGAGGGCGACCTGCGCGAGAACGGCGGGTACCACGCGGCCAAGGAGGAGCAGGGCAAGCAGGAGCTCCGCATCCGCCAGCTGACCCAGCTTCTGGAGAAGGCCAAGGTCGGCGAGGCGCCGGCGTCGACGGACGGCGCGGTCGCGCCCGGCATGGTCGTGACGATCGCCTTCGACGGCGACGAGGACGACACGACGACCTTCCTGCTCGCCTCGCGCGAGTACGCGAGCGCCGACATCGAAACCTACTCGCCGCAGTCCCCGCTGGGCTCCGGCGTGCTCGGCCACAAGGTCGGCGAGGTGGCGCAGTACGAGCTGCCCAACGGCAAGAAGGCCTCGGTGACGATCCTCAAGGCTGAGCCGTACAACGGCTGACCCTCGGAACCGGTCCATCGCCTCTCGCCTTCGACGAGCCCCCGGCGGCCTTGCGGCGCCGGGGGTTTCGTCATGCCTCCCGCCTTGTCCCCCGCCTGTCCCTCGTGTGTCTCCGGCGTGTTCCTCAGGCCGTGGCCGAGCGGTACTTCCGCACCGCCAGCGTCCGGAATATGACGATGATCAGCAGCGAGTAGATCAGTGAGGCCCACACCGGGTGCACCATGGGCCAGGCGTCCGAGGGCGACTGTCCCGGGTTGGCGAAGAGCACCCGGCAGGCCTGCACGGTGGCGCTGAACGGGTTCCACTCGGCGATGTGGCGCAGCCAGGGGGTCATGTTGCCGGTGTCCACGAACGCGTTCGAGATGAACGTCACCGGGAAGAGCCAGATCAGGCCGCCGGAGGTGGCCGCCTCGGGCGTACGGACGCTGAGCCCGATCAGGGCGCCGATCCAGGTGAACGCGTACCCGAGCAGAAGCAGCAGCCCGAAGGCGCCGAGCACCTTGCCCGCGTTGGTGCCCCCGTCCGAGCCGACCCGCCAGCCGACCAGCAGGGCGACTATCGCGAGGACCAGCAGGGTCAGCGCGGTCTGCACGAGGTCCGCGAGCGTCCGCCCGGTCAGCACCGCGCCGCGCGCCATGGGCAGCGAGCGGAACCGGTCGATGAGGCCCTTGTGCATGTCGTCGGCGATGCCCGCACCGGAGCTGGCGGTGGCGAACGTGACGGTCTGCGCGAAGATGCCGGCCATCAGGAAGTTCTTGTAGTCGGTGGCGCTGGTGCTGCCGCCGATCTGCATGGAACCGCCGAAGACGTAGGTGAACAGCACCACGAACATGATGGGCTGGATCAGCCCGAAAATAACCATCTCGGGAATCCGGCTCATGCGGATCAGATTGCGTTTGGCGACGACCAGGGAGTCGTGCACGGACTGGCCCAGCGCGCTGCTGGGTGCCGCGACCGGCGCGGCATCGGTGACGGCACTCACTTCGCGGCCTCCTTCTTGTGCTTGCGGTCCTTGGGGTCGGTGTCCGTGCCGTTCTCCTCGGACTTCTCCTCGGCCAGGTGGCCCGTCAGGGAGAGGAACACGTCGTCGAGGGTGGGGCGGCGCAGACCGATGTCGTCGATCTCGATGCCGCGGGAGTCGAGCTCGCGGATGACCTCGGCGAGGAGCTTCGCGCCGCCGGTGACGGGCACGGTGAGCTTGCGGGTGTGTTCCTCGACCGTGGTGTCGCCCTTGCCGAAGCCGCGCAACACCTCGGACGCGATCGCGATGTGGTCGCGCTCGTGCACGACGACCTCGACGCGCTCGCCGCCGGTGCGGGCCTTGAGCTGGTCGGAGGTGCCGCGGGCGATGACCCGGCCGTGGTCGACCACCGCGATGTCGTGCGCGAGATGGTCGGCCTCCTCCAGATACTGGGTGGTCAGCAGGAGTGTCGTACCGCCGGAGACGAGCTGTTTGATGACCTCCCACAGCATCTGGCGGTTGCGCGGGTCGAGGCCGGTGGTCGGCTCGTCCATGAACATCACGGGCGGCGAGACGACGAGCGCCGCCGCCAGGTCGAGCCGGCGGCGCATGCCTCCGGAGTACGTCTTGGCCGTACGGTCGGCGGCGTCCGCGAGGTTGAACTGGTCGAGCAGTTGGTCGGCCCGGGCCTTCGCGGCCTTGGCCTTCATCTGGTAGAGCTCGCCGACCATCTGGAGGTTCTCCCGGCCGGTCAGGTATTCGTCGACCGCGGCGAACTGGCCGGAGAGGCCGATGGAGCGCCGTACCTCGTTGGGCTGCTTGAGCACGTCGAGGCCGGCGACGATCAGCTTGCCGCTGTCGGGGCGCAGCAGCGTGGTCAGACAGCGGACGGCGGTCGTCTTGCCCGCGCCGTTGGGCCCGAGCAGGCCCAGCACGGTGCCCTCGGGGACATCGAGGTCGACGCCGTCCAGAGCTTTCACATCGCCGAAGGTTTTCACCAGGCCTTCGGCATAGATGGCGCCTGGCATATCAGTCTCCACGTCGTCGGGGATTCTTTGGAAAGCCTAGGTATGTGTCTTTTGTTCTGCCCGTGGGAGCGGCATGCTTCCGCCTGGGGGCGACACGAGACACACCATAACGCGATGTATCGCGTCTCTCAACAGATTTTCTCGAACGAGTGACGGGACGGGTGACGAACGGGCGCCGACCTCAGCCGATGTGCGCTCTGACCTCAGTCGATGACCGTGTAGCCCGCTTCGCGCAGGGCGTGGCCGACCTCGGCGCAGTGCACCGGCCCCTTCGTCTCCAGGTGCAGCTCGACCTCCACCTCCGTGAGCCCGAGCCGCGGATCGGTCCGGACGTGGCTCACATCGAGGACGTTAGCGTCGACCACTGACAACACCCCGAGAAGCGTCGCGAGGGCGCCCGGCCGGTCCGTCAGCCGCAGCGTCACGGCCAGGTAGCGGCCCTGCGCGGACATGCCGTGCCGCAGGATGCGCTGGAGCAGCAGCGGGTCGACGTTCCCGCCGGACAGCAGCGCGACGACCGGTCCCTCGAAGCCCCGCGGATCGCTCAGCAGCGCCGCGACCGGGCTGGCGCCGGCCGGTTCGACGACCAGCTTGGCCCGCTCCAGGCACAGCAGCAGCGCGGCGGACAGCTCGTCCTCGCTGACCGTGCGGACCTCGTCCACCAGATCGGCGACGATCCCGAACGGCACGTCACCGGGGCGCCCGACCTTGATGCCGTCGGCCATCGTCGCCGGGTTCGCGATCGACATCGGACGCCCGGCCGCCAGCGAGGGCGGGAACGCGGCCGCGCCCGCCGCCTGTACGCCCACGATCCGCACGTCGGGCCGCAGCGCCTTCACGGCGACCGCGACACCGGCCGCGAGTCCGCCGCCACCGATGCCGACGACGATCGTGCGCACCTCGGGGCACTGGTCCAGGATCTCCAGGCCCACCGTGCCCTGGCCCGCGATGATGTCGGGGTGGTCGAAGGGGTGGATGAACACCGCGCCCGTCTCATGGGCGTACTCCTGGGCGGCGGCCAGCGTCTCGTCGACCACGTGGCCGTGCAGGCGCACCTGGGCGCCGTACTCCTTGGTGGCGCTGATCTTCGGCAGGGGCGCGCCCTTGGGCATGAACACCGTGGAGCGCACGCCCAGGAGTGCGGAGGCGAGGGCGACGCCCTGGGCGTGGTTGCCGGCGCTCGCGGCGACGACACCGGCGGCGCGCTCCTCGGGGAGCAGTCCGGCGATGCGGACGTAGGCGCCGCGGAGCTTGAACGAGCCGGTCCGCTGGAGGTTCTCGCACTTGAAGTGCACCGGCGAGCCGACGAGCTGGGTCAGGTGCCTGCTGCCTTCCATCCCGGTCACCCGCGCCACACCCATGAGCATCTTCTGGGCACCGCGCACATCGTCGAGGGTGACGGGTCGCAAGGAGTCAGCCGTGCTGTAGCTCATGACTCAAGCATCGCAGTTCACAGGCGCGCGCTCCGGCTGTGACCAAGCTCCGAGACTGGTTTGCGCAGCGCCAGTACGGGCCGCCTTCCATCCGCGTACCCTGTCCCCCAACCCAGCACCCCCTTCATGAAGCGAGCCTCCGGCCATGCCCACAACACCTGAAATGTCGATGGACATGACGACCGTCGGTGAATCCGGTCTCCTCGACACGCTGCAGCACGAGGTGGCGGTCTTCGCGCGCCGTGCCGAACAGACCCGGCTCGGCGGAGTCGGACAGGTGCGCAACTCCATGGACCGCGCCGCGTATCTGCTGCTCAACCGCCTGGACAAGGAAGGTCCGATGGGCGTGAAGGCGCTCGCGGCGAGCATGGGGATCGACTCCTCGACGGTCACCCGGCAGGTGGCTCCGCTCGTCGACACCGGGCTCGTCAAGCGCACCTCGCACCCCGAGGACGGCCGTGCGGTGGTGCTGCAGCTGTCCCCGCGCGGGCAGTCGCGACTGGAGGAAGTCCGGTCGTCCAGGCGTCAGTTGATGGACGAGCTGACCCACGACTGGGCGCCGGAGGAGCGCGAGGTGTTCTGCGCGCTCCTCACACGCTTCAACAGCGCCCTCTCCGCGCGGATGGCGGTGCCGGAGACTCCGTCGGCTTCCTGAAGGACGCCATTCCTGAAAGGCGCGACTCCTGAAGGACACGGTTCCTGAAGGACACGGTTCCTGAAGGGTGCGGTTCCTGAAAGGCGCGGGCACGCGCGTGTGTGATGCCCGACTCCCGCCTTTCGTACCGAACTCTTGACCTCGCGACGGCCCTGGCCTCATATGAAACCGGGTCCTTCAGGGGGGAGGCGGCGCGGTGCGAGAACGGCAGACGTCCCAAGGCGCCCGCCGTGCCCGGGAGTTCGAGGCGTTCGTCGCGGGCGCGGCAGGGCGGCTGCTGCATGCCGCCACGCTGCTGACCGCGGAGGACCGGGACGACAACCCGCGCGCGCGACGGCTGTTGACGCTGTCCCTGGCGCACACGTACGCGAGCTGGGACCGGCTGCGCGGCGAGGACCCGTACGACCGCGCCCGCCAGCACCTGGCCACCCGCTTCGCCCGTACGGCCTGGCACCAGTACGGCGGACTCGGCCGGGCCCGGCCCCACCCCGGCAGTCCGCTGGGCGCTTTGTCGCCCCAGGAGCGGCTGATCATCGTCCTCAGGTTGTACGAGGGGGTCGCCGAGGAACAGGCCGCGGCGCTGCTCGGCCTCTCCACGGAACGGGTCCGGGCGATCTGCGGGCGGGCGACGACGACACTGCTGCACCCGCCGCGCGGTCCGGCACCGAAGGTCACCGGCGCCGAGGTGGTGCCGTCATGAGGCCGACGAGGCCCCGGGACGGGGGTACGCGCGCGTGAACAGGCCGGAGCGGGAGGCGACCGTACGGCAGATCATGGAGCGGACTCCGCCGCAGGTGCCGCCGGAGCTGTACGCGGAGGTCGTGCGCCGCGGCGGCCGGATGCTGCGCCGCCGGAGGGCCGCCCGGCGGCTGATGTGGCTGCTGTTGTGGGCGGGGGTCGTGACGTTCACCGTGTGGGCGCTGATGGCCCACCCCTGGGTGGAGCCGCCGTCGGAGACGACTCCACCGCTGACGGGTTGGTGAGGACCCTGTCCCGCCCGGACGGGACGCTGTCCGTCGCCGGGGACGGGACCCTGTCCGCCGTCGGCTAGCCCAGCGCCTGCTGCAGGTCCTCCAGGAGGTCCTGCACGTTCTCGATGCCCACGGAGAGGCGGACGAGGTCTCCGGGGACCTCCAGGGCCGAACCGACCACGGACGCGTGCGTCATGCGTCCCGGGTGCTCGATCAGCGACTCGACGCCGCCCAGGGACTCGCCGAGCGTGAACACCTTGGCGCGGTTGCAGACCTCGACGGCCGCCTCCTCGCCGCCCTCGACCTGGAAGGAGACCATGCCGCCGAAGGCCCGCATCTGCTTGGCGGCGACCTCGTGGCCGGGGTGCTCCGGCAGGCCCGGGTAGAGAACGCGCGTCACGCGTGCGTGCCGGGTGAGCATGTCGGCGACCTTGGTGGCGTTCTCGCTGTGCCGGTCCATGCGCACCGACAGCGTCTTGGCGCCACGCAGCACCAGCCAGGAGTCGAAGGGCCCGGCGACCGCGCCCATCGCGTTCTGGTGGTACGCCAGTTCCTCGCCGAGCGCCTCGTCGGCCGCGATCAGCGCGCCGCCGACCACGTCCGAGTGACCGCCCATGTACTTGGTCAGGGAGTGCACGACGACGTCGGCGCCGAGGGCGAGCGGCTGCTGGAGGTAGGGCGTCGCGAAGGTGTTGTCGACGACGAGCTTCGCGCCCGCGTCCCGGGCGACCTGCGCGACGGCGGCGATGTCGGTGATGCCGAGCAGCGGGTTCGAGGGGGTCTCGACCCAGACGACCTTGGTCTTCGGTGTGATCGCAGCCCGCACGGCCGCCGGGTCGCTGGTGTCGGCGACCGACCACTCGACGCCCCACCGGGAGACGACCTTCGCGAACAGCCGGAACGTGCCGCCGTACGCGTCGTTCGGGATGACGACATGGTCGCCGGGGCTGAGCAGCGTACGCAACAGGCAGTCCTCGGCCGCCAGTCCGGACGCGAACGCGAGGCCGCGGCGGCCGCCCTCCAGGGCGGCGAGGTTCTCTTCCAGGGCAGTCCTGGTGGGGTTGGCGCTACGGCTGTACTCGTAGCCGCCGCGCAGACCGCCGACGCCGTCCTGCTTGTAGGTCGAGACCTGGTAGATCGGCGGGACGACCGCGCCGGTGAGGGGATCGGCGGTGTTGCCCGCGTGGATCGCGAGGGTCTCGAAGTGCTGACTGATGTGCCTGTCGCTCATGGGGCCGAGCGTAATGCGCGCGCGGTGTGAACGGCGATCCGGAGGTTTTCCACAGGGTGGCGGGGCCGGGCGGCCGTTGTTTTCCACAGGGCGGTGGGCCGGGTTGGCCAATTGTCGGACCCGTCTGGTTCGCTTGACGCATGGAGATTCTCTGGGTCCTGATGGCGCTGCTCATGATGGGCTTCGTGCTGCTCCCGTTCCTGCGGCGCAGGCGCGGGATGATCGAGCAGGTCGCGCCGGGCCATCCGGACGCCGCGGACCCGGCGGCCTACGGCTTCGTGCGCGAGGAGGAGCTGGACATCCGCATGCCCGGCCCCGACCAGGACCTGCTGGACGTGCTCGACCTGGTGCAGCGCACGCAGGACTACCGCGCGGCGATGCAGTTGCTGGCCGGCACGGAGATCACGGGCGAGCTGCGCTGGCAGCGCGTGCAGGCCTTCGCGGGCGCCGCGTCGCTGGAGTTGCAGCAGCGGCCCGGCGGGGTCAGCGAGACACCGGGCGGGCAGTGGCTGCGCGTGTGGCGTCTCGAGCACCCGAAGGACGCGGGCGGGGCGGCCGTGCACGCGGAGTTCCTGGTGCAGCAGGCGTGGCGTACGTCGACGCGGGGGACGGACGAGTTCCGGATCATCATGGAGGAGGCGAAGGACGCCTGCGGACAGGCGGCGCTGCTGTCCCCCGGTGACCCGGTCCCGTACATCGTCGAGCTGTCGGTGGCGCGCGGACTGACGTATCCGCAGCCGGAGTTCGAGCAGGTGTGGCTGAAGATCCTGGACCGCGCGCCGGCCCACATGGGGGCGCATCTGGCGGCCCTGCACTACTGGTGCGAGAAGTGGCACGGCTCGCGCGAGCTGGCGAACTCGTTCGCGGAGGCGGCCGCCGCGCGGGCCCCGCAGGGTTCGCTCCTCGCCGCGATGCCGCTGTTCGCGGTCTTCGAGCACCTCCCCGAGGTGAACCTGGTCAGCAGCTTCTACCAGAGCGAGGTCGTGGAGAAGGCGATCCACGGCGCGCTGTTCGCCGTCCACGCGGCCCGCCCCGACGACCCGATGCTGGCGCATGTCCGCCATCTCCTGGTCTTCTTCCTGGTCCGCGCGGAACGCTGGTCCGAGGCGATGAACCAGCTCATACACATCGACGGCCACGTCGGAGCGCTGCCCTGGACCCTGTCCCCGGACCCGGCGGCGGAGTTCGCGGTCTACCGGGCGCTGGCGGTCGCGGGGTACGAGGCGAACGGCGGGAGTCCGGCGAGCCTGCCGCACTGAGGCCGGGGCGGGTGGGCC